>NZ_NPFX01000036.1:0-973 GCF_002259335.1 Rhodococcus sp. 14-2483-1-1 | reverse complement strand
AGATCACCAAGGTTCTTGTTGCCAATCGTGGTGAGATCGCGGTGCGGGTGATCCGGGCGGCTGCTGATGCCGGGTTGGCCAGTGTCGCTGTCTACGCCGAACCCGACGCCGATGCCCCGTTCGTCCGCCTCGCCGACGAAGCATTCGCCCTCGGCGGGCAGTCCTCGGCCGAATCCTATTTGGTGATCGACAAAATTTTGGATGCCGCCGCCAAGTCCGGCGCCGACGCCATCCACCCCGGCTACGGATTCCTCTCCGAGAACGCCGACTTCGCCCAAGCCGTCCTCGACGCAGGCCTGATCTGGATCGGGCCGTCCCCGCAGTCCATCCGCGACCTCGGCGACAAGGTCACCGCCCGCCACATCGCCGCCCGCGCCAAAGCACCGTCGGTCCCGGGCACCTCCGAACCGGTGAAAGACGCGGACGAAATTTTGGCGTTCGTCGACGAACACGGCCTGCCGATCGCGATCAAAGCCGCGTTCGGTGGCGGTGGCCGCGGTATGAAGGTCGCCCGCACCCGCGAGGAAATCCCCGAACTGTTCGACTCCGCCACCCGCGAAGCCGTCGCCGCGTTCGGTCGTGGGGAATGCTTCGTCGAGCGCTACCTCGACAAACCACGCCACGTCGAAGCGCAGGTCATCGCCGATCAGCACGGCAACGTCATCGTCGCCGGCACCCGCGACTGCTCGCTGCAACGCCGCTTCCAGAAACTCGTCGAAGAAGCCCCCGCCCCGTTCCTCACCGACGCCCAACGCAAAGAAATCCACTCCAGCGCCAAAGCCATCTGCCTCGAAGCCGGCTACTACGGCGCCGGAACCGTCGAATACCTCGTCGGCCAGGACGGACTCGTCTCCTTCCTGGAAGTCAACACCCGCCTGCAGGTCGAGCATCCCGTCACCGAGGAAACCTCCGGCATCGACCTGGTGCTGCAACAGTTCCGCATCGCCAACGGCGAAGAACTCTCGATCACCGA
>NZ_NPFX01000015.1:0-255332 GCF_002259335.1 Rhodococcus sp. 14-2483-1-1 | reverse complement strand
GTCGGGCTTCGAGCAATTGGATTCGGTGGGAGACATCGGCAGCGTCGGCGAGGAGTTCGCTTTCGCTCAGTTGCCAGATCTCCGTTGTCATGGGCCAAGTGTATCGAACATGTGTTCGACCGGCAATGTTAGTCGAATCGAAAACTATTGCCGTGCTTCACTATTCACGAAACGGAACCTGTCGGTAGCTCGTGGTAAAGGTCAACTCATCCGTCACACTCCATGATTCGTGTCGAGCCGACCGCTCGGGTCGGACGAGTACCGATGTTCGAGGACCGACCAGACGTGTTCGCGACTGTAGAGCCGACCCGAAGCTCCGATCTCCCAGAAACTTGGATCGGTGAGGCGCTCGAAGTCTTCCCGCGTGGTGCCGTACTCGCGGCGATGGAAGATCGGTTCTCGCCGTTCGAGTTCCGCGAGTACTTCGTGAAGCTCAGGCGCAGTGTGGCAATCGGGCCCGCGCACAGAATCGGCCACGACGTCGGCCCCCAGCGTCAGCCGATGGTTCCCAGCGACGCCAGAGTTTTGACGACAGCTCTCGCCGCCTCGGCACCTTTGGTTTCGAGATGCGCGGTGAAGAAGGCCTTGTGGTCGGCGTGCTCGTGGAAATGATGGGGAGTGAGCACCACCGAGAACACGGGGACGTCGGTATCCAGCTGCACCCGCATGAGACCGTCGATGACCGCCGTCTCGACGAAGTCGTGTCGATAGATTCCGCCGTCCACCACCAGTGCGGCGGCAACGATCGCCGAGTACTTCCCGGTCTTGGCCAGCCGCTGCGCATGCAGCGGGATCTCGAATGCTCCCGGGACCTCGAAGACGTCGATGGACGTCCCGGCCTGGCCGAGCCGCTCGAGTTCTGCTGCGAAACCCACTCGCGCGCGGTCGACGATGTCCAGGTGCCAGCTGGCGTGAACGAAGGCAATGGATCCGGCGAGTGGAGTCGTCATGGGTGCGATGCTAGCGGTATCGCTCGTCGAGCAAGTCGAGTGTTCCGCCATCGGATTCACCGTCGAAATACTTTTGCAACACTTCACCGAAAACGGACGTGCCCTTGGTAGCTTCGGCAAAAAGGGTCATGGACGAGTGCAGTTTCAGATTGTCCGGATAACCGAAGATCTCGTCGACCGTCCGGCCCTCGATTCCAACGGTCAGCCGAGCTGCCTTGCTCAGGCGCGGCCCCAACACCTCGTGAGACAAGTACAGTTCCGCCTCGGTCAGATCGGCGATGCCGAAGTGCTGAGCAGTCGCACTGCGGCCCAGCCCCGCCAACTGCGGGAACACGAACCACATCCAGTGCGTCTGCTTGCGTCCCGCTTTCAGTTCCTTCGTCACTGCATTCCAGACGGGATCCTGGGCGTCGACGAAGCGTTGCAGGTCGTATTCGGTCATGCCGTTCAACTTAGGTGAACCCGCGCATCAGGGTGTCGACGGTTGCGTCCAGTAGATCCTCGACGGGGACGCCGTCGAGGAGATCACCGGTGGCGAGCACCGCGAGGCCGTGCACGCTCGCGAACGCCACCCGCGCGAGTATCGCGGGGGGTGCCTCGGTGATCAGGCCGGCGCCAATGGCGTCCTTCAACAACGCTTCGGTTGCCGTCATGCTCTGGCCCGCAGCAGCTTTCAGGTCGTCGCTGGCATCGGGGTGATGTTTGGTGCTGTACATGACATCCAGTAGTTCCGGATGCTCGACGGCAAATCCGAGATACGCACGTGCGACGCCACGAAACCGCGACATCAGCTCGCCGGGACCGGTCGCGGCGGCGGCCATCCGGCGGTTCATCTCCTGAAAACCGTGTAGCGCCAGCGCATCCAGCAATGCCTGTTTGTCTCTGAAATGGCGGGCCGGGGCAGCGTGACTGACTCCGACGTCTCTGGCCAGCTGCCGCAGCGAGAGCGCGTCGACCCCACCTTGCGCAATGCTCCGTTCCGCCGCGTCGAGCAGTACCGCCCGCAAATCACCATGGTGGTAGCGCCGCGTTGCCATGCACTCACCCTAAGGGATGTTGGCATTGACAACAATGCTGACACTGCCTACATTTGCGTTCATGACTTCCACAGTGCTCATCACCGGAGCAAGCTCAGGCCTCGGCGAGGAATTCGCCACCCGATTCGCCGCACGCGGCGAGAACGTCGTCCTCGTGGCGCGGCGGGCCGACCGACTCGAGGCGCTCGCTCGCCGCATCGAGGCCGACCACGGCGTCACTGCCACCGTCGTGGCGATGGACCTGGGCGTACCTGGAGTCGGCGCAGCACTGCGAACCACGTTGGCCGAGAAGGGGATAACTCCCACTTCCCTGGTCAACAACGCTGGCTTCGGAACGCACGGCCGGTTCGCCGACGAGGATCCGGAGCGCGTGGCCGCAGAAATCGCCCTCAACGTCAGTGCGCTGGTCGACCTCACTCACGCATTCCTGCCGAACCTGACCGGTGCGCTGATCAACGTGGCGAGTACCGCTGCGTATCAACCGACGCCCAACATGGCCGTGTACGGGGCGACCAAAGCGTTCGTCTTGAACTTCACCGAAGCTCTGGCATTCGAGTACCGCACCTCGTCGCTGAAAGTCCTCGCACTCTCCCCCGGCCCGACGCGCACCGAGTTCTTCGACGTCGTGGGATCGAAAGACGCCGCGGTGGGCAACTTTCAGACATCCGAGCAAGTTGTCTCGACGGCATTGCGCGCGTTGGATTCTCGTCGCACTCCGGCCAGTGTCGTGTCCGGTCTGTCCAACAAGATCAGCGCGGGCAGCGTGCGCCTCGCCCCGCGCGGTCTGGCAACAGTGATCAGCGGTCGCCTGCTGAAAGCGTGAGGCCGACGAGGATGCGCTCGAATGCCGCTCGCTCGGAAGCCGGGATCGCGTCGAGCAGATGCCGTCTGACCGCCTCGGCGTGAACGGGCCGAGCGCGCACGACGGCATCGCGTCCCGCGGTGGTGAGAAATACCTCCACTCCCCCGTCGACCTGACGTCGAGCGATGAGTCCGCGGTCGGCCATTCGGGTCAGATGGTGCGACAGCCGGCTGCGATGCCACTCGAGCAACGCGGCCAAGGCGCTCTGCCGCAGCACCCCAGCCCCTATCTCGTGCACTCGGGTCAGAACCGCGAAATCCTGGTCCGACAAGCCAGTTTCGTCCGCAATCTCCGCGGTGACGCGAGTCCACACGGTGTCCTGCGCCCGCTTCCATACGTGCCACAGGGCCATCTCGGATTCGTTCAACAGCGTCATTGCGCAAGCCTATCCACCCACTGTTGACATGACAACACAACCGCGTGCATTGTGTTGACATGACAACACACACCGCTCTCGTCACGGGTGCCAACCGAGGCATCGGCCTCGCCATCGTCCGCGGCCTCGCCGCCCAGGGCTTTGTCGTTTATTTGGGCTCGCGAGATCTCGCCGGGGGCGTCACAGCGGCCACCGGGATCGACGGAGACATACGCCCGATTCGGCTCGACGTCACCTCGACCGACGACATCGACGAGGCCGTCCGACACATCGACACCGAAGTGGGCCACCTCGACGCTCTGATCAACAACGCCGGCGTCAACGTCGGGTATCACCGCCCTACCGAGGAGAATTCGTCGGATCTGCGAAAGGTGTATGGCGTCAATGTCTTTGCCGTCGTCGATGTGACCAACGCATTCCTGCCGCTACTGAGAAAGTCCCCGGCCGGTCGGATCGTCAACGTCACCAGCAAGCGCGGTTCCATCGGCGACGACGATGCATGGGTGGGCACGCCGTCGATGGCGTATTCGAGCTCGAAGACCGCTCTGAACGCCCTCACCGTTCACTACGCCCGAGACCTTGCCGATACCCCGATCAAGGTCAACGGAGCAGCCCCCGGGCACGTCGCCACCGACTTCAACGGATTCCGCGGAACACGATCGCCGGACGAGGGTGCGGCCGTCGCGATTCGGCTGGCCGCCCTCGACGCCGATGGACCCACCGGACTGGTATTCGAGGACAACGCCGTCCTGACGTGGTGAGGCGTGCGGCGCACCTACCCCCGTGTACGACGCGAATCGATCACTCCCGTATCGAATCCGGCCAGATGCAATCCACCGTGGAATCGCGCGTGTTCGATCTTGAGGCAACGGTCCATGACGACGTTCAATCCGGCGGCTTCGGCGTCGTGGGCCACCTGCTCGTGCCACAGCCCCAGCTGCAGCCAGATCGTCTTCGCCTGCACTGCAATGGTTTCGGTGAGAACCGCAGGAAGGTCGTCGTACTTGCGGAAGACGTCGACCAGATCCGGCGGCTTCGGCAGGTCTGCGAGCGTCGGATAAACCGTTGTTCCTTCGATCTCGGTGATCGTCGGATTGACGAGAAAGATCTCGTAGTTGCTCGTCGACGACAGATATCGGTTGACGAAATAGGATGCCCGCGAGGGGTTCTTGGACGCACCGACGATTGCCACCGTCCTGGTTTCCCGCAGAATGCGCTGGCGCTCTTGGGCGGATGGGCCCTGCCAGGTGCGTTCGGTCACGAGCGTGCCTTTCCGGTTGCCAGCGTCAGGGCCTGATCCAGATCCCAGAGGATGTCCTCGACGTCTTCGAGTCCGACGCTGATGCGGATCAATTCCGGGCCGACACCCGCTCCGCGAAGTTGATCGTCGGTCAGCTGCCGGTGGGTGGTGCTGGCCGGGTGAATCACGAGCGTACGCACGTCGCCGATGTTGGCGACATGGCTGGCAACTCGGACACTTTCGACGAACGTCTGACCGGCGTCGCGACCCCCGTCGATTCCGAAGGCGAACACCGCACCGGGTCCGGCGGGCAGATATTTCAAGGCGCGGTCGTGATGCGAATGACTTTCCAGCCCAGCCCATCTCACGTAGTCGATGCGCGGATCCTGTTCCAGCCACTCGGCGACCGCTCGGGCATTGGCAACATGTGCGTCCATACGCTGCGGCAACGTCTCGACACCCTGGATCAGGGTGAAGGCCGACTGTGGTGCCAACGCACCACCGATGTCGCGCAGTTGCTCGCTGCGCAGCTTGGTCAGAAAGCCGTACTCGCCGAAGTTTCCCCACCACGACAGGCCCCCGTACGAGGCCACCGGCTCGGTCATCTGCGGGAATTTGCCAGAGCCCCAGTCGAATCGACCGGATTCGACCACCACTCCACCCAGCGTCGAACCGTGCCCACCGAGAAACTTCGTCGCCGAGTGGATCACGATGTCGGCACCGAACTCGATGGGCCTGCTCAGCCACGGGGTCGCCATCGTCGCGTCGATCACCAACGGGATCCCGTGCTCGTGCGCAACGGCGGCTAGACCGTCGAGGTCGGCGATCTCCCCCGACGGGTTCCCGATGATCTCGGCGTACATGAGTTTGGTCGAATCCGTAACCGCAGCAGCGTAATCCGCCGGATCGGTGCCCGGAACGAACGTGGTCTCGACACCGAAGCGGCGGAGTGTGACGTCGAGTTGGGTCACCGTGCCGCCGTAGAGACCGGCCGCCGCGACGATGTGGTCCCCGGTGCCCGCGAGAGCAGCGAACACCGCGAACTCGGCCGCCAACCCACTGGCGAACGCGACCGCTCCGATGCCGCCTTCGAGGCTCGCGATGCGCTCCTCGAAGGCGGCGACGGTCGGATTGCCGATACGGCTGTAGACGTTGCCGTACTTCTGCAGAGCGAACAGATCGCCTGCGTCAGAAGAATTCTCGAACACGTAGCTCGCCGTCTGATAGATCGGCACAGCACGCGAACCGGTGGAAGGATCAGGCCTTGCTCCGGCGTGAATTGCTCTGGTACGTAGGCCGAATGTCCGTTCGCTCATGACCTCAGGCCGTTTCGAGAACGGTGTGGATCGGGGTGGGGTTGCGCGTCAGATCCAGCACGGGGCAGTGATCGTCGACGGCCTGTTGCAGCTCCTCGTACCGTTCCCGCGTCTCCGGCCCCGTGACCGTGACGACAACACGCACCTCACCGAACCCCGGGCGCACCGCGTCGTCGAACCCGAAGAATCCGCGCACGTCGAGATCTCCCTCGGCCTTTGCGCTGATGTCGTCGACGACGATGCCCAGCTTCTCGGCCCAGACACGATAGGTGACCACCTGGCAGGACAGCAGCGACGCGAGGTAGTACTCCACGGGATTGGCGGCCTTGTTCTCCCCGCCGAGGGCCGGCGGCTCGTCCACCTCGACGCTGTATTTGCCGAGTGTGACGGTGCTGGCGACGGCGTCGTGTGCGGTGGCCGAACCACGAAAGACGACCTGGGCGTTCTTCGCGTCGGCCTGTACGGCGTCATCGGTGGCAGCGATGACGCCGCCGAGATGAGAGACAGATGTGGTCATGAGAATTCCTGTTCGATTCGAGGGTTGCCGGAACTACCCGAGGAGCGCAAAAGCCCGTCGGGAATGGGTTCGATCGACTGTTACGAACAGGAGGAGGTGCAGACGAGACCGAAGTCGATGGTGCGACGACGAACGAGCCTTCTGGCTGCGTCGGTCACATGTGTCTCGGTCACGAAGCCGACAATAGCCTAGGAACGTCTCGCCTACGAGAACTGGTCCGCGCCGACGTCGGTCTCGTCGTCAGTGATGGCCGCGACGATGCGCGCTGCCACCGACTCCGGGGTCAGCCCCTGTGGCAGTTTCGGTGCCTGCCCGGCGATCGGCCTAGTGGCCAAGCCGGTCTCGGTGTGCGGTGGCCGCACATCGACGATCCTGATCTTCGACTTACGGGCTTCTGTGCGAACACTTTTCAGCAGCGCACTCACCGCGGCCTTGCTCGCAGAGTAGGCACCCATATTCGGCATCGGCTTGTCGGCCACCACCGCACTGATGTTGAGGACGAAGCCGCCCTGATCGAGTGTGGTCAACGCTTCGCGCATGATGCGCAGCGGCGCGAGGTAGTTGAGCAGCAGCAGTTCGTCGACGGTGTCGTCGTCCACTTCGGTCACCGGCCCGAACGCCACGACACCGGCGGCGATCACGATCCCGTCCAGACCGCCGTGGTGTTCGACGGCCTCTGCGATCACCGAGCGAGCCGAATCCGGAAGCGTCAGATCGGCATTCACCACGTGATGATCCGAGGACTCGAGGCTGCGACCGCTGACGGTCAACCGCGCACCGGCTTCTGCGAGCTGGTCGACTATCGGGGACCCCAGCCCACCACTGGCACCGAATACGAGAATGCGTGCGCCGTCGAGTGAGGTCATACCCCGAACTTAATCGCCGCCTCGTACCCCGCGCTGACGTTGAGCCATTTTGGGTCATTCCGCAGGCTCCACTCCCGCGACGACTAGCTCAACAACTTCTTCTGTACCTTGCCCATGGCATTGCGCGGCAGCGAGTCGACCACGCGAATCTCGCGGGGCCGCTTGTGAATCGACAGCTCGGTGGCCACCAGATCGATGAGCACCCGATCCTCGACATCGGTGCCCACGACGAAGGCCACGATGCGCTGGCCCAGGTCGTCGTCCGGCAAGCCGACGACAGCGACCTCGTCCACGCTCGGATGCCCCAGCAGCACCGTCTCGATCTCCCCCGCGCCGACGCGATAGCCGCCGGATTTGATCAGGTCCGTCGACGCGCGCCCGACGATGCGATGAAAGCCGTCCGGCTCGATCAGAGCGACATCTCCGGTGTCGAACCAGCCGTCCTCGGTGAAGGTCTTCGCTGTCGCCTCCGGGTTGTTCAGGTAGCCGTCGAACAGCATGGGGCAACGGATCTGGAGTGCTCCGATCGATTCACCGTCGTGGGGCAGGATTTCGCCCTGCTCGCCGCGCAGTCGGGTTTCGACGCCTGCGACCGGTAGTCCCACCGAGCCCGGGCGACGCTCACCGTCGGCGCGGGTGCTGATGGTGATGAGGGTTTCGCTCATGCCGTACCGCTCGATCGGGGCCTGGCCGGTGAGCTCGCGCAGCTTCTCGAACACCGGTACCGGAAGCGGCGCACTGCCGGAGACCAGCAACCGGGCTTCCGCGAGAGCTCGGGCGGACGTCTCGTCGGCGGCGACCCGCGACCACACCGTCGGCACCCCGAAGTAGAGGGAACCACGCGCTTCCGCGTAGAGCTCCGGAGTCGGCTTACCGGTGTGAATCAGTGGGCTGCCGACCCGCAGAGGACCGAGGACCCCGAGGATGAGACCGTGCACATGGAACAGCGGAAGCCCGTGCACCACAGTGTCTTTCCACGTCCAGCTCCACGCATCCGCCAATGCGTCGAGGCCGGCCGCGATGGCGCTGCGAGAGATCAGGACGCCCTTCGGCGGGCCGGTGGTACCGGAGGTGTAGAGCACGAACGCAACGGAAGACGGCTGCGGTTCGGCGTAGCTGTGCCACGACCGCGCGTGCTGACGCACCGGTAGAACCTCGAGCCCGGCGGTATCGGGCGGAGCTTCGCCGAGCCACGCCTGCGCACCCGAGTCCCGGAGGATGTGCTCGCGTTCGGCGACACCCGCGTCCGGCGGGACCGGCACCACGGTGACTCCGGCGATCAGGGCACCGACGACCGCGAGCACCGTCTTGACCGACGGCGTTGCGTAGATCGCGAGCCGATCTGCCCGCGCGATACGTTCGGCAACCGAGGTCGCAGCACCCAGGATGTCGGCGCGAGAAAGCGAGACTCCGTCGATGGTGATGGCGTCGGGAATATCGTCTCCCCGCGCAACGGCGAGTGGGTTCAGTGAACGAAGCAGCACATGGCTACCGTACATACATGGACGTGGACGGAATCGACACCGGCGATTACGCCGAGTACATGACGGTCGCCGCCGGTGACCTGCAGGCGGGCGTCTATCTCATCGGAACCGACGCCGAGCAGGACACCGATTCCGAGGACGACCTCGACCTGGATCTCGAAGACGAGGATTCGGACGACGACGCCATCGACATCGCGCACGTCACCGACGGCGCGCCGAGGCTGGTCTACTCGGTCCAATCGGACGATTTCTGGACGCGGGTGGAACTGGCCGATCTGCGAGCCACTCAGCTCTACGAGGAAGCCCACGCACGCAATCCCGAGGTCAACACCGAGCCGAAGCGCTTCACCACCGTCGAAGCGTTCGGCAGCAATGAACTGGTCTACATCCTGCGCATCAGACGCGGCGGCTGGGACGTGGGCGAGCCCGACCTCGATTGACCGCTGTCGCCGCTAGGCCGAGGACGCGACGGTTCCGACGCCGAGGGCGACCAGGAATCCGGCACTGATGCGGTCCAGCCAGTCGGTCACCGCGGGCTTGCGCAGCAACGCGACCGCGCGTGAGGCGACGACGGAGAACACTCCCATCACCAGGGCTGCCACCACCACCTCGACCAGACCGAGCGTCATTGCACCGGTGAACGTGACCACGGTGAGGAACTGCGGCACCACGGCCAGGTAGAACAGTCCGACCTTGGGATTGAGCGCGCACGAGAGAACTCCGGCACCGAACGCCGACCATGCGGCCGCCGCTACCGGCACCAGCGGCTCACCGGCCACCTTGTTCTTTCGGCGTGCCCGAAACGCCTTCACGCCCAGGTACAGCAGATACAGCCCGCCGAGGATCTTGACCACGCGATACGCCGTCGCCGACTGCTCGACGATCGCCGCCAGCCCAACAGCTACCAGCACGGCCCAGAACAGTCCGCCGATCGCGACGCCCATCGCCGCCGCGATCCCGGGCTTGAGGCCGCCGATGCTGTACCGCAGCACCAGAAACGAATCGGGCCCGGGCAGGATCGCCAACAGAAAACACACGCCGGCGAAGCTGAGCAGCAGGGTGACGGTCATGCGTACATGAGAACACCCAGGCGGAGCCGGAGCCAACTGACTCAAGTGTCCACAATTTGGGTCGAGAAACGGGATCCCGTGCGCCGAACCGAATTGTGGACGCTCAGCGCGCTGGAGAAACCCGACTACCCGCGCAGGCGAGTGGCCGCAGCCTCGATGCGCTCGTCCGTAGCCGTCAGTGCGATACGCACGTGCTGTCCGCCGTCCGGCCCGTAGAACTCTCCCGGAGCGGCGAGGATGCCGCGTTCGGCGAGCCAGTCGACGGTGTCGCGGCACGGTTCGCCCCGAGTGGCCCACAGGTAGAGCCCGGCCTCGGAGTGATCGACGGTGAATCCTGCTGCCTCGACGGCAGCTTTGAGCACCGTTCGCCGGGCCCGGTATCGCTCGCGTTGGATGCTCTCGTGCTCGTCGTCGGCCAGAGCCGCGGTCATGGCGGCCTGGATCGGCAGCGGCACCATCATTCCGGCGTGCTTGCGCACCTCGAGCAACTCGGCCACGAGGGACGCGTCGCCGGTGACGAAGCCGGCGCGATAACTCGCCAGGTTCGAGGTCTTCGAGAGTGAGTGCACGGCAAGCAGATTGGTGTGATCGCCGTCGCACACGCGAGGATCCAGCACCGACACGGCGTCAGCATCCCAGGTCAGTCCCAGATAGCACTCGTCGGAGACGACGATGGCATCGCGCTCGCGGGCCCAGTCGACGACCTTGCGCAGGTGATCGACGCCGAGCACCTTGCCCGTCGGGTTGGACGGAGAGTTGACGAAGACCAACGACGCCCGCTCCGGCCCGAGCCGCGACAGGCCGTCTGCCCGCAGAATACGCGCACCGGCAAGCAGAGCACCCACTTCGTAAGTGGGATAGGCCAATTCGGGGATGACGACCAGGTCGTCGGCACCCAGACCCAACAGAGTCGGCAACCAGGCGATCATTTCCTTGGTGCCGATGGCCGGCAGCACCGCGTCGACCCCGATGCCGGTGATGGAGTAGCGGCGCTCGAGCGCAGCCACCGCGGCCTCCCGCAGCGCAACGGTACCGACGGTCGTCGGGTATCCGGGTTCGTCCGCAACCGAATTCAGTGCGGTGCGGATGACCTCGTCAACCGGATCCACCGGCGTCCCGACCGACAGGTTGACGATGCCGTCCGGGTGCGCCGACGCCTTCTCCTTGGCAGCGGTCAACGAGTCCCAGGGAAAATCGGGCAGCGCCGCTGCCACCGCTCTACGTGCCAAGGCGTCAGTTCTCGCCCATGGGAGGCAGAGCCTTGATGAACGGCGGGTCGTAGTCGGTCTTGCCGAGCTTCGCGGCACCGCCGGGAGATCCCAGGTCGTCGAAGAAGTCGACATTGGCACCGACGTAGGCGCTCCACTGCTCGGGAACGTCGTCCTCGTAGAAAATGGCCTCGACGGGGCACACGGGCTCGCAGGCCCCGCAGTCGACGCATTCGTCGGGGTGGATGTACAGCATTCGGTTACCCTCGTAGATGCAATCCACCGGGCACTCTTCGATGCACGCTTTGTCCAGTACATCTACGCACGGTTCTGCAATCGAGTAGGTCACTGCTGCTCTCCCCTCCTGTATCGATCGTGGGCGCTCGCGCGCCCTGAGCATCCTAGTATCGCCGTCCGAACATGGGGCAAATCGACCAGGGTGGCCTCACCTGCCCCGAACGGCTATCGCCGCAGCTGCTTCGCGGGCACGTCTGCACCGCGTGCGGACGCCTTCTTGTGCGCCGCGAGCCACTTGCGGCCCTGCTTGGCGGCGCGCGAGAGCGCGCCCCGCTCACCGAGGTATCCGGCGACGCCGCCGACGAGCGGAATGGCTCCGAGTACGCGGTAGAACCCACGGGGGTGCGGGCGCTTCTCCAGTTCGCCGGCAACGTCGCGCAGCACGTTGGCGATCTGCCACATTCCGCGCAGCAGTGCGAACGGGCCGGATTTCGGCGATTCTTCCTTCTTCGCGGGAGCGCTGTCGGCCAAGGACGTCAGGTCGCGCTTGCACAGCACCGACCCGAGTAGCGCCACGTGCGTCTCGCGGTCGGTCACTCCGGATTCGCGGGCCACCGCCACGAGCACCATCGCCTGGTTGGCGAACCCGAGCAGATCCTGGATCGGCAGACGGTTGACCAGGATGCCGAACACACCGGGGAATGCGACGGCAACGGTGTTGAGAGCTCCGATCCGATTGACCCACCACTGCGAACGAGCGTCACTGTCGAGCTTTTCCCAGCCGGCGGTGCCCGGGAAGTCGGTGGTGTCGAAGGCTTTCGCGAGAAAGTCGATGACGTTGTCGAGGGTCGAATCGTCCGCAGAGGACTCGCGGAACGTCCGACCCTTGAGACCGATCGGGTCACGTGTGGCAAGGATGTCGAGCACAGGATGAATGATGGCGACGGCGCTGCTCAGCACCGCGGCGACTCGACGGTCGTCCATGTCAGACAAGCTCCATTTCGAAAATCAGGACCCAGGGTCAGATCAGGCCGGCGACCGACACCTCTGGTGCCGGGCCGTACGTGGTGGTGCGCTGACGAACCGGTCGTCCGATGCCGTCGGCGATCTCGTGCAGTTCCGCGACGGTCTTCTCCGAACCGTTCTGCGAACCCGCCATCCGCGAGATCGTCTCTTCCATCAGGGTCCCGCCCAGATCGTTCGCGCCTCCGTTCAGCATCGCCTGTGTACCCGTGATTCCCAATTTCACCCACGATGTCTGGATGTTGTCGATCCGGCCGTGCAGCATGATCCTGCCCAGAGCATGCACCGCGCGGTTGTCCCGGTTGGTCGGTCCGGGCCGCGACGCCCCGGCCAGATACAACGGTGAGGACTGGTGCACGAACGGCAGCGGCACGAACTCGGTGAATCCACCGGTCTTGTCCTGGATCTTCTTGAGCACGTTCAGGTGACCGACCCAGTGCGACGGGTTGTCGACGTGCCCGTACATCATCGTCGAGCTCGACCGCAGCCCCACCTCGTGCGCGGTGGTGATCACTTCGATCCACTCGGCGGCAGGAAGCTTGCCTTTGGTGAGCACCCACCGGACCTCGTCGTCGAGGATTTCCGCGGCGGTACCCGGAATCGAATCCAGGCCGGCGGCCCGGAGCTCGGTGAGCCACTCGCGGATCGACTGACCACCGCGCGAGGCCCCGTTGACGATCTCCATCGGCGAGAACGCATGCACGTGCATCGAGGGCACCTTGGCCTTGACCGCCCGTACCAGATCGGCATATCCCGTCACCGGCAGTTCGGGGTCGATTCCGCCCTGCATGCACACCTCGGTGGCTCCGACGACATGCGCTTCCCACGCCCGATCGGCTACCTCTGCGGTGGACAGGGTGAACGCGTCGGCGTCGCCCTTGCGCTGAGCGAACGCGCAGAAACGGCACCCGGTGTAGCAGATGTTGGTGAAGTTGATGTTCCGGTTCACCACGTAGGTGACGGTGTCCCCGTTGACCTGCTTGCGCAGATCGTCGGCGAGCGCAGCGACGGCATCCATGCCCGGGCCCTCGGCTGTGGCCAGCGCGAGGTACTGCTCGTCGGACAATCCGGCCGGGTCCTTCTCCGCTGCCGTGAGCGCTGAGACCAGGTCGCGGTCCACCCGCTCGAGCCCGGCGAGATCACGGACCTGCTCGCGGATCGATTCCCAGTCGCCGAACGCATTCGCCAGATCCGAGCGGGTCTCGGTGTTGCGGCCCTGGGTGTCGATCTCGGTGTTCAGATCCACCCGACCCGAGGACTCCCACTCCTCGTCCGGCTCCTGCCACGGCAGACCCGTCGGGTTCACACCCTCGCGAGCCATGCCGGTCTCCGGATCGGCCACCGCCCGCACGTGCGCCGAGATCCGCGGATCGATCCACGGCGCGCCGGCGAGAACGTACTGCGGCTGCGCGGCGGTGCGCTCGACCAACCGGTATCCGGCCGTTGCCGACAGCTCGGCGAGAGTGTCCAGGTTCGGCCACGGCCGCTCGGGATTGACGTGATCGGGCGTCAGGGGCGAGACCCCGCCCCAATCGTCGACGCCCGCCCCCAGCAACGCGGCAGTCTCTTCCGGTGCGACCAGATTCGGCGGAGCCTGAATCCGCATCGAGGGGCCCAGCACCATGCGCGTCACCGCGATGGTTGCCAGGAACTCTTCGAGACCGGCGTCGGGCACCGATCGCATCGCGGTATCGGACTTGGCCAGGAAGTTCTGCACGATAATTTCCTGAACGTGCCCGAAAGACTTGTGCACCTTGCGAATTGCCATGATCGACTCGGCGCGGTCGCGCAACGTCTCGCCGATGCCCACCAGAATGCCGGTGGTGAACGGGATATTGAGCCGGCCCGCGTCGGTCAGGGTGCGCAGCCGAACCTCGGGATCCTTGTCAGGGCTGCCGTAGTGCGCCTGCCCCTTCTCCTCGAACAACCGACGCGAGGTGGTCTCGAGCATCATGCCCATCGACGGGGCGACCGGCTTGAGTCGCGAAAGTTCCTGCCAGGACATCACTCCCGGGTTGAGGTGCGGCAGCAAGCCGGTCTCCTCGAGCACCCGGATCGACATGGCACGCACGTAGTCCAAGGTCGAATCGTAGCCGCGGGAATCGAGCCACGCCTTGGCCTCGGGCCACCGCTCCTCCGGTCGGTCGCCCAGAGTGAACAGCGCTTCCTTGCACCCGAGCGCGGCACCCTTGCGAGCGACGTCGATGATCTCGTCGGGATCCATGAACATCCCGTGCCCGGCGGCATTGAGCTTGCCCGGCACCGTGACGAACGTGCAGTAGTGGCACTTGTCGCGGCACAACCGCGTGATGGGTACGAATACCTTGCGGGAGTACGACACCGTCTTCGGCCGGCCCGCGGATTCGAGCCCGGCATCGCGTACCCGGGACGCCGACGCCATCAGATCGGTCAGATCGTCACCGCGGGCGTGCAGCAGTACCGTGGCCTCGTCGACGTTGAGAGACACTCCATCGCGGGCACGACGCAACACTCGTCGCATCGCAGAGGGGGCTGGTACGGGATCCGGTAGAGAAGTCACCCGTCGATCATGCGCCTTCCCGGTACGCCCGTGCCACTGCAGGGTCTTCGGGCTGCCGCCCCCACTCCGACTCGGGGTGGTGGATACCAAAAGACACCTCTAGGTTTGTAGCCGTGACAACGATGACCGACCCCCAGTGGCAACCGTCTCCACGTGCACGTCTTCTCTGGGCTCTGAGTGCCGGTCTGCTGTGGCTACCGGTCTTCGTCGCCCAGATCGTCTGGGCCGTCGTCGACTCGACGTGGACCTCGTGGCCGCATGTCGCCGTCCTTGTGGCATCGATAGTGCTGGCGGCCCTGCACATCACGATCGTTCCTCAGTGGCGGTACCGCGTCCATCGTTGGGAGATCAGCGACACGGCGGTCTACACCCGCACCGGCTGGCTCAGTCAGGAGCGCCGCATCGCGCCGATCTCGCGAGTGCAAACGGTCGACACCGAGCGTGGACCGCTCGATCGGTTGCTCGGATTGGCCACGGTCACCGTCACGACGGCGTCGTCGGCCGGAGCAGTGAAGATCACGGCACTCGATCGAGACGTCGCAGACAAGACAGTGGCCAGACTGACCGATATCGCCGGCCGCACCGTCGGAGACGCAACGTGACAGATCAGGAGCTCCTCGCCGTCGAGGAAGAGCAACCGTGGCTACGCCTGGACAAGCGAATGTTGTTGGTGCACCCGGTGAACGAGGGCATCAAGATCCTGCCGGTGCTGCTGATCTCGTTCTTCGTCGGCAGCCAGAGCGGTAACCACTACTGGAGTCTCGGCATCCTCGCGGTCGTGGTGGTGTTCGCAATTCTGCGCTGGTTCACCACCAGCTACCGGATCGGCCCGGTACATGTGCAACTGCGCACCGGAGTGCTGCAGAAGAAGGTTCTGTCCATCCCGCGCAACAGGATTCGGTCGGTCGACGTGGAAGCGAACGTGCTGCACCGGATGCTCGGATTGTCGATCCTGCGGATCGGAACCGGCCAGCAGGCGGGCAAGGGCGAGGCCTTCGAGCTCAACGCCCTCGACACCTCGCTGGTCCCCGCACTGCGTGTCGATCTGCTGCAGCGAGTGTCGGGACAGATTCCGGCAGCCGACGGTATCCCCACCGCAGCACCGAATCCCGAAGTGGAGATTGCCCACTGGCAGTTCTCGTGGGTGCGATTCGCCCCGTTCTCGATCACCGGCATCGTCACCATCGCCGCTGCCGTCGGCGTGCTGTTCCAGTACGGACTGGGGCAGACGCTGGCCGAGTCGTCGGTGGTCTCGAACAGCATCGACTCCGCCGAGCAGTTCGGAATCGCCGTGTTCGTCGTCGTAGCCCTCATCGCCCTGCTCGTCGTGTCGAGCATCTTCGCGTGTGTCCGCTACCTGTTGACCTACGCCAATCTCACTGTCACCGACCAGGGTCGCACCCTGCACGTCAGCCACGGACTGCTCCGTACCCGTCAGTCGACACTCGACCGCAAGCGGCTGCGCGGCACCTCCCTGTCCCAACCGCTGCTACTGCGTTCCGTCAGCGGTGCCCGCCTGGACGCCATCATGACCGGCGTCAGCGCCGAGAAGAAGGAATCGTCTCTGCTGCTCCCCCAGGCCCCGCAGGCCGAGGCTCTACGAATGATGACCACGGTGCTCGGCGACGCCGGTCTGCACGGCGGCGCCGACCGGCCACTGCTCGAGCACGGCCCCGCAGCGCGACGTCGCCGTTACACCCGGGCAGCGCTGCCGCTGCTGGTCATCGCCGCCGGCCTGGGCGTTGCACAGTATTTCGGCGCGCCGATTCCGATCCTCGCGTGGACAGCGATCGGGGTGTTGTTCGTCGCCGCGGTCGGCCTGGCTCACGATCGCTACCGAGGCCTCGGCCACGCAGTGCTGCCCGGCTGGCTCATCACCCAGCACGGCTCACTGGACAGAACTCGGCACAGCCTCGAGGCCGCGGGCATCATCGGCTGGACGGTGCGGCAGACGTTCTTCCAGCGCCGCGCCGGGGTGGCGACCATCGTCGCGGCAACTCCGGCAGGCGTCGGCCACTACGAGGTGATCGACATCCCGGTGGAGAACGCGTGGGCCATGATCGACGCCGTCACCCCGGGAGCCGGAGACATCTGGCTGCGACGCACCTGACCCGCTATGAAGAAGGCACGCCCGCAAACCATCGAACAACTCGACATCGCGGTATCGCAATGTCGCGCCTGCCCGCGCCTGGTGCGGTGGCGCGAACAGGTGGCCGCCGAGAAGCGTGCAGCATTCGCAGACGAAAGCTACTGGGGCAAGGCGGTTCCCGGATTCGGACCGGCCGATGCGGCGATGCTGATAGTGGGCCTCGCTCCGGCGGCACACGGGGCGAACCGCACCGGCCGAATGTTCACCGGCGATCGAAGTGGTGACGTGTTGTACCGAGCCATGCATGCCGTCGGGCTGGCAAGCCAACCCACCGCGACACATATCGGCGACGGGTTGACGCTCAACGGAGTTCGCATCACGGCCCCGGTGCATTGCGCGCCGCCGCAGAACAAGCCGACTCCGGCCGAACGAGACAGGTGCACACCGTGGTTGGAAGACGAACTGCGGTTGCCTCGTCCGACGTTGCGATCGGTGCTCGTTCTCGGCGCCTTCGGCTGGCAGTCCCTGCTTCCGATACTGGCCGCCAACGGATGGGAAATACCCAGGCCTGCTCCGAAATTCGGCCATGGAGTTCGACTGGAGCTGGGCTCGATCACGGTGTTCGCCAGCTACCACGTCAGTCAGCGAAACACCTTCACCGGACTGTTGACGCCGACGATGATCGAGGATGTCCTTCGGGATGCGGGTCGGCATGCACGCTTGCTGTGATCGCCTTCATCCGGAACGTGAACAGCAGAACACCGGCCGGGCCCGCCCCTGCAATGATGAGCAGCATCGTGCGCCAGTCGGCGAGCAGCAGCACATCGTTGCCCGGGCCGCCCAGCATGCACAGCACCACCGCGACGAACCAACCGATCAGGGGTGACGCCACCCAGATCGACCGCTCGGCTACCTTACGCGCGGCCAGGATCAGCGCGACGTTGGCGATGCCGCCGAGTAGTGCGCTGATGGGGAATTGCACCGAACCGAGGTAGGTCGGCAAGAAGAAAACCGACAGAATTCCGGAGAGAAAGCCGTCGAACACCAGTACTGCGACGGTCGCCCAGGACACCAGGGCGACAGTATTGGATGCGGCCTTCGAGATCATGCGCCCAATACTGCCTTGACCCGGGTTGTTTCAGTGCATCGCATTCGAAAAACCGGGCACCGGCACTCAGGAAACCGGCGGATAGCCCAGCGAGGTGAGCAAGTTGCTCGCACCCATGGCGATCTGACCCAGAACGTACTGGTACAGATCTGCCTGCGCGCCGAACTGCGGCTTGAGAGAATCGACGAACGCGACGATGGCGTCCTGCACTACCCAGTTGTACATATGTGTTCCGCCCCTGCTGTGATGAGATCGACCCTGTGGTCATTCAGTGATGCGAAGCACAGCCTAGTACGCCGGCGAACAGGTCGGTCTCCCTGCCCGTCCCATCGACGCCGAGTGTGCCCCGAACCAGCACGTACTGCTCGTCCAGCAGGATCGGCTGGGCGATGTCGTTGGAGAGTGCGTACTCGCGTCCCGACGGTGCGACGGTCACCTGAGTGGCGTGTGCGCGCAGCGCGTCCCGCTTGGCATCGAGCACACCGCGAATGTCGATGCTGGTCGTGATCGTGCTCTCGGGCACGCTGGGCAACTCACCGTCGAGGGGCAGTCGCCATCCGGCCGGAATGTCGTCGATCGCGGCGAGTCCCGACTGCAGTTGGTCCTGACCGGTGACGGTCCAGTAGAACTTCGACACCTCCCAGGGCGACCCGGCCCGGGGGTAGGAATCCGTTCCGCAGACCTCGACGGCCTCGGTCACCAACGAGTGCACCTGCTGATGATCGGGATGGCCGTAACCGCCCTCGGGGTCGTATCCGATGACGACCTGCGGCCGAAGCTCACGCATCACTGCCACGAGCGCTCCGAGAGCCTCGTCGCGGTCCGCGTTGACGAACGCACGCGGCTTGCGGGCAGCAGACGTCCCGGCCATTCCGGAATCCCGCCAGCGGCCGGCTCCGCCGAGAAAGCGCGGCGGATTGCAGCCCAGCGCCGCGAGAGCGCGGTGCAATTCCAGAATCCGATAGCCGCCCAGCTGATCGGCACGATCGACGACCAGATCGGCCCACGTCTCGCCGATCACCTCGCCCTCCTCGCCGAGCGAGCAGGTGAGTACCGTGACGTCGGCCCCGGCACGAACGTAGTGGGCAATGGTGCCGCCGGTGGTGATGGTCTCGTCGTCCGGATGCGCGTGCACGAGAAGAAGCCGCTGCGGCTCCGTCATCGCCTGCTCCGTCACTGCCTCTGTCATCGATCCAGTGCTCACTTCGTCATTGGTCGCGGTGTCGCCGCGGCGATCGGTCACGAGGGCGGCCGTATCCACTGCGCGGCGTCGGCGAAGATGCCGACCTCGATCGGGCCGGTCAAGGAGACGCCGGTGATGCCGGGAACTGCGGCCACCACCGACGAGTCCTGCATGATCGGCAACGTCGACGCCAGGGACCACAGCTTGGGCTCGACGTCGTTGGTGGCGACGGACGGATCGAGTCCGTTCACGAGAGCCCTGTCGATGGTCGGCCCGAGTTCGGGAACACACAGGCCGGACAGATTTCGCGGGGCCGCCGCGCGGTCGCCGCTGCCTGCTGCAGGCTCCTGGACACAGCCGAACCGTGATGCCAGCGCCGTCGCCGGGTCCACTCCTGCGCTGTTCCAGCCCACCACCGCATCGACGGTGCCCTCGGTCAACGCCGTCGAATACAACTCGTCGGCGGGCAGTGGGGTGACGGTCGCATCGATTCCTGCGCTGACGAGCTCGTCCGCAGCCGTCCCCGCGACAGCGAGCGCGATGTCGTCGTTCTCGACGGCACCGATCACGAACCGCAACGCGGTACCGGTCGCGTCGGCAAGACGGGGCACCCCCGGAACCGGAGCACTCGTGGTCGCCGGGTCGGCGGTCGGGGTACCGGTTGCCGGGGCGGTTGACGTCGGCGCGGTTGCAGTGGTCGGTGCGGTTGCATTCGGTGTCGATGTCACCACCGCGTCGGGCGTCGGAACGAAGCCCGCGCGTCGCAGCAGGTCGAGGGCCGCGGTTCTGCCGATGGGAGCGGGCGACGTCGCGGTGTATCCGGGGTCGGAGGGAGAGAGGAGCTGCGCTGCAGCTCGACGATCCGTCGCGCCACCACCTGCCCCGACGGTGGCGAGCAGATTGGGATCGAGCAAGCCGAAAATACCCTGGCGCACAATGGAATCCGACATATTGGCCGCTCGCCCGTTGACCGTCATCGACAGCACCCGAGATTGCCGGATCGTGTCGGTGCGGACGCCGGGAATTGCCGAGAGCTGCGCTCGCAAGGCCGCGTCACCACGAACCTGGGCGATCTGGGCGTCGGCCGACCGCAGAGAATCGGCCAGTTGCGCGGGGGTACCGCCGCGGCGGATCAGGATCTGATCGGGCGACGCGGGCTCGCCCCAGAAGCGGTCGTTGCGCTCGAGCAGAATCTCGTCACGACCCTGGTCGACGGTTTTGATGTTGAACCGGGATCCGGAGACCGGCACGTTGTCGGTGAGACCACCTTGGAAACCGCCGGGCGAGTCCTTGAGCAAGTGCGAGGGCACCAGGTCCGTGAACAAGCGCTGCCACGCCGGGTACGGCGATTCGAGAGTCACGTCGACCGTCTTGCCCCCGCCCGAGGACGCGATGTCGCTGATCAGGGCATACCCGGCGGAATCGACCACACCGGGTTGGGTGATCATCTGCTGCCACAGGTAGCGGAAGTCCTCGGCGGCGATCGGTGCGCTGTCGGACCACTGCGCCTCGTTGCGCAGCTGATAACGAATGGTGAACGGCGACTGCGAGGTCACCTCGGCCGAGATCATCAGCGACAGGTCGGGTTCCCAGGTGGTCACCCCGGTGTCGGCGTTGCGAATCGGCCGAAACGGGCTGGGTAGCACCAGGGAACTCACCGCGGCCGTTGCGGGCGATTGATCTGCCAGCAAGTGCGGGTTGAATCCGATCCCGACGTCGTCGATGGCGACGACCACCGGATCACCGGTCTTGGCCGGAACCATCGTCGTGCTGACCGGCGTCTCCACGCTCTCGATGGGAGGTGGCGGATCCGCGGTGCACGCAGTGAGTACCAGTGCGATGGCAGAAACCAGAACCGCCGGCATCAGCACGTTGCGCAACGAGGATCTCCTTCGTGATCGGCTACCGGTACAGGAGAAGCGACGCCCCACAAAAGTGACACGTCGCTTCTCCCGCACGAGATGAGTCTTACAGAGCAGCCTTGTCGCGAGTCTTGCTGCGTGAACGCTCACGGGCGCGCTCATTGGAATCGAGGTGCACCTTGCGGACGCGGACGACCTCGGGGGTCACCTCGACGCACTCGTCGCCTGCACAGAACTCCATGGCCATTTCCAGGTCCAGCTTCTTGGGCTTGGCCAGGGTCTCCATGACGTCTGCCGAGGACTGACGCATGTTGGTCAGCTTCTTCTCGCGGGTGACGTTGATGTCGAGGTCTTCCTGACGCGGGTTGATGCCCACGACCATGCCCTCGTAGGTGTCTGCGCCCGGCTCGACGAAGAACGTGCCGCGGTCGGCCAGCTGGATCATCGCGAACGGGGTGACGGTGCCGTGTCGGTCCGAGACGAGCGAACCGGTGTGGCGGGCGCGGATCTCGCCGGCCCACGGCGCGTAGCCGTGGAACACGGCGTTGGCGATGCCGGTACCGCGAGTGTCCGTGAGGAACTCGGTGCGGAAACCGATCAGGCCACGCGAGGGAACGATGAATTCCATACGAACCCAGCCTGCGCCGTGGTTCGTCATCTGGACCATCTTGCCCTTGCGTGCGGCGAGCAGCTGAGTGACCGCACCGAGGTACTCCTCCGGTGTGTCGACCATGAGCTCTTCGAAGGGCTCGTGCAGCTTGCCGTCGACCTGCTGGGTGACCACCTGGGGCTTGCCGACAGTGAGCTCGAAGCCTTCACGACGCATCTGCTCGACGAGGATGGCAAGTGCGAGCTCGCCACGACCCTGAACCTCCCAGGCATCGGGGCGACCGATGTCGAGGACCTTGAGCGAGACGTTGCCGATGAGCTCCTGATCGAGGCGGCTCTTGACCATGCGCGAGGTGAGCTTGTGGCCGCTGACGCGTCCGACGAGCGGGCTCGTGTTGGTGCCGATGGTGACCGAGATGGCGGGCTGGTCGACGGTGATACGCGGGAGAGCGACCGGGTTCTCCAGGTCGGCGAGCGTGTCACCGATCATGATGTCCGGGAAGCCCGCGACGGCGACGATGTCTCCTGCGACACCCTTCTCGCCGGGAACGCGCTCGACGCCGATCGTGTTGAGCAGCTCGGTGATCTTGGCCTTCTGGACGACGGGCTCGCCGTCGACCTCACGCATCCAGCTCACGGTCTGGCCCTTGGAGAGCTGACCGTTGTGGATGCGGACCAGGGCGAGACGGCCGAGGAACGCAGATGCGTCGAGGTTGGTGACGTGCGCCTGCAGTGGCGCGTCGACGTTGCCCTTGGGCGCTGGAACGTAGCTGAGCAGAACCTCGAACAGCTCGTCGAGGTTCTCGGCGTCGGGAGCGTGTCCGTTCTGGGGCTGGACCTTCGAGGCCTTGCCCTCACGACCGGAGGCGTAGAGGACGGGGAGGTCGAGTGCGAGCTCGGCTGCCTCGGACGCTTCGTCGTCGAGATCGGACGCCAGATCGAGCAGCAGGTCGTGGCTCTCCGAGACGACCTCTTCGATACGCGCGTCGGGACGGTCGGTCTTGTTCACGACCAGGATCACCGGCAACGACGCGGCGAGCGCCTTGCGCAGCACGAAACGGGTCTGCGGCAGCGGGCCCTCCGATGCGTCGACGAGAAGGACGACGCCGTCGACCATGGACAGGCCGCGCTCGACCTCTCCGCCGAAGTCGGCGTGGCCGGGGGTGTCGATCACGTTGATGACGGTGATGGTGCCGTCGGCATTGCGCTTGTGAACGGCCGTGTTCTTGGCCAGGATCGTGATGCCTTTTTCTTTTTCGAGGTCACCCGAGTCCATGACGCGGTCGATCGCTTCGGCACGTTCCTCGAACGCGCCGGACTGCCGAAGCATGGCGTCGACCAGGGTGGTCTTGCCATGGTCGACGTGTGCAACGATGGCGACGTTGCGAAATGTAGTGGTGCTGTCGATGTTGTCTGCACTGCTTGGGGCGCTCACGCGAAAAATTCTCCTGGAGTCGAATGCGGGCTCTTGTTCGCTAGCGGGCTTATGTCGCTAGAGAAGCGCGCTGCACCGCGAGGTTCTCGCGACTGATCGAGTTTACCCGTAGTTCGACAGTGCCCCGCGCCACCCTCAGGTCTGTGACCTGCGCCACCCATTAGTCTTGGTGCTCATGGGCAAGATAAAGGCCGCAGATGTCTCGGGGATGAAGCCCAAGAAAAAATGCTGCCGCAAGAAGGTTCGGTGCATCAAATGCCCGGTCGTCATCATGCGAATGAAGAAGCTCGAATCGGCGGGTGCAACCAAGAAAGACCTCAAGAAGGGCCTGAAGACCGCTCGGGCGAAGTGAGCAGGATGTCCAGGAGCTCGGGTAGCCAGAGTCGGTCGGCATCGACCAGATCCATCGTCGGCAGCGTCTCGGCGTCCACCCACCGCAGAGCCGAATGTTCCAGCGCCGCAGGGGTTCCCGAGACGAGCGCCGCGCGGTAGGTGCGAAGCACCAGTCCGCCGGGGAGATCGACATCGCCGTTCAGCGCGGCACCGATGGAGCACTCGACTCCCAATTCCTCGCGAAGCTCACGCGCGAGCGCTGCGTCCTCGGACTCCCCCGGCTCCACCTTGCCGCCCGGCAGTTCCCAGCGGCCGGCCAGCTCCGGCGGACGGGTTCGTTGCGCGAGCAGGAGTCGGCCGTTCTCGATCAACGCGGCAGCGACAACCACGGCGGTAGGGGTACCGGACATGCCACCATCTTTCTATGACCGAACTGCTGACCGACCGCGACATCGAGGACGCCCGGCTCACCGACTGGACGGTGGTGGAAAAATCCCTGACGCGAACCGTCGAACTGGGCTCGTTCCCAGCAGCCATCGAGGCGGTGAACCGCGTGGCCGACGCCGCGGAGGAGGCGGACCATCACCCCGATATCGACATCAGGTGGCGGACGCTCACCTTCACGCTCTCGACGCACTCTGCCGGCGGTCTCACGCAGAAGGATGTGGATCTGGCGCGTCGGATCGACGAGCTGATCGCGCACTGATGCGTCCCGCACAGACGACCCAGCCGAGGAAGAGAGCAGAGCCGATCACGTCGACGGCCCCCGCCCATGCCTCGAACCCGGGGCGAGGGATGGTCCAGATCGATTCCTGGAAGAAGCTCAGCAACCACGGCACCCCCACCGTGACCGTCACCAGCCAGTATCCCGCGACGAGTCTGGCACCGGCGATGTTGCGCAGTGGACCGTGCACCAGCCAGATCACCATCGGAATCACCCAGATCCAGTGGTGCGACCACGAGATGGGCGACACCAACAGGCCGAGGAGTTGGACGATGACAAGGGTTCCCAGGTAGTCGCGGCGATCGAGTGCTCGCCATGCCGACACGGCAAGGACCGTGGCGATCACTGCGGCGGCGATCCACAGCGGCCCCTGGCCGACGTCCTCGCCCACGATCCGGCTCAGCGCTCCGCGCAGAGACTGATTCCAGACCGAACCGACGGGCCCGATGCGGTCGGCGTCGCCGAGCAACGTGGTGAAGTAGGTGGCGGCCTGATGCCCGAGCACCGCGTAACTGACCGCCACCGTCAGCGCGAAGGCCACGGCCGAGAATGCTGCGGCCTTCCACCTGCGCGTGGCCAGGAAGTACAGGCCGGTGATGGCCGGGGTCAGCTTGATTCCCGCGGCGAAGCCGACCAGGCCGCCTGCGACCCACCACCGCGAGCTGCGTACGGCCAGTAGCGCCAGCAGCACCAGAAAAACGTTGACCTGGCCGTAGTCGAGAGTTGTCCGTACGGGTTCGGACCACAGCCCCAGGGCGGTCCACAGCATCGCGATCCGCACCCAGCGCGGTTCTGCGGCACGCCCGTCACCCAGCACCATCGACAGCGCCAGCCGAACCACCGCGAACAACGCGGCCATGGTCGCGGCCTGCCAGACAACGCCGACCACCGTGAACGGCAGGTAATGCAGTGGGAAGAACACCAGGGCTGCGAACGGTGGGTACGTGAACGGAAGCGGAAAGTCCGGGGTCTGCACCGAGTAGGTGTAGTCGTACAGGTTGTCGCCCAGCAGCGCCGCCGAGCCCTCTACATACACGTGCAGATCGACGAGGTTCATGCCGTTCGGTGTCACGAAGGCCCAGACGAAGCGGCTGATCACCGACATCGCCAACAGAACGGGGGCCAGCCGAACGAGTCGGTTCACTGTGCGTGCGGTTCCGTTCGGTATCGGTGCTGTATATCGATAACGAAGCTTATAGGTCGTCACAGGCCTTCCCTAACCACGTGGGTAGACGAGTAACATTTGCATCACCTTTAACACTGATAACTCCAGTAACAGGCTATTGTTTGTCCCTGCGGAGAATTCGCAGCGTGGACCACATAGACTGCCCTGGCACAGTTGCGACGGGGAGGGTTCGACGTCAACGGCTGTACATCGGGGATCGCGCTACATAGAGTGACCCCTCGAGCACCGGCTGTCGCCGGGGCCCGCGTCATGATCAGAATGGGGATTATCACCGTGCTTCGTACCCGCGGAACGCGTCGCGTAGTGACGGCATTTGCCGTTGCAGCAGCCGCCGCACTCGTCGTGCCGACCAGCGCATCCGCACAGCCTCTGGTGCCCATGGCGCCCGCCGATCTGCCTGCTGCACCGGCCGATCCCGCCGCGTTGATCGCTCAGTTCCTTCCCGCTCCCGGTGAGCCCATGCCCAACCTGGCCGACATCGAGGCGCTCGCCTCGTTCGCGCCCGCGATCGTCGGTGCTGCCGCTGGACCCGCCGATGTCGGAGCCGCTCCGGCCGCAGATCTGTTGAGCCAGGCTCGCGCTCTGCTCGAAACGGCGCAGCTGCCAGAGCAAGTCAAGTCGCTGCTCGAGTCCGTCATCACCTTCCTGGACGGATCCGGCGGCGGTGGTCCGGAACTGCCCGCCGACGGACCGGCCATCGCTCAATTCCTCTACCCGACGCTCGGCAAGGGGTGCATCTCCGACACCGCCGATTCCGTCGGAACTGCTCTCGCCGTACCGGGCCCGGCCACGTTGCCTCCTCCCGGACCGGCCGCGGGCCAGGCCGGTTTCGTGTTCACTGCGCTCGGCACCGCCCCCATCGCCGCCGAGCAGCCGGCTCCGCTCACCGTCACCTGGCTCAACATCGACAACCGCCGCTCGGGAACACAGGACCTGACCGGCGCGGCGAAGATCAACGCCGACGGCCCGGCTACGTTGTCGGCCATTGCCGATACCGGTCCCGGACGCGTTCTGTCGGTGGTCTCCGGCTCGATCACCACGCAGTCGAAGGAAGATCCCGCGGCCGCTCCCCGCAGCTGCACCTTCCTGCCTACCATCGGAACGGTCTACGTTCCGTAGTTCCTGCGCACGACGCATTTCGCCCCCGGCTGTTCGTCAGCCGGGGGCGAAATCCTTTCGAAGATGTTTCGGACAGTCGACTTACATAATGGAATGCAACAAACACCGTGGAATTACATCGATGTAATTCAGGTGATATCGGCGGCGGATTTCGACCACTGCCCGTAATCGGTTTTGAGAATATTGTTGATGTCCACTTTGACTCCGCCGACAGAATCCTTGTCGATCCGGATCTGATGAATATGCGCCGCCGGGTGAACGAAGCCCTTCGGGGTCCCCCAATTGTGCTGCCAATACCACTGGCCGAGACCGGCTACCGAGGCCAATTCGATAGTAGGCGAATTGGCATAGATGCCGGTGTTCTCGGCCCCGATCACCGACTGCCAACCCAGGATGTACGGCGCGATCAGAGTCGCGAACTCCACCGCGGAGGGATTGTCGTCGATCGACGCGTAGATCGGGCGGTCCGCGGGACCTCCGGCAGCCGTGTGGAGTTCGAGGCCGCGCTTGGCATGCTTCACCCCCGCTGCGTACCCACCGCGCCAATCCGACGTCGCTCCTTTTCCGAACTGGTAGTTCGAGACCACCTCCAGTCCGGCTGAGGTCAGCGAGTCGGCCTCGGACTTACGCATCGGCTTGCCGATCATCCAGTTCGCGTCGGGTCTGCGATCGGAGACGTACCGCACCGCCCCGAGGTGACCGGCCTGCTTGATCGCCGAGGCCGACGGCACCCCGCCCGAATAGTCGACGAGTGTTCCCAGTCCGGCGTCCGCGTGCGCGGTCGCCGTCCCCAGCGCAACCAGACCGACGGCGGCAGCGGACCCTGCGGCGGCGTATTTGAACAGTTCACGTCGCGAAACCTGCACTGAAATCTCCATCGTTCGATCGATCGCCGCGGCGCGCCTACTCACAGAACTGCACCACCACTGATAATTTGTGATCTTTTGTCGTATCCCACCACAAACCCATCGGTACCGCCAGCCCCACTGTTCACACCCCTCACACTCCTCCCGTGGTTCACACCGGCAACTCGGGCACCGCGACGGCAGGCATGAATAGGGTGGGTACGACGATGCACGGACGAACCTGCGAAGGAGTGGATGGACATGGGCGTAACTCTCGCCAAGGGTGGAAATGTCTCACTGACGAAGGAAGCACCGAACCTGACCGCTGTCTCCGTCGGACTGGGCTGGGACGTCCGTGCAACCACGGGCGGCGACTTCGATCTCGATGCCAGCGCCATCGGCCTCGGCACCACCAAGAAGGCGCTGAGCGACCTCTACTTCGTCTTCTACAACAACCTGCGCTCCCCCGACGGTGCCATCGAGCACACCGGCGACAACCGCACCGGTGAAGGCGAGGGCGACGACGAGAGCATCGATGTGGACCTGGTGGCCCTGACCCCGGAGGTCGACTCCATCGTCTTTCCGGTGTCCATTCACAACGCAGACGCGCTGGGGCAGAACTTCGGTCAGGTCGTCAACGCCTTCATCCGCGTCGTCGACAAGTCCGACGGACGCGAACTCGCCCGCTTCGACCTCAGCGAGGATGCCTCCACCGAAACCGCCATGGTGTTCGGTGAGCTCTACCGCCGCGGTGCCGAATGGAAATTCCGCGCCATCGGCCAGGGCTACGCATCGGGCCTGGAAGGAATCGTTCGGGACTTCGGCATCGACGTGGGCTGAACTGTTCGTGGACCGTCTCGATCGGACCGTCTCGATTGAACAACGGATTCCGGCAGAACTTGTGAGGTCGAGATGATGTGTGGTGATATCAGCGCAACCGCAACATAAGCCACATCAGTCACAGGAGTCACACATGTCTCGACGCCTCAGCCGTCTGGCGGGCGCGCTCGCGCTCTCCTGCGCAGCATTGCTCGCAGTCCCCGCTACCGCGACAGCGGAGCCGGCACCGGTAGATCCGCTGGCTCAGGCAATTGCCGCACTGCAGGGTCAGGGCGGTGCATCTCTCGAGGCCGCGAATGCCATCGCCGACTCACGCACCCCGGTCGCCGAGGATGCGAGCACCGATCCGTTCGCCGCGCTGAACGCAGCCAACAAGGCGTTGACCGATTTCGGCATCACCCCGTTCTTCTACCCGACTGCGGCCGTCAACTGCGCGGCGACGGGTGCCTCACCCCTCGGCATCGTCCCGGGCGTCGCCGGTGGCGCCGGCGGACCGTGGCCCCAGCTGACCGTGCCGCCGATCGCCACTCTGCCCGGCCTGCCCTCCATCGCCGTGCCCGAACTCAACGCGGTGAACAAGGGCGAGACGATGTTCGCATTCGTTCCGGCCGGCATCGTGAACGACTCGGCCGACAAGTCCGGCATGCAGGTGGCGTGGTTCAACGTCAACACCCTGCAGGGCGGCTTCGCCGACTTCGGTGGGCTGGCCACCACTCTCGCCCAGTCGATCCTCGACAACTCCGGCATCCCGGCAGAGTTGAAGGAATTGGCCCGGCCTCTCGTGGTCAACGCACTCAATGCATTGCCCGCTGCCGGTGCGCGCGCCGTGCCCGTGGAAACCGGATCGGGAACCGTCCTTGCGGCGGTGTTCGGCACGGTGAACCACAAGGGAATCGACGGCACCGACAAGAGCTGCTTCTTCTTCCCCACCGTGGGTCTGGTCAACGTCGCCTGATCAACGTCGACTGATATCGAAAGCGAAGGCCCTGCAGCGCGCGCTGCAGGGCCTTCGCTGCTCATGCTCCGACTGCTCGGCCCAGCCTCCCCACTACTGCCTGCATCTCGGTGCGTTCCGAGCGCACCGCCCAGGGACGCTGCCGGTTCCTTCCTCGCATCTGCATCGCGGCTCCCGTGAGCAGGTCACCGTTGGGGGCGAAGTGCACCCGAACGATGTCGTCGAGTGAGCGTCCCAACGCGAAATCCTTGACGCCACCGCGGAAGCCATGCGGAAACAGTGGTGCGTCGGGTTCGTTGTACTTGCCGCCGACGAACACCGGGCGGCCGGTGCGAAAGTCACGACACTGTGCGATGAAACCGTGGAATGCGCGCCCTCGCTCACGCCCGTAATAGGCGATGCCCACTCGCCCGGACCCGGTGGCGGTGATGGCGGCGAGGCGGGCATCGCGCACTCCGGGCGCGGAGACGACCACCGGCCTCGACCAGGTCACCGTTCCGTCGAAGGACCAGGCGGCATGGAGCACTCCGTCGCGGTCCGGCCACACCACGTAGACGTTGCCCTCGTCGTCGACGGCCGTCGACTCCGGCAGCCGATAGCGCGAACCGCGCAGCAGAAAATGCAGTGGGTTGTGGTACCGCGCCAGTGCCGACCCGGGGACCATGCGGACATCCCAGGTCAGACCCTCGTCGTGACTGACTGCCACGGCGAACCGTCGACCGTAACGGCCGCCGATGTAGACCGTTCCATCCGGGCCGACGACGCCCTTGCCGAACGTGACGTACTCGCGGCTCGGTAGACCGGGGATGTTCTTCGGATCGATGTCGAATCCGCCGGCCACTTCCCACTTCACGCCGCCGTCGTAGGACCGCCAGATCACCTGACGGGTCACGTTGATCAGCGGTCGTACACGTAGCACGAACGGCGTCGGAGCAGACAGGTACGTCACCCTCGCACTGCTCGAATTACGTGGTCCAGCAAAGATTTTCGCGTTCGTTCTGGCTTTGGACGCCACCTTGCGGATGCGCCAGGTTTCACCTCGGTCGTCACTGACCCCGAGAGCGAATCCCGTCCGAAACAGGCGCTGCGGTGCCGCGCCGAATGTGCCGGCATGGAGAAACAGTCGGTCGTCGACATCGTCGAAGTACAGGTACGGCCGACGTCCACCGTTCTGCATGCCCTCCGGAACCGATGCGCGCCATGACTTTCCGAAGTCCGACGACCGCAACACACCGATCCCGTCGACGGTGAAGGCAGGGGCGAGAAAAACGGTGTTGTCCGACGCGACCCCGAGGGTGCAGGCCGCCGAGCCGTACTCCGTGTAGGAGATGTCGGTGACGTAGTCGGCCGAGGCGGCAGCGTTGGTCGAGGAACGCAGACCCGCCCGATAGCCCGAAGCAACTCTGGGCGTCACGACACCGACCATGCCGGTTCGCGGCGTTGCGTACGGAGGGCGAGGCGATGCATCGACCCAGGCTAACGGGGATTCGGCGAGTAATCGCCGAGGCAATCGAAGAAGTCCTCGGCCCGTGGTGGTGAGAGTTCACAGAACCGAACTGGTCAGTTCGTAACCGGTCCGGTCCGGCCGCGGCGCTTAGGCTCTACCGTGTGCCCCGCGATCGCCCCGACGCCAATCGCCCCGGGCCGATGCGTCTGCACCCGGCCGATGCACGGGCGTACTGGATGGCGTCGAAGATCCCCAGCGACCAGTTTCTGCTGTACTGCTTCGACACCGGGCCCGACGACCTCGATGCCGAGGTGGTCCGACTGCTCGAACGTAGCGCTCGCATCGACGTACTGAGCCGACACGTCACCGATGCGCCTCTCGGCCTCGACCATCCCCGGTGGACGTCCGCGAATCCGTGCACCGACGCGATCATCGTGCACCGGGCACCGCGCACCTGGTCGGAATGCCTCGATGCGATCTCGTCGTCGTTCGAGCATCAGGTGGACCCCCGAGTATCGGTGTGGTGTCTGCAGCTGCATTCGCAGGTCTCCGACGCTCCTGGCGGAGCAGGACCGGCTATCGTTGCTGTACTTCAACTTTCGCACGCAGCGGCCGACGGGGCCCTGGCATCGAAGACCGCCCGCGACCTCTTCGGCACACATCGACTCCCGCCCGCAACCGAGAGCACCTCGCGTTCCACCGGGACCGAACTGGCCTCCGCAGTGCGTGCCGCTGCAGTCCTTCCGCTGCGCATGGCGCTGATGGTCCGCGGCGGTCTACGCGCTCGACGGGACGCGCTGGCCCTCGGGCGAGCCACCGACTCGGGTTCGATCCCGCCGCCTGCTCGGTCGCGGGCCCTGACAACCCTCGACGTACCGCCCACCGGCCGGACGTCCGTGCGGACCATCGTTCTTCCGAAGTCCGATCTGCACGCCGAGGGCACCACGGTCACCGCGTTCGCACTCACCGCCATATCGATTGCACTGCAAGCCTTTCTCGACACTCCAGGCGATCTGGCCGCAGAGGTGACTCTCGCGCGACAGACGCGTGGATCCGCGCGCAACAACTTCGGCAACGTGGGAGTCGGGCTGTTCACCGCAGAGCCGGATATTCGCACACGCATGCGCCTCATCTCGGACGACTTGGCCGCACGGAGAGTTCGCGCCAGTCATCCACTGACGGAGGCGGCCCGCGCCTCCCAAGACGAGGTCGAAGTACACGTGCCGGCGTTTCTGGCCGAATGGGGAGTCGCGCAGTTCGATCCGACCGCGACGCCACCGACGGTCACCGGCAACACCGTCGTGTCCAGCGTCTCGCGTGGTGCCGCGGATCTGACGCTCTGCGGCGGTGCCGTCCGGTTCACCACAGGCTTTCCCGCCCTCTCCCCCGCCATGAGCCTGACCCACGGAATACACGGCATCGGCACTACCGTCACCATCGGAATCACGTCCAACAGCGCCGCCGTACCCGACCCGGACCGCTACGAGGCGCTGCTACGCGACGCCCTCGAACAGGTGCGCGCTGCCTTGACCTGATCGGGACCGAACTGCCAGACAGTTCTCAGCATTTGCCGGGCGACGAGCTCAGGTTCGACCGCCAGACTCGACACCATGAACCACGATCAGGTCACCGTCCTCGCAGTCGGGGGTACCGGAGAATCGCATCCGTCCGACCACCGGACGTCGGTGACCGGACTGCTCGCCTGTGTGGTCGGTGAACTCGACGACCGTTTCGTCGGCCGATGGGTCGGCTACCCGGCGTCGTACGGTCCCGTCTCACTCGGCGGACTGTGCTTCCGGCACAGTGCCGACATCGGCGTCCGACGCCTCCGTCGCGCAGTCGAAGGCACCACCGGGCCGATCGCACTGATCGGCTATTCCCAAGGTGCGACCGTTGTGCGCGAGGTGCTCGGACTCGTCGCCGACGGAACGATCGACGGCACCCGAATCGTCGCTGCGGGCTTGGTGTCCGATCCCCAGCAACCGGCCGGCGCGGTGAGCGGATGCGCTGGACGAGGGGTCGCAGGCACGGGTCCGGCTCTGCCCGAGTCGATTCCGGTTCGGTGGATCGGCCTCGAGACCGACATGATCTGTAACGCCAGCGACGACAGCCTGATTCGCGACATCGCCGACCTCACCCGCTGGATGTCGTTTCGCACCCCGAGAATCTGGCTTCGCGAACTGTGGACCTTGCTGCGCAGCAACAGTTTCCAGAATGCGACCCGAACTCGCCTGCGACCCTCCCAGTGGGTGAAGGATGTTCGACGCCTCCGCACCGCGGCCACCGAGGTGGCCGGCTATCTGCCGCAGTCGATGCGCTGGCACCGATTCGAATGGGCCAACCCCGGCGGCGGCCGCCACATCGCGTACGCGCGTGAACCGTACGACGGCGAACTCACCGGATGCCAGGTACTCGCGCGCTGGCTGAGCGAGCGGGCAGACCGCCTCGAGGACCGATTCAGCCCTTCTCGGCCACAGCCGCGAGCTGCCTGAGGCCCTTCTCGAAATCCGGTCCGACGAGCTTGTCCATCGAGAACACTTTTCCGATCAGAGCGAAGAGCTTGTTCTGTTTTCCCGACATTCGCCAGGTCACTCGGGTTCCCTCGGCGTCAGGCTCGAGCAGGAACGCCGTGACGTTCCGGTTCTCGAACGGCTTGGTGAACGCAAGATCGAGCACCACTCGTTCAGCCGGAATCGACTCGGTGATGGTCATCGTCCCGGCACCGGCCTTGCGGTTACCCGACCACGAGTACGACGCCCCCACCCCAGCGTCGGGACCGGTGTAGGTGCGCTGTAGACCAGGGTCGAGTCCCTCGTAGGGCGACCACTTCACCCACTCGTGAAAGTTGTCGATCAGTCCGTGCACGGTTGCGGCGTCGGCCCGGACGAGGGCCGATCGCTCGACGAGTACCGGGTGGGTTTCGCTGGCCATGACGGTTCCTTCATTTTCTTTTGCACAAGCAGAAGATGTGCCCCGCGGGATCGCGGTACACCCAGAACGAGGACTGCGCGTGGTCGATGAGTGTCGCCCCCGCGTCGACGACGAAGTCCCGTGCTTGTTCCATGTCGTCGACCACCAGGTCGAGATGGATCTTGATGCCCTCGCTCGGCCAGTCGATCGGGGTGAAGTCCGGTGCCCGCTGAAACGCCAGGCGGAGTTCACCGGGACCATGGACGACCACCCAGTCGCCGTCGTCGTCCACCGATCCCCAGCCGAGGATGGTGCTGTAGAAGCGAGCCAGCTCAGCGGGTTCCGGGCAGTCCAGCACCGTGTAGTCGACGGTGATTCTCGGGGGCGTCATGGCGACAGAGTAGCTATCAGCCGCCGAGCGCAGGGGCAATTGTCTCGAACCATGCCTCGTGCAGATGCTGCTCCCAGTGGTTCCACCAGTGCACACCGGTACCGGTGATCTTCACGTTGGGTCGCCCGCCTGCGGCCTGCAGCAACGGAACGAATGCACGGCTGCTCATGCCGGCGGCGGTCTCCAGCGGAACCATCTGCGCGAACTTGACCGGGTCGAAGCTGCTGCTGGCCGGGTTGAACACAGGGTCCGTAGCCGGTGAGCCGCTCCCCGAAGAGACGAAGACTGCCGTGTTGCGCAACGCGCCGACGTTGAGGGACGGGTCGTTGCGGATCCAGTCCGCGGACGGCCAGCTGCCCCACATGTTGCGAGCGTTGCCGCCCATTTCGCCGACGGCCACCGAGATGCCCTGCGCAAATCCGGGGCTGCTCGCGGTCGGATAGCCACTGAACGATGCCACCGCCTTGTAGAAATCCGGACGATGCGCGGCCAGGTTGAGCGCGGAGGTTCCGCTCATCGACAGTCCTGCGACGGCATTGTTGACGTTGTCACTGCCGAAACGATCGGCCATGACGGGCGGCAGTTCCTGAGTGAGGAAGGTTTCCCACTTCACTCGTCCGAGCTTGGGGTCGTCGCGCTGCCAGTCGGAGTAGAAGGTTCCGCCGCCACCGAACGGAATGACCACGTTGACGTGCTTGTCGGCGAAGAAGCTCTCGACGTCGGTCTCGATCAGCCAACCGCTGTTGTCCTCGGGCGCGCGCAGCCCGTCGAGCAGATACAGGGTGGGCGCGGGTCCCCCACCGGCAGCTTTGAGCACCTTGATCGGGATGTCCTTGTCCATCGACGGCGAGTAGACGTAGACGAGCTCGGAATCGGCCTTTGCCACACCGGTCCCCATCAGCACCGTTGCCATCGTGGCTACCAATACCGCCACCACAGCGAGCACCAGACTTCGTATCCGAGCATGCAGCATGGAGATTGTCCCCTTGTTCGTATCGACCGACCGTCTCGGGGAGGGTAACAGCCCGGTCACGGTAACGCTCCTTCTAGCGCAGCGGGCTGTCGACGATCCACCACGCCGCGTACGGGGGCAACCACACCGATCCGGAGTCGTCGACGTGCAGATCGTGTTGCGAGAGCACCTCGGTCGGAGCCGGGATGCCGAGCTCGATCAGCTGCGCGTGGGGAAACGGTCGATGGTCGGCCGTCACGTTGTAGAGGCCGACCAGGGTGCCGCTCGGATGACGCCTGCGCACGACGAGCAGACCGTCGTCCGACTCGGTCTGCACGTCCACCGGTGCCTCGGCGTGCAGCATCGGCAGACCGGCGCGTACCTTCGCGATTCGAGCGATACCGTCGAACACCCGCTGCGCGTCGCTTCCCTGCTCGAACCGACCGGCGCGGTCGGCGTCGGTGACGCGGGGGCGATGCACCCACCTGTTGTCCTCGGCATGAGCCGGTTCGTCTGCCCATTTCGGGTCTCCCGGGGAGCCGAGCTCGTCCCCGCTCCACACGACGGGAATACCGCCCCAACCGGCAATGATGGCGTGCGACAGAAAGATTCGCCCGAACGCGCCGTCGGGATCCAGGCGGGACGGGCCAAGGCCGGTGAGCGCGGCCGCGGTTCCGCTGATCCGGCGGTCCCCGGTGTCCGGGTTGTACTGGAACACGAGACCTTCGGCCCAGGAGCCCTCGAATTCACCGGAGTACCAGTCGGCCAGAAAGTGCCGATGCCCTGCGCCCGAAAGTCCGAGTGACGCTGCGTCGCCGTCGTCGATGGCCCAGCCGATGTCGTCGTGGCAGCGAACGTAGGTCACCCAGGTGCCACTCGGCGGCGTCGGGGGCAGCGACGCCAACGCGTGACGCGCCAAAGCCGTACTGCCCGTAGCCAACATCGACCAGACCTGCACCATCAACGAGTTGTGGTAGGCGATGTCCGAGACTCGTCCGGTGTGCCGCCCCTGACCCAGGTACGGCAGCAGATCGCGGGGTCCGACGATTGCCTCGGCCTTGAACAACGTGGCCGGAGCAGCCAGTCGAGCGGTGGCGCGCAGGGCCTGGGTGACCGCATGCACCTCGGGTTGATTCTGGCAGTTGGTGCCGAGCCGCTTCCAGAGGAACGCGATCGCGTCGAGGCGCAGCACCTCCACCCCCAGGTTGGCCAGATGCAGCACTACGCTCGCGAACTCTTGCAGCACAGCAGGATTGGCCCAGTTCAGATCCCACTGCCATTCGTTGAACGTCGTCCACACCCATTCGCCGAGCTCGTCGTCGAACGTGAAGCTGCCGGGAGCGAAGTCGGGAAATACCTCGGGGAGAGTGCGCTCGTACGAGTCCGGAGTGGTCCGATCGGGATAGATCAGGAAGTAGTCACGGTATTTCGGATCACCGGCACGCGCCTTGGCTGCCCACTCGTGCTCGCGAGCAACGTGATTGAGAACCAGGTCGACCACCAGGCTGATACCGCGTCGACGCAGCGTCTGCGCGAGGGTGCGCAGATCCTCGTTGGTTCCCAAGTCTTCTCGCACGGCGCGGTAGTCCATCACCGCGTATCCGCCGTCGTTGTCGCCGGGCCTTGGCTGCAGCAACGGCATCAGGTGCAGGTAGGTGACACCGAGGTCGGTCAGATGGTCGAGCCGCTCGCCGACCCCGCGCAGCGTCTGTCCGTACCGGTCGACGTAACAGGCGTAGCCGAACATGTCGGGCTGCTGAAACCAGTCGGGCTCGAGCAGTCGACGCTGATCGAGCCTGTGCAGATCCTCGGCTCGGGCGGCATAGGCGCGAGCGGCGATGTCCACCAGTCCGGCCGCCACGGCGTCGGGATCGGGATAGACGGCGGTGACCGCGTCGTGCAGATCGGGAAACCACTGCTCGAGACGCAACTCGAACGTCTCGCGTCGGTGTGCGGGAAGTTCGGCGAGTATCTCGCGGGTGACGTCGGAGACGGCGGGGTGAACCATGGACTCATTCTGGCATCGACCCCAGCGTGCGGACGCGCATACATCCGGTTACCGCGGGGTATCAGAGCGGCATGTCATTGCTGAGCCGCACGGTCGACACGATCCTCGACAGAGCAATCGTTCCCGGATACTCCCGCATCGGTGCCACGGTGCGTCGACGATTCTGGGCCGCGGATCCGACGCCGTTCCCCTCCCCCATCGACATGGTGGTGACCGGCGCGTCGTCCGGTTTGGGAGCCGCCACCGCGAAAGAACTCGCGCGGCTCGGGGCTCGGGTGCACATGGTCGGCCGATCCGCCGACCGACTCGAGTCCGCCGCCGCGGCCATCAGAACCGAGGTGCCCGACGCCTCTCTCGTAGTGCACGAGTGCGACATCAGCGATCTCGATTCCGTGGCGGCGTTGATCGCGACGTTGGCCTCCGAGCTCACGGCCGTGCACGCGCTCGTACATTGCGCCGGGGTGATGCCGGATGGACGGCAACTCTCTGCGCAGGGACACGAATCCGCTTTCGCTACCCACGTTCTCGGGCCGGTCGCGTTGACCGTGGGATTGCGCGAGCTCTTCGACGCCGGATCGCGAGTTGTGTTCGTCTCGAGCGGCGGCATGTATGCGGTGCCGCTGCAGAACTCGGACTTCGAGTACGAGAACGGCAAGTACTCCGGCATGACGGCGTACGCGCGCACGAAGCGCATGCAGGTGGTGGTGGCCGAGCAACTGGCCGAACGCTTTTCACTCGAGAACGACCCGGTGGTGCACAGCATGCACCCCGGCTGGGCGGCCACTCCCGGCGTCACCGGATCGATGCCACTGTTCGGTTCGGTGATGAAGCCGATTCTACGCAGCGCCGACGACGGGGCCGATACCATCGTCTGGCTCGTGGCAGCCGATCCCGCGTTGACCAGCACCGGCACATTTTGGCACGACCGTGCGCCGCGCCCGACTCATTACCCTTCCTGGCGTGGAGATTCACCTCGCGTGCGAGATGCTTTGTGGGCCGGCGTGGTCGAGGCAACGGGAATCGAGATCGAACCCGCGGCCGGTGACTCACAGACCGAGTAGGTCGGCCGATCTGCGCAACCGCATCAGCACCTGAAGATCGAGGGCGTCGTCCGGGTCGCGCCACTGCGTACCGATCAGCCGATCGATCGCCTCGAGTCGTTGGTAGAGCGTGTTGACGTGCACACCCAGGTTCGACGCCGTAGCCGAATGGTGCCGTCCGTGTGCGAGATACACCGACAGCGTCTCCATCAGCGGAACCCCGCGCTTGTTCTGCTCCGCCATCAAGGGGCCGAGCAGTTCCTCGGTGAGCTCGTCCAAGTGCTCACGGGCCATGTGGCTGAGCAGGATTCGATAGATCCCCAGACCGCGGGCCGAGGACACTTCACCGTCCCTGCCCAGGGTCGTCAGAACATCGACGGTTTGTTGCGCCTCGCGGAATGCCGTTGCCAGGGCGTCGGCACCTCGCGCGGGCTCGGAAATTCCTACCGTCGCACGGGTGTTGATCATGCGGCGAACGGCAGCGGATTCTCGGGCAGGCACGACCAGCAGAACCCTCGAACCCTGCTCCGCCACGACTGATCCCGGAGGTAGTGCAATGGCTTCGAACTCGGCTCTCGACGCATTCCCTTGCCCCACTGCCACGCAGTACGTCACGTCCGGCGTCAGTCCGGCACGGTGGAACTGCCTGCGTTCGTCATCGGGTGACGAGATGGGATGAAGAAGCAGATCCACCAGAAAGGCGTCCTGCGCGCGGCGTGCAGATTCCGCTGCTGCACGCTCCTCGGCCAGCGACAGCGCAATGGCCGGCGCGGCCCGATCGAGAAGCAAACGGGTTTGATGGTCCTCGGGTCCGACGGAGATCAGCACCCCCAGAAAGTGACCCGCTGCTACCACCCGGTGAGCGGTCATCGCGTCGTCGACGGCCGTATCCGCGCCCTCCCTACAGCGGTCGACGAGGGTTTCGACCGTGGTTGCCGTGTACTCCAGCGCAGCCGGCACGGACGCGACATCCGCCACGAAGTACGCCGGGCGTTCGGTGGCCGCAGCTACCTCCCGAACCAGGCTTCGCACCCCACCCCCTTGGAGCACGACCTGGGTCAACGTGCGGTCCCACTGCAGCGTTTGTTCCAATTCCGCCGTGCGAAGGGATAACTCGGCGTTGAGAGTTTCGAGTTTGTCGATCGCCCGAACGTTCTCGATGGCGATGGCCGCGTGTGCGGCCAGTGCCGACAGCAGAGCGATCTCACTGTCTGCGAAATCCCGCTCCGACCGTTTGCACGCGAACAATGCGCCGATCACACGGTCGCCCACCCGCAGCGGTACGCCCAACAAACCGCGCATGTTCTCCGATCGCGCTGCGCTGTCTGCGCCGGTGATGTGCCGAAAGGCAGGTTCGTTCTGATAGTCGGGAGTCCACGACGGTGAGGCTCCGCGCACGATGAGGCCGACCAGCCCCTCGTCCTGCGCGAGCCTGATGCCCACGAGCTTCGGCGTCAGTGCACCGCTGGTGACCTCGATGACGAACTCGTTCCCGTACACCGAACCCATGTAGGCCAGATCCACGCCCAGAAGTGTGCGCGCCTGGTCCACCACCTCCTGCAGCAGAATCCGGTTGTCTCGCACGGTCGTCAGGCGCACCGCGATGTCGTTCAGCGCCGACAGTTCGGTGCTGCGCTGTTTGCGCTGATCGAGCAATGCGCGCAGCCGCGAGGCCGCGTGCGCCTCGGCACCTGGATGTGTTCGACGGTGGGCTTCCAGTTCGTCGATGGACGCATCGGCCAGCAGCAATTCCATCCATGACTTCACGGGCGACATAGAGAAAACCTACATTGGCCGAGACCCAGGTCACAGCTAGAGTCGAGATATGTCGCTCGTCGAACAGTTGTCGAATTCTCTCCCCGCGGACCGCGTCGTCGTCGATCCCGACGTCATCGCGTCGTACCAGCACGACGAGGCGGAATGGGCACCGTTTGCGGTGCCTGTTGCCGTCGTGCGGCCCCGTAGCGCCGAAGAAGTGCAGGCTGTCGTTCGCGCCTGCCTGGCCCATGGCGCACCCGTCGTCACTCGCGGGGCGGGCACCGGACTGTCCGGCGGAGCGAACGCCACCGAGGGATGCGTTGTACTCGCCCTCGACGGCATGGATGCGATCAAGGAAATCGACCAGCTCGAGCGATACGCCGTCGTGGAGCCGGGAGTGGTCAACGATCACCTGCGAGCGGCGGTCGCCGAGCAGGGTCTCTGGTACCCACCGGATCCCGCCAGCGCACCGTGGTCGACCATCGGCGGCAACGTCGCCACCAACGCAGGCGGACTGTGTTGCGTGAAGTACGGCGTCACCCGCGATTACGTCATGGGAATGCAGGTGGTCACCGGAACCGGAGAACTGGTGAGGCTCGGCCGTAAAACCGCCAAGGGCGTTGCCGGATACGACCTTGCGGGTCTGATGGTCGGATCGGAAGGCACGCTGGGCATCATCACCGAGGTGACCCTCAAGCTGCGCCCGCTCCAGGATCCGCAGCGGACCGTTGCCGGCTATTTCGATTCGATCGTCGACGCCGGCCGTGCCGTGGCCGCGGTCGCCGCCGCCGGATTGACTCCCTCCGCGTTGGAACTGATCGACAAGCAATGCCTCATCGCCGTCGACGCCTGGAAGAACATGGGTCTGTCGGTCGAGGCAAATGTGGTGTTGCTCGGGCGGATCGACGATCCAGGGCTCATCGGTGACCAGGAAGCCGAGAAGATGCTCTCGTGCTTCGACGAGGCCGGGGCCACGTGGTCTGCGGTCTCGACCGATCAGGAGGAGGCCGATGCGCTGTTCTCGGCTCGCCGGTTGGCGTATCCGGCGATGGAGCGCCTGGGTCCGGTGTTGACCGAGGACGTGTGTGTGCCGAAGAAGCATGTGCCCGAGATGCTTTCGCGCATCGAGCAGATCGGCCTGCGGTACGAGACTACGATCGCCAACATCGCACACGCCGGTGACGGAAACCTACATCCGTTGCTGATCACGCCGCACGACGACCTTCCGGCCCGCGAGCGCGCTCAGGCCGCCTTCGCCGAGATCATCGACGCTGCATTGGAACTCGGCGGCACGGTGACCGGCGAACACGGAGTGGGGCTACTCAAGATGGACGGCTTGGTACAAGAACTGGATCCGGTGGTGTTGGACATGCACCGCGCGGTGAAAAAGGCACTGGATCCGCACGGAATCCTGAACCCAGGCAAAGTGTTCGCGTCCTGACAGCGCTGAGATCCTACGGTTGAGTGCGCAGATTGCCGTTGTGCAGCGCGGTCACCAGCAGACTCGGCAGGCCGTTGACCAACAAGAGAACGGCCACCACGAGGCCAGTCGCCAACCACGGCTCGGTCAGCCAGAAATGATTGCCGAGCTGTAGCGCACCGAAGATACTCAGTATCCATCCGGCAGCCTGGGCACGTCGGGCGCGCTGGGCAGGTCTGACCGGATACGAGCCGTTCACGGCTGGCAACCTACGGCCATAATTTTCACGAGATGCGATTCGAGCCGCCACGACGTGGAGCAGTACAGCGAACGTAATGGCACACAACGCAAGCGACATACAGTCATCTCCCCTTCCGACTGCTGTCTACGCGCAGTCTCACGGGACTGGAACGATAGACCGATGACGACCAAGCTGACCATGGACTTCGGATCTACGCTACCCATCGGGTGGACCGAACTCGACCGAACTGCGCAAACGCAGCACTGGTCGGTGTTCAACAGTAAGTTCGGGTTTCGGCCCGGGACCACACCTGAGTCGTGGCCGGCCATTGCCGAGCCTGCACCCTCCATGACATTCGACCTGGACGCCCATACCGTCCGCACGACGGCCTCGTGGTCTGCCCGGGTCGACGCCGTCAACGCGGAAGCTTTGCGCTGCTTCGTCACCGAGTTTTCGGACAACCCGACCTTCGTCGTCCTGGACTGGCAACACCCCGGCTACAGCTTCGACGCGGAAGCGCACGCCGACGCGGCCGAGAACGGCGAGTGGCGGGTCCCCGTGTACCCGGACGGCGATTACTACATCTTCGCCCGCGACGGATTCACCGAAGGGACCTTCGGCCACCCGTGGGAACGCACCTTGTGTGTCTTCGGACCGCGTATGGTCGCCACGCTAGGTCGCACCTTGGCAACGTGGCTTCCCACGATCCGCGTCGACGGTGAACAGGTTGCGGCTCGACGAATGTAACCGAGCCCACCAGCCGACAACAGGCCAACCGAGCGAAACAGAATCCGTATGGTTGCACGATGGACGACAACGACGCGTCGGAAGCGATCGAGCTGGCCTTGACGAAGCTGGAGGGGCAGCGCGCCTCTCATGTCGACATGATGGGTACTACGCCGTTCGCACCCTTGGCTCAGGTGCAGCGCCCCGGCGTGGTCGCCGTCGTGCTGCAGAACAACGCCATGCGAATCACGGTCGTCGTCGACTACCACGAAGGTGGTTGGCGTGTCCCGACGATGCTGACAGGCTCTCGTCGTAACACCGCTGCCCGGGCGCTGGAAACCGGCCCGATGGGACTCCAAGCAAAGAGCATGAAAAAGGTGCGCTGGCCGTCGACCGACCCGAAACGTTCTACACCGGAGCATTACTGGTTCACGCTGACCGGCCAAGCCGCAGTCGATGTCGATCACGTCGTCGTCACCAGCGATGTCGATACATTTCGTGCAGTTCCAGACAGTGACGGGGTGGTGTTGGCACTCGTCGAGGCCACCGACACGAGCAACCCGGCCATCGTCGTCCACACAAGAGACGGTCGCGAAGTGCTTGCTGGGCCGTGAAGGGACAGGCGCTACCGCCCTGTCGACCCCGAAGATTCAGACGAGATTTCGGGGCCGTGTTTCTCGAGCGCAACCACAGCAGCCACCAAGATCAGCGCGGCGCTAGCGATACCCGGTAACCACATCGGATCCGGGGCGTAAAAAAACAGCAGCGCATAGTGCAGCTGAAAGATCGCCACTGGCAACAAAATTAGTGCCCTTTTTCGACGCATCCGGCCGTTCGAGAAAAGTATCTCGCTGATCGAACCAACAAGGATCAGCGCAACCAACGGTGGCCCCTGATGCCATTGCAGTAGTACTTCCCAGTGACTTTGGCCAGTAGAACTGGATCGCCCGAAGACGGCGAACGCAGCCGATACGAGTGCACAGACTATCCAGCTGATCGGATGGCGAAAAAGCTGGCGGACTCTTCTCAAAAACGCTTCCTTACAACATGAACAGCGACGACCTCGAACTGAACCAATGAGCAGCTCGCTTCTCTTCGAGCTGAGCACGTCAACAACTTACATTCCACGTCGTGGCCGGAGGCCTCGAATCACATGCAGAGGGACCTTATCGTTCACTTGTCCGGGATCGCTCCGGCCTGTGAAACCATCGCCTCATGACCGTTCGACCGTGCACCGATGCTTCCCCAGCTCAGTGGTTACTCACCGCGGACCGCGATTGGTCGGACCTCGCTGTTCGTGGGCCACTCGGATACGAGGCATACGCGCGCATACGGTTCATTCCCGACCCCACCTATCCTGGTCAGCGCGAAGGGGACGCAGACGTCGACGGTGAAATAATGCCAGAGATCAAGCAACTGGCGATTGCGACCTCACACCTCTCCAGCCACACCTCCACACCCGACGACTGCTACTTCGCAATCTGGGAAGGATGGGGTGGACTCGAACTCGTCGGAGCAGTGCAAGTACCGTTCGTCAATCGCGAAGCTGTTCTGTTCATCGGTGCCACCAGTGATCTCTCGACATGGGTCGACTCTCGCGATGACACCAGCCCCGACAACTTGCCGATCCCGTCATTCGTCTGGCCAGCCGACCGCGCCTGGTGCATCGCCAACGACGTCGACCCCCACTTCGCCACCATCGGAGCAAGTTTCACTGCGATCCAAGAACTACTGGAGACCACCACCATCGACGTCGCCGCGGACGATCCCGACCTTCCGCAGCCTTGGTACAGCGTCTAGAGAACGAGTCACCGGTGCACGGCTGGCAAGCAAATCCACGGCCGGTTCGATTCACCACGCGAATGTGGTGGTGGCCGTTGCCCCTGCTCGCGCCCCGTTACGTCGTAGCCGAGTGGAAAGCCATCGGCATGAATGCGACGCCGGTTCGCTTGGACGGCGGCACGATCGTTGAATCATGCTTATATTCAGGTAAACACCAGGAAGTCCCCACCTTTCGACCAGTGCAGGGTTCGTACGAACTGGCGTTGACATTGCCGTCCGTCCACGTACGCACGCTAAGCTGCGGGCATGGTGCGGTCGGTGTGGTGGGCCCTCGCCGTAGCCGCGTTGGCTTTCACCGCATGGAACGGGTTGTCGCTGACTATGTTCGACGTGTCGATGGCGTGCTCCAAGATCGGCGAGGGCGGTTCCTACCACTGCGATGACAGAGCCATCGACGTGCTTGGGGTGTGGCCTCTAGTTGTCGTGGGGCTGTTGCTGGCCACGCCATCTGCGGTGGCAGCAATAGCAATGCGTCAGTGGGTTTCCTGGTTCGCCGTCGCCACCCTCGTTGTTCTGCTCATCGCCGGAATCGCGTCCGTGACTCATGACTCCTACTGGAACTTGCTTGTTCTCGCTCTTCCTATGGCGGTCATCGGATCCATTACCGCGATGTTCCAGCGAACCGCCCCAGGCTGCGGAGCCAGAAAGTTCTCGTGACCCATCGAAGCGGGCGATGACATCGCCCCTCGACCAACCGCCCGTGCGGGTGGGAGCCGCTCAGCCTTCGAATCGCTCGACCCGCCACGGCGGAATCTCGCGACGCGGTCGGACCTTGATCGCACGAAACCGATACCCGTCCTGATCGATAGCGGGCTCCCACTCGAAGTCGACCTGTTCGCCTACGTCGAGGTCGGAGACACCTCCACCGATGCTGAAACCTCCCACCGATCGAGAGTCGATGACTTCGTCTGGATGAAGGGCACTGAAGAAAGTCCAGCACCCACCTGGAGTGTGCTCGGAATCGATGACGCCCCAACTCTCTTCGCCGTTCCACACGGACACCACGCCGACAGACCACGTTCCAACCCGAATCGGTTCTTCCCAATCCAGATCTGTCACTTCGGTGACGGTGCCGTCAGGGGCAATATTCCAAGCACCGGATGTCGGACGGTCCGACTGTGCGACCGGCTCGGTACCCAGGGGCCACGCGCGAACTGTGAAGTAGCTGTGCCCGTACAGAGGTTCTGCCTGGTGCTGCCACTCGAACTCCACCTCCTCGCCTGGAGTCAGAACAGGAGGTCCGTGAACAGCAACCGATACAAACGGCGTCCAACTTCCGCCCGGTGTGTCGTCGGAATCGATCACGCCCTCCATGCCGAGAATCTCCCAGCTCCGGACCCGCCCGCGACTCGTCATCTGTCGAGTATGTCCGGTGTTCGGTGGAAGAGCTGGATCCGGTTGCGTGGAGATACACCGCTCCGTGAATGCGCAGCCGTTCGTCAGTGCGCCACCGGCACTTCTGTGTTGCTCTCGGAGCGGACTCCCATTCGACTACGCAGAGCGATCACCAGCACCACCGCCATGAGCATGACACCGCCGACTACCCACAAACCGGCCTTGGCGTTGCCGGTGGCGTCGAGCAGCCACCCCGTCACGTACGGGGCACCGAAGCCCGAGGAGTTGCCGACCGAGTTGATGATCGCGATTCCAGCCGCTGCACCCGCTCCGGTGAGGAACGTACTGGGCAGGTACCAGAACACGGGGAGTGCGCAGAACACGCCCACTGCGTTGACCGTCACCGCGATCATGGTGGTGAACGGTGAATCCATATACAGCGCAAACGGAATGGAGATCGCACCGATCAGGGTGGGGATCGCGACGTGCCAGGTTCGCTCGCCCGTCCGGTCCGAGTGTCGACTCCAGAGCACCATCGCCACTGCGCCCACTGCGAACGGCACGGCCACGATGAGACCCGTCGTCACGAGCGAGAAGTCGGTGTCGAACGTCTGCTTGAATCCCGCGACAATGCTGGGCAGGAAAAAACTCAGGGAGTAGAGACCGTAGGTGATGCCGAAGTAGATCAGGCCGAGCATCCAGACCCGGACGTCACCGAGAGCGCGCTTGACCGAGCCGCTGATGTGCCCGTCCTTCACAGCGTTCTCGGACTCCAATTCGATGGTGAGCCAGTCTTTCTCGTCTACAGTGAGCCACTTCGCCTGTGACGGTCGATCCGTGAGATAGAACCAGGTGACCACTCCGAGCAGTATCGCCGGAATACCCTCGAGGAGGAACATCACCCGCCAACCCGACAGTCCGAACAGCCCGTCCATGTACTGAATGATCGCACTGGACAGGGGCGCACCGAGCGCCGACGACACCGGTAGTGCCAGCATGAACAGGCCCATCAGACGGACTCGGTAGGCACGCGGAAACCACATCGTCATGTACAGCAGCACACCGGGGAAGAAGCCGGCCTCGGCGATGCCGAGCAGAATCCGTAGCCCGTACAGCCACCCTGCTGTCGGTACGAATGTCATGGCGGCGGCCACAATTCCCCACGACACCATGATGCGGGCGATCCACCGTCGGGCACCGAATTTGTGCAGCGCCAAATTGCTGGGCACCTCGAACAGCAGATACCCGATGAAGAACAGTCCCGACGCCAGACCGAACATCGTTTCGGTGAGGCCCAATTCGTCGCTCATGGTCAGCTTGGCGAGACCGATGTTGGTGCGATCGAGATAGTTGACGAAGTAGGCCAACCCGAGAAACGGGATGATGCGTCGGGCGACCTTCTTGACCACCCTCGTTTCGATCTCGGGCTTCGAAATGACTGCAGGCATGGGCTCGGCTTTCCCTAGAGCGAAAGTGACCTGGACCACACTATGGACCTATCGGGCACGGGTCTATGGAGATATCACCCACCCAAGGCGGAGATTCGAGGGCGAAGTCTCCAACGCTCGCCGAGGTCTGCCGTGTTGCAGTCGTGTGCCCACGCTGGAATCCTGTGGTTGTGCGAGTAGCTCTCATTGCCGATATTCACGGCAACATCGCGGCGCTCGACGCCGTCCTCGACGACATCGACCGGCAACGCGTCGACTCGGTGGTGAACCTCGGCGATCTACTGTCCGGCGGACTGCATCCGCGTCGGACTGCGGACCGGCTGATGGCGCTGGGCTTTCCCACTATCGCCGGAAATCACGATCGCTATCTGCTCGAGCAGGATCGCGAGTCCATGGGTAATTGGGATCGGCACGCCCATGATCGACTCTACGACGAGCATCGACAGTGGCTGGGCTCGTTGCCGTTCTCACTCGAGTTGGGTCACGGAATCCTGGCTGTGCACGGCACTCCCACCGATGATCAGCAATATTTCCTGCACTCGGTGGACGCCAACGGCTCTCGCGAGGCAACCGGGGCCGAAATCCTAGACCGGGCAGCAGATTTCATGGACCGCTCTGTCATCGCCTGCGGGCACACCCACCTGCAGCGCCAATGGACGCTTCCCAGCGGCACACTCGTGGTGAACCCGGGCAGCGTCGGAACCCCAGCGTACGACGACGATCAGCCCTACCCGCACGTCATGGAATCCGGGTCGCCGCATGCGCGTTACGCAGTACTCGACGATCGCGGCACAGGCAGCTGGTCTGTGTCTTTCGAGCTGGTCGACTACGACCACATCGGTGCTTCCGCCGATGCCCGCGCGCACGGCATGAACGCCATCGCCGACGCCCTCCTCACCGGTTTCGTCGGCCCTGCGCCACAAATGCCGTCACACTGATCGCGTGAAGATCACCGACGCCCAGCGGCGACACCGGCTCGTCGCGCAACACTTTTCCGACCCTTCGAGCGTCGAAGCCGTGGTGTCGTCCCTGCTCGCGTTGCACGCGACCGACCCGGCGACTGTGTATCTCTCGGTGTTGGCGCGTGCTCGATCGCTGGGACTGTCCGATGTTCGTGACGCGATGTACGAGCGTCGAAGTCTCATCCGGCTGATGGCGATGCGTCGCACGATGTTCGTCGTTGCGCACGACGACGTTCCGATGATTCATGCTGCCGCGAGTCTCGGGGTTGCGCGCACCATGCGGGCACGCTTGGTCAAACAGGTCTCGACTTTGCCCACCGAACCGGTGATCGACGATGTCGAATCCTGGCTTGCTGCAACGGAACAAGATACCGAGACGGCGCTGCGCTCGATGGGTACAGCGACCGGAGCGGAGCTCTCGGCCGCGGTCCCCGGCCTCAAGACTGCGCTGCTACCGACCACCGACAAGGTATACGACGTCCGGAGATACGTCACCTCCGAGGTGCTGGTGATGATGGCCGCCGAAGGAAAATTGGTGCGGGTCGAGCCACGGGGAGCATGGACTTCTCGGCGGCATGCGTGGGCACCGATCGACCACTGGTGGCCGGACGGGATTCCCGATCTCGATGAAACCGAGGCACGCGCCGAACTTGCCCGACGCTGGCTCGAAGTATTCGGACCGGCGACGCTCGACGACCTGCAATGGTGGACGGGGTGGAACAAGACGCAGACTCGTGGTGCAGTTTCCGGCCTGGACACAGTGGCGGTCGAACTGACCGAAGGCGACGGAATCATGTTGACCGGCACTACCTTCGACAAGCCCGCCGGCACGAGCGTCATGCTGCTGCCCGCACTCGATCCCACGCCGATGGGCTGGAAGCACCGCGCCTGGTATCTCGGCGAACACAAGGCCCCGCTGTTCGATACCTTCGGCAACATTGGCCCGACCATTTGGTCCGGGGGTCGCATCGTCGGAGGTTGGGCTGTGACCGGATCCGGAGAAGTGGCGACCGAGTTGCTCGAAGACGTCGGCTCGACGGTGTCGAAAGCCGTTGTTGCCGAAGCCGAACGACTCACCACCCTGCTCGACGGCACCGCGGTGGTCCCGTCCTTCCCGACGCCGTTGGAGAAAGAATTGAGAGGCAAGAAGTAACCGGTGTTCGTCTACGGATTGTGCATCTGCAGCCGCAGCCGGGCCTGAGATCATCTGCGACGAACGCCGTGAGATGGTCTCGAACCGACACTGTCCTCGACCAACAAATCCGGTTGCACTTGATCAGCGATGTGCTTTACTGACCGCGTGATGACCCGTGCGCAGTTCTGGTGGCCGCTCTGACAGCGGCGTGCAAAAATTGTGCATTCGGCCGCCTGTCGTGCGGCCTGACAACTCCCTTCGCGGGATCTCACACGGGTCTCACGTTCAGGTGGCTGCCTACCGAGGAGGCCGACCACCTTGTTCGACGAAAACGAATTCAACCGAACCGCTCCGAGACTGGGCGAGATACTCGTCAGCTCTCGATCACTCGCCGAATACCGAGCAATGTTCTCACTCACCGAGGATGACCTGAACAGTCGAATCCTCGATTGCCCCAGTGGTGCAGCATCGTTCACCGGCGAAACGAACGGGCTCGGCGGTATAGCCACAGCGTGCGACAGCGCATATTTCGATGCCACCCCTGCCGACCTCGCCGCGATCGCGATCAACGAGGCGGGGCGAGGCAACGCATTCGTCCACACTCACCGTGACGGCTACGCGTGGACATACTTCGCCGACCCGGATCACCATGGACGAATCCGCGAAGATGCAGCCGGCCGGTTCTCCGCCGATATCAACGATCACCCAGAGCAGTACGTGCCAGGCCGGCTACCGTCACTGCCATTCGGCGATAACACCTTCGACCTCGTGCTCAGTTCCCACCTGCTGTTCAGCTACTCCGATGTTCTCGATCATCAGTTCCACATCGACTCCATCACCGAACTGGCCCGCATCAGCCGCGGTGAGGTGCGCATCTTCCCTCTGGTCGCCGTCGGCGAGCCCACACCGTATCCGCGTCTCGGCGAACTACTCGAGGAACTCGCAGCCCGCGGGATCAACGGTCGGATCGTGAAGGTGAACTACGAGTTTCAGCGAGGTGCAGATGAGATGCTGGTCTGCACACAGCCGAATATCTACGACCCAGAGGAGTGGATCCATCGGTGAGCGAATCTCTCGACTACCGGGTCAACTTTTCCGTCGACGACGCCGCACTGTCACAGCTTCATCAACGAGCATTCGGCGGAGAGTACGAACTCACTCCGTGGCGGGCCCGACTGGACACGCACAGTAAATCGTGGGTGGGCGCGTTCGCCGACGGCCAGCTGTGCGGGTTCGTACACGCGGTCTGGGACGGAGGCCGACACGCCTTCCTCCTCGACACCGCCGTCGACCCCTCATTGCAACGGCGCGGCATCGGAACAACCCTCGTAGCGCGCATCGTCGCGGATCTGCGAGGGTCAGGGATCGAGTGGGTGCACGTGGATTACGAACCACACCTACACGAGTTCTACTCTGCAGGATGCGGATTCAGAGAGACAACCGCGGGGTTGCTCCGGCTCGAATGAGCGATGCGTGACTGCAGTCCTGAGGTTCTTGCCCACACCGTTGCGTCAGAACCGGTAGCGGCCTTCGGCCCAGGCACGGGCTGCCGGCGGGGTCACCGTGTCGACAGGTTCACCGTCGCGAAAGTAGCTGGTGTGCAGAATCCAACCCGCGTCGACTGCTTCCTGCCACGCCTGGGTCGGGCCTTCACCGAACCACAGCCACGGGGTGATGTCGTCCATGATCACGATCGTGTCCGGGGTAGCGAATGCGCGTAGGTCGTCGAGGTCCGCGCGAGCACCTTCCACCGAATGGTCGCCGTCGACGAAGATGACATCGAACCGCACGTCCGGGTGTTCTTTCGCGTATGCGGCGATGGTGGTGTGCGAATCACCCTGGATCAGGGTGTGGCGGCCCGGAAAGTGTTGGTCGATATGGGCTTTCGCGGCGGCACTGTAGGTGTACGCGGCTAGGTCGAAGGACACGACGGTCACGTCGGGTGACGCGGACAGAAAAGCCCAACTCGAGAAGCCTGCATTGAACCCGACCTCACAGATCAGCTTCGTACCCGGCTGGGCGGCGAGCGAAGACAAGTATGTCTGCTCCGCCTCATCGGCTCCACGCTCGAAAGGTTCCCCAGCAGTGGCCGTTTGGTGTACCAATGCCTCGAGTTCCTGCAGACCCATCCACGTTCTCCTATCGTCTGATTCGGAGCGTAGCCAAGTTCGATGCTCCATGCAGACGACGGCTGATTGGTGCCCGCAGGCGATGCCTGTAGCGTTCGCACCGAATGACTTTCCGCACCGTGAACGGGGAACGAGTCGATGACCGTAGATCTCACCAAAGGCGATGACCGCGCCGCCGGGCCGGTCAACCCGTACGCAGTGATCTCGCTGGTGGCGGCTCTCCTGGGACTGTTTCCTGTCGCGATAGTGTTCGGGATCCTGGCCTTCTGGCGACCTGCTGGTCGAGGAATTGCCATCGCTGGCTTGGCAATCGGGGTGATCGAACTGCTCGTTGTCGCGACTTTCCTGTACGGGTTCGGATCTCTCACACCGAACAATTCGGCATCCAGCGACACATTGACGCCTTACTCGGTACCGGCAACCGCGATGTTGACGGTTCCGTCCACCACGACCTCTCTGCCTCCGGTGGAGACAACGCTCGACGCGACCGAGGTACCGATCGCGTCGAGTCCTGAGGTGGACGACCCGTGCGATCCGAGCACCGACAATCACGAAACCTCCGCCGATGGCACATTCCTCAAATGCACCTATGCAGGGTCGACCAGCGCGCGGTGGGTGCAGTCCGCACCGATCATCGACAGCAACGCGGAGGCAGGATCGGTATGCGATCCGACTGTCAGCGGCATCGCAGTGTCGCCGGACGGAATCGACTTGTTCTGCGTCTCCGACGGCGCAAATGGTGGGGGCTATTGGTCGCCCGGCCCGTAGGCGGTTGATTCGTTAAGCCTTGGGTTCGCATTGCTCTCTCGAAGCGACGTCTCATCGACCAGGGCCCGAGAGTGAACGCCCGATCCCATCGTCGACAGCGATAGACATCCCGCCGATGAGCAATTGAGATCACTCGCACGACAACTCGGTCTTCGTAGATCTGATACACGAGCCTGAACTCGCCTCGTCGACAAGCTTCGACAGGTTCGCTCGAACTTCGGCAAGCGGCAGAGTGGTCATGTACAGAATCCCAGCGCGAAAAACTTCCACTCCGCGTGAACCTGCTGGGTTACTACCGCTCCGCGAGCAAGCTCACGGCTCGAGCCCCGCAGCCAGTGTCGGCCAGCTCTTTGCAAGCTGGTCGGCCCAGTACGGCCACGAGTGCGTACCAGGGCTGCCCAGATCGAACGTGGCCGGGATGTTCAGCTCGACGAGTTTGTCGCGCAGCAAGCGCGTGCAGAAATCGGTGCCTACTTCGATCGCCCCGCCGATCACCAGCGTGTCGAGGTCTTCGAGCGTCTCGTACCGCTCGTGCGGACCGGGGAGGCCACTGGCGGAGAAGAGGTAGATGGACATTCCGCGCAGCGCTTCTGCGTTCACCAGCAGATCGTGGGCGGCCCAGCCAGCGTTGAGGGGGCCACCGAGCATATTGTTCGCGTTGCCGCCGTAACCGGCGACGATGGTTCGCATGAGGGTTTGCCCGAGTATGCCCTCGGATAGAAAGCACCCGCTGTACGCCGCGACGGCCGAGTACCTGTCCGGGTTCCGGGCGGCCAGCATCATCGCCGACTGAGCGCCCATCGACAGGCCCGCCACACCGTCATTGCCGTTGCCCTCGAACTCCGCGTCGATCAACGGCGGAAGCTCCTGCGTCAGAAAGGTTTCGAAGCGGTAGCGGCCGAGGCGGGGGTCGTCGTTCTCCCAGTCGGTGTAGAAGCTCGCTGGACCGGCAAGCGGGAGAACCACGTTGACGTTCTTGTCACGAAAGAACTCCGCCGCGTTGCCCTTGCGAAGCCAGATGCTGCTCGACGGTTCGTTCTCCCCGGATCCGCTGAGCATGTACAACGTCGGGCGCGGGCCTTTACGCTCCGCGGGGGTCAGAACCTGCACCTCGATGGTCCGATCCATGCTCGGCGAGTACACCGACAGCCACGTCAGCGTCGGGCCGGTATCGATTCGGTTCTCGATCCGCGCCGTCTGGCTCGGTGCAGGATTTTCAGTGTCGATGTCTTGAGCAGCGACGGGCACGCCCGCCACGAAGGTGAGTAGAACCGCGATCACCACCAGAACCGGCCGCACGCCGAACATAGGACCCCCACTGCCCGCGGCGCTGTGCGACCGCTGTTGTCGGGGCAGTTTTGCACGAAGGAGGGGCACGAATCGGACTGATCGTCAGCAACTTGTGAAAAATCCGGCATTCAGCCTGTTTTGTGCCTCACCGATGGGAACAGTTCAGAACGTACCGAGGCCGCGAGCAGCCAGTGGGCTGCCGACAAGTGACATGCCGGGACACCTACTGATGTCGCGCGTCAAGCTAGACGTTGAAGCGGAACTCCACCACGTCGCCGTCGGACATGATGTAGTCCTTGCCCTCGATGCGCACCTTGCCGGCGGCCTTGGCCGAGGCCATAGAACCTGCGGCAACCAGGTCGTCGAAGGAGACGATTTCGGCCTTGATGAAGCCGCGCTCGAAGTCGGTATGAATGACTCCCGCAGCCTGCGGAGCCGTGTCGCCTCGATGAATCGTCCACGCGCGGGCCTCTTTCGGGCCTGCGGTGAGGTAAGTCTGCAAGCCCAGGGTGTGGAAGCCGGCGCGAGCCAACGCGTCAAGACCAGGTTCGGTCTGTCCGACGGATTCGAGCAGTTCCGCTGCCGATTCCTTGTCGAGTTCGAGCAACTCGGATTCGATCTTTGCGTCGAGGAACACCGCGTCGGCGGGAGCGACGAGGCGAGCGAGTTCGCCGATCTTCGCGTCATCGGTCAGCACCGACTCGTCGGCGTTGAAGACGTAGAGGAAGGGCTTGGTGGTGAGCAGCTGGAATTCACCGAGAAGCTCGAAGTCCAACTTCGCCTTCGCCGAGAACAACGTCTTGCCGTCGTTCAGAACCGCCTGTGCTGCCAGCGCCGCGTCGAGCGCGGGCTTGCGATCCTTCTTGATCCGCACCTCTTTCTCGAGGCGCGGGATGGCCTTCTCGAGAGTCTGCAGATCGGCGATCGCGAGCTCGGTTTCGATGACCTCGATGTCTGCGGTCGGGTCGACGCGACCATCGACGTGCACCACGTCGTCGTCGGCGAAGACGCGAACGACCTGGCAGATGGCGTCGGCCTCACGAATGTTGGCGAGGAACTTGTTGCCCAGGCCTGCGCCCTCGGACGCTCCCTTGACGATGCCGGCGATGTCGACGAACGACACCAGCGCGGGCACGAGCTTCTCCGAACCGAACACCTCGGCCAGCTTCTCGAGCCGGGGATCCGGCAGCGCGACCACACCGACGTTGGGCTCGATGGTGGCGAACGGATAGTTCGCGGCCAGCACATCGTTGTTGGTCAGTGCATTGAAGAGGGTGGACTTGCCGACGTTGGGCAGTCCGACGATTCCGAGGGTGAGGCTCACGGTCTATGGAGTCTACTTTGACGACACCACCAGCTCGGACAGTGCCCGGCCAGCGTCGATACTCGACGCACCCAGCGGCGCCAGAACGACGTGATCTGCGCCGGCAGCGTGGTGCGCAGCCACTCGCTCGGCGATGTCGTCGACACTCCCCCACACCGCCAAGCCGTCGACCAGACGGTCGCTGAGATCGTCGACATCCGCCTCGGTGAACCCCATGCGCAGGAAGTTCTGCCGATACCCAGGAACCGTGGCGAGAAAGCTCAGCGGTTCCCGAGCTGCAGCACGCGCCCGATCCGGATCGGACTCGACCACGACGAACTGGTCGACCACCAACGTCGCCCCACCGAGTGCACCGCGCGCCTGCGCCGTCCACTCCGGCGTCACCAGCAATCCGATTGCGCCGGCAGCGCGGTCCCGCGCCATCTCCAACTTCTTCGGACCGAGCGCCGCGAGCAGAAGGTGATCGGCAGGCACTTCGAGCTCGTCGAGGTACTTCCTCAACCCGGCCAAAGGCCGAGCACTCTGCGGCCCGCCGAGGCCGAGGACGAATCGACCGGTGCCCGAGAGCTCGTCGAACAGCTCATCGGTCTGTGCAGGCGAGTACACATCGACCGGCACGATCCCCGGAACGATGGTCGCAGTCTCGGTTGCGTGGACCAGATCGGCCAGCCTGCCGAGTCGATCGAGCTGCCCTCCCGGCAACCAGACCGAGGTGAATCCGAGTGATTCCAATTCCCGTGCGTCGTCGAGGTACGACGGTGACACGTTGATAGAAATGCCGATGGTGCCGAGACCGAGTGTGTCCATGGCTACGACGCTAAAACCTCGAGCGTTGTTCAGGTCAAGAGGTGATCGCCGAACTCGGGTCCCAGCTCGCCAGAATCGGCAGGACATTCGCCGTGCTCGACCCTTCCTCGACTGTGTAGACGATCAAACTTTGATCCGGCGCGCTCGGCGACGTCAGAAACTCGATCCCGAATTGGAGGGTGCCTGCCGCCGGGTGCTGAATGATCTTGGTGGCACCTGCGAATTCGGCGACCTCGTGATCGCTCCACCATTGCTCGAAACAGGGCTCCGATGATCGCAATTCGTCGATCAACGCACCCAGGGTCGGGTCTCCCGGTCGACGAGCAAGATCGCGGCGCAGCGCCGCGACCGAGGCCGCCGCGAACTGCGACCAGTTGACGATTCGCTCGCGGGCGATGGGACTGCGAAACAGATAGTGGAACAACGAGTGATCAGCGGACGGTTGAAGACTCAGTACGGATCGAACCAGCGAGTTGCTGGCCAGGACTTCCCCACTGCGCCCGAGCAGGATCACCGGCACATGGTCGAGCGCCTTCATGACCTGGAGCAGACCTGAATTCGGTAGCTGCGCAACATCCTCGGTGGGCGCCGCCGGGGACGCGAGATCGAGTAGATGCGCGGACTCGACCTCATCGAGCTTCAACGCGCCGGCGATTGCCCGCAGCACCTCGGTCGACACGTTGGCCTGGCGACCCTGTTCGAGTTTGCTGTAGTAATCCGGACTCACTCCGGCCAGAGCCGCCAGCTCTTCGCGCCGCAGCCCCGGCACCCGTCGGGCACCGGGATACGTACGAATCCCGGCCTCGACCGGAGTCATGCGGTCGCGCCGATCACGCAGAAACGCGCTGAGGGCGGACCTGTCCTTGTTCACGAATTCCACAGTAGCGACATGGGCGATTGCCAACCTGGTCATGACAGACCTAGGCAGAACGACGCCTGGTTGACTGCCTCGACCGACCGTAGACATGGCGTCATGACTTCTTCTACTTCTCCTCAGCTCCTCGGACGCACCGCCGTCGTCACCGGATCGACCAGTGGGATCGGTGCTGCCATCGCGCTCACCCTCGCCGCCCACGGGGCATCGGTGGTCGTCAGCGGCCGCGACGCCGAGCGCGGCAAGGCCCTGGCACACAGCATTTCCGAGACAGGCGGCACTGCGGCCTTCATCGACGTCGATCTCTCGGGCAGCTACCAGGAGCTCCGCGAATTCGCCGCCCGCAGCACCGACGCTCTAGGCGGCCGCGTCGACATTCTCGTCAACAACGCCGGCATCTATCCGGCCACCGCCACCGCCGACCTGCCCGATGATCAGCTCGACGCGATGCTTGCCGTCAACGTCCGAGCTCCACATGTGCTCGTCGGCGCGCTGGCCCCGGCCATGGCCGAGCGCGGTAGCGGAGTCATCGTGAACATCGGGTCGTGGATGGCCACGATGGGCAGCCCCTTTGCCGCTATGTATTCCGCCACCAAGGCCGCCGACGAACAGCTCACGCGCAGTTGGGCAGCCGAGTTCGGACCGCGCGGCGTGCGAGTGAACGCCCTCGCACCCGGAGCGACTCTGACCCCGGGCAACGAGGACGCTCGTCAAGTACTCGACGCCATGACGGCCGGCACGCCCGCAGGCACGGTGCTCTCGCCTCAGGACATCGCCGACGGCGTTCTGTTCCTGGTATCGGACAACGCCGCGATGGTCCACGGAACAACCCTCTACGTCGACGGCGGCATCTCGGTCACGCGCGGGTGAGCAGTGAACCGCCGTCGACCGGTCACATGGTCGAGACGACCAAGCCGATGAACGCAAGGTAGAGAACGATGAAGGCACCGAAGATGATCAGCGACAGCTTCCCGAAGAACCCGGCCCGATTCGACGAATACTCTGCTCCCTGAACGTCTCCCATCATCCACAGCGGGTGCACTTTCAGTGCGTGGTTGAACGCTGGAATGGCCAGCGGCCAGAAGAAGATGACGGCCACAACGGCCCAGCCTGCATTGGAGGACGGCAGAGCAGCTGGCTGCGAATACGGCTGCGCGGCCGGAAAAGACTGCCCCGCTGGAAACGACTGTGCGGCTGGGAACGGTTGCTCGTACGGACCTGACATGAGAATTTCCCCCGATTGTTCGATGACGGACAACCAGTAGGACGCCGCATCGTCACATTCGGTTCCATCGGTCCCCTACGTCAGGCGTTCGCCACCGGGGGTGGTGGCGAAGATGTGGGCATGCGCCTCGTCGATCCGAACGTGGACGACCTGCCCCTTCTCTGGCGGGCTGCGCCAGTCGACGCGGGCGACCAGATGCTGGATGTCGCCGTCGATGGTGGTGTTGCCGAACACGAATGCCTCGGATCCGAGTTCCTCGACGACGTCGATGGTCAGTTCCAGACCTCCCGAATCGGCGATCTGGACGTGCTCGGGTCGAATTCCGAACACAACTTCGCGCCCCCGCGCGGCGGCGAGAACGTCGCGAGAAACGGGAACCAGTTGCTCGCCGATCTGCACGCCGCCGTCGGCGATGGGCACCGTGAACAGGTTCATCGACGGTGAGCCCATGAACCCGGCAACGAAGACGTTCACGGGGCTTCGGTAGAGCTCGCGAGGAGACGCGCACTGTTGCAGAACACCGGATTTCAGCACGGCCACCCTGTCGCCCATCGTCATGGCCTCGACCTGATCATGGGTGACGTAGACGGTGGTGGTTCCGAGCCTGCGTTGCAGCTGAGCGATCTGAGTGCGAGTCTGCACTCGCAGTTTCGCGTCGAGGTTGGACAGCGGTTCGTCCATGAGGAACACCTGCGGCTGACGAACGATGGCTCGCCCCATGGCAACTCGCTGGCGCTGCCCACCCGAGAGCGCCTTGGGTTTGCGGTCGAGATAGTCGCCGAGGTCGAGCATGTCGGCGGCGTCCCCGACGCGCTTGCGGATCTCGGCCTTGTCGGTACCCGCGAGTTTGAGTGCGAAGCCCATGTTCTCGGCCACGCTCATGTGCGGGTACAGCGCGTAGTTCTGAAAGACCATCGCGATGTCGCGGTCCTTGGGCTCGGAGTGCGTGACGTCGGTGCCGCCGATCATGATGCGTCCGCCGTCGACCTCCTCGAGACCGGCGAGCATCCGTAACGAGGTGGATTTACCGCAGCCGGACGGGCCGACGAGGACGAGGAATTCGCCGTCCTCGATCTGCAGGTCGAGTGCATCGACGGCAGGCGTGGACGATCCGGGGAAAAGCCTGGTCGCGCGGTCGTACGAGATTGTTGCCATGAGATTGAAATCCCTCCACCGGCAGGAACGTGCCGGACGATCCGAGTGGTTTGAGCGGGGGTGAGCGCGTCGTCTCTCCTAGTCGTGTCGGTTGGCCTGCGCTGGCGGCCGCGTCCGGCTGGGCACCGGTCCGGTGCTGGCTCGAACGGTCAAGGTGATCGGGGCAGTGACAGCGCGGGGTGCGCCCTCGTCGGCGTCGGGGCTCAACGCGTCGAGAATGAGGCGGGCAGCGATTTCGCCTTGCTCGCGTACGGATTGGCGAACGGTGGTCAGGTCTGTCAGCGCGGCGACGGGATGATCGTCGATCCCGACGACCGAAATGTCTTCGGGGAAGCGCATACCGCGTCGACGCAGAGTTCGCATGACCCCGAGTGCGAGTTCATCGCTGTGTGCGAAGACTGCGGTCGGGGGATCGTCCTGGGCGGCGTCGAAGATCTCGTCCATTGCGGCCGCGGCGTTGATTCCACCCCAGTCGACGTCGCGGACGAGCGAATTATCCACGGCGACACCGCCGGCCGCCAGAGCGTCGACGTATCCTTCCGAGCGGCCCGAGCGCGTCGGCCAGCCTGGCTGGTCGGGATCGTGCGCGGCGATCATCGCGATGCGTCGGTGCCCGAGCTCGACAAGATGGTCGACGGCCAGCCTGCCGGCCTGATAGTCGTCTATGCAGACGTAGGGGTAAGCGGCACTTTGGCCGCCTGCCGCGACGATGCCGACGCCCATCAGCTCCAGCCTTTCCTGCTCGGCGCGATCGACCGGAAAGGCAACCACCACAACGGCATCGACTTTGCGGCGCGCGGGCAACCTACTGAAGAAGTCCTGTCGATCGTCGGTTCCCCCAACCTGATAGAGCAACAGATCGACGTTCGCCGCGGCCAACACCGTCTCGATCCCGTTGACCATCTCACCGAAGAACCAGCGTTCGATGTGCGGAACGACCAACGCCACTCGCTGCGTCCGGCCCCCACTCGCCAAGCGCACCGCGTCCGGTGACACCACGTAGTCGAGGCGTCGGGCGGTAGCGAGAACTTTGTCTCTCGTCGCCGCCGACACGCCGTAGGAATTGTTCAGGGCGCGCGAGGCAGTGGTGAGGGAAACGCCGGCTTCGCGAGCGATATCGCTCAAGCTCAGGGATCCACGTTGGTCGGTCACGAGGCGAGCGTAACCCCAACCACTTGATTTCGGAAGCGCTTCCGACATATGCTGCGGAAGCGCTTCCGAACTGTGATGCGCATCTCATTGCGGAGGTTCGATGAATTCACATCACACAGCTCGATCGAGGTGGATGCGGCACCTCGCGGTTGCCGCGTGTGCCGCCCTTCTCCCCACAGTGGCAGCCTGCGCACCACCCGGCAGCGGCGGTTCCGCCAGCGGTCCTGCGGCTCCCGTCGAGGTCAGCACCGATCTAGGCGCCGATCCGATAGAGCTCACCCTGTACGACGGGGCAGGCCTGAAGAAGATCGACGAAGCCCTGATCGCGGCGTTCACCGAGATCCACCCGAATGTGACCATCACCGCCCGCTACGACCCGGACGACGTTCAGGCCGTCAATGCGCCCCGCGTGATCAGCTCTGCGAATCCGCCCGACATCGCGCGCATCATCGCGCTGCCTGCGGCGGTGAACAACGATCAACTCACATCACTCGACCCGTGGGCGCAGGCATACGGATGGAACGACCTGCCCGCGGGGCAGCTGGCGATGTATCGCGTCGACGAGAACGGTGTGCGAGGCAGCGGTCAGCAGTACACGATGGCCAGCGGGTTCACCGTGACCGGGTTGTACTACAACAAGGAACTCGCCCGCCGGATCGGAATGACCGAGCCGCCGAAGACACTCTCGGAATTCGAGACCGCGCTCGCATCGGCGAAGGCCGCAGGAATCCTCCCCATCATGGCCGGAAACAAGAACGCTCAGGTCACCTTCGCCGTCCAGATGATGCTCAACACCTCCCTGGGGCGAGATGCAATGAACGACTGGGTCTTCAACGCTCCCGGCGCAACCCTGGACACTCCGACCGCAGTGGACGCTGCCTCGGTGGTCGCCGACTGGGCGCAGCAGGGCTACTACCCCGAGGACACCAACGGAACCGACGCTACAACTGCCGCAGGCAGATTCGCCGAGGGCGAGGGACTCTTCTATGCATCGGGCAACTGGGACTCCTCGACGCTGCAGACCAAGTTGGGCGACAACGTCGGCTTCATGTTGCCTCCCACGCGAGATGGAAGTGTGCTGGCGATGTCGGATCCGGTCTCGAATTTCGCGATCCCGTCCGGTTCCGACAACAAGAACGCCGCCGCTGCGTTTCTCGACTTCCTCAGCTCGAACGCCGGTCGGCAGGTTGCCGTCGATGCCGGGTTCGCACCGTCAGGCAACGGCGATGTCCCCGCCACCGAGCCCGGATCCCTCGGCGCAGAAGTGCAGGACGCATTCAGCCGACTCGTCGACGGCAACGGCCAAGTTCAGTTCGTGCAGAACGCCACCAACGGCATGACCGGAACATGGCTGCCGCAGGTCCAGATGCTCGTCGCGGACAGAACCACGCCCGCCGAGATGATGAGCGCCATCCAATCCGCCTACGAGCAGGACCTTCTGAAATGACCGTCACCACACACCGAGCCCAGTCCCCCACGGCCGCAACGATGCCGAGACGCGCCGCGGGGCGAGTGGAACGAACCACCCGCGTGCGACGCGCACTCACCGGCTGGCTGTTCGTCCTCCCCGCGGCGCTGGTCTACGCGTTGTTCGTCCTGCGACCGCTGCTGACAACCATGTGGTACTCCTTCTACAACTGGGACGGCATTTCGGTCGGTAGCTGGGTAGGACTCGACAATTACGGCCGCGTGCTCACCGACCCGCAGCTGCTCTCGTCGATCGGCCACGCGTTCTTCCTCATCCTGTTCTTCACCGTCTTCCCGGTCATCGGCGGCCTTCTCGTCGCTGCCCTGTTGCAGGAGATCCGGATACGTGGCCTCGGAACTGCGGCCCGCACGCTGTTGTTCCTGCCGCAGATCATTCCCGGCGCAGCAGCGGCAGTGGCCTGGGTGTGGATGTTCTCCAGCAACGGAACCGTCAACCAGGCGCTCTCGGCGATCGGCCTGGACAGCATCACCCGCTCGTGGCTCGGCGACTTCGACTGGGCCCTGCCCGCCGTCGGAATCATCGGGACCTGGCTGGGATTGGGATTCTGCACCATTTTGCTGATCTCCGGGATCGGAAAAATCGACACCTCCATCTACGAGGCTGCACGCATCGACGGTGCCGGGTTCTTCCACACCTTTCGCTACGTCACCGTCCCGGCACTGCGAGCGGAAATCGGTGTGTGCGTCACCGTCACCGTCATCGCCGCCCTCGCCAGTTTCGACATCGTGTTCATGTCCACCCAGGGCGGCCCGGGATACTCGACCACCGTCCCCGGCGTACAGATCTACCAACTCGGATTCACCGAATCCCGGGTCGGGCTCGCCAGCGCACTCGCCGTCGTCCTCACCGCGTTGATCCTGGTGGTCATCGTGCCCCTCCAGCGCGTCTTCAGGGAGAAATGACCATGAAAACCTCCGTACGTCAACGCGTTCCAGGACTAGTACTTCTGATCGGCACGATGATCTTCTCCATACTGCCGCTACTGAGCATGCTCTCGGCCGCGCTGCAGCCGCAGGGCACCGTCCCGCTCGGCCTGTCCTGGCCGTCGGACCCCCAGTGGCACAACTTCGTCGACGCATGGCGGGTGGCCGAGGTGACACCGCTGCTGATCTCGAGCATCATCCTCGTCGCCGGAGTGGTACCGGTCGCGGCCCTGTTCGCCGCTATGGCCGGCTACGGACTCGGTCAGCTGAAAGTCCCCGGCGGCACCGTGGTGTTCCTACTTCTGCTCCTGGGCTTGACCCTGCCCAGGGAAGCGACGATCGTGCCCCTCTACTACCAGCTTCGCGACATGAACTTGCTCAACACTCGGCTGGGGTTGATCCTGGTACTCATCGGAACATTCATGCCGTTTGCCGTCTTCTGGATGCGCGCGCATTTTCTGTCGATGCCCAAGGAACTCACCGAGGCAGCATCACTCGACGGCGCAGGAGCATGGAAAGCGTTCCGCCACATCCAGATCCCGTTGGCCGTGCCGGCACTGGCGTCGATGTGCCTGCTGCTGTTCCTGTGGACCTGGAGCACGTTTCTTCAGGCCATCGTCCTGATCGACGACCCGGCCAAACGGACGATGGCGGGAGCGCTGCAGAACTTCGTGGGTCAATACTCCACCGACGTGGTTCTGCTCAACGCCGGATCGTTGTTGATCATGGCTCCCACCATTGTCGTGTTCCTCATCTTCCAACGACACTTCGTGAAAGCAATGATCTCCGGTGCCGTCAAAGGCTGACCTGCCGATCACCGAACCTGCACTCCCAGAAAGAATGTGATGACCGACATCCAGAATTCAGTCCCGTCCGTACCGACGAGCGAGATCGACGCCGACTGGTGGCGTCAGGCAGTGGTCTACCAGATCTACCCGCGTAGCTTCGCCGATTCCAACGGCGACGGGATCGGTGACCTGCGCGGAATCACGAGCAAGGTTGCGTACCTGAGCGATCTCGGGATCGACGCGGTGTGGCTCAGCCCCTTCTACCCATCGGCGCTGGCCGACGGGGGATACGACGTGGACGACTATCGCAACGTCGATCCCAGCATCGGCACGCTCGACGATTTCGACGTACTGGTCGCGGCCCTGCACAACGTTGGAATCAGGATCATCGTCGATATCGTCCCCAACCACACCTCGAATCGACACGCCTGGTTCGAGGAGGCTCTCGCATCACCGCGGGACTCGAAGGCCCGTGCACGCTACATCTTTCACGACGGTCGCGGCCAGAACGGTGAACTCCCGCCCACCGACTGGACGTCGATGTTCGGCGGCAGCGCCTGGGAGCGCATCACCGAACCCGACGGCACGCCCGGCCAGTGGTACCTGCACCTGTTCGCCCCGGAGCAGCCGGACCTGAACTGGGACAACCCCGAAGTCAACGAAGACTTCCTGACGACCCTGCGATTCTGGTCCGACCGAGGTGTCGACGGCTTTCGCGTCGATGTGGCGCACGCACTCAAGAAAGACATGACTGCGGCTGTGCACGGCAACTGGACCACCGATCCCGACGAGGTCTTCGCCCGCAGTGACCATCCCCTGTGGGACCGCGACGACGTCCATTCCGTCTACGCCGCATGGCGAACGGTGTTCGACGAATACACCCCGCCCCGCATGGCAGTCGCGGAGGTGTGGGTACCGCCCCATCGAGTGACCAGGTACGCGTCACCGGAAGGCCTCGGGCAGGCGTTCAATTTCGATCTCCTCAAGGCGGATTTCGACGCCGAACAGTTCCGCCGGATCATCGAGACCAACCTGCAGTACGCAGCACAGTCCGGTGCGTCGTCGACCTGGGTGTTCTCCAACCACGATGTGGTCCGCCACGCCACGCGATACGGCCTGCCCAAGGGCACGGGCGGCAAGGATCAGCACGGAAACAACAAGGGCACCGACGGTATCGATTGGCTGTTCGGTGGCGGCGATCCGGCCGAGGTCGACACCGAACGTGGCCTGCGTCGAGCAAAGGCCGCGACCCTGTTGATGCTCGCTCTTCCCGGCTCTGCATACATATATCAAGGAGAAGAGCTCGGCCTACCCGAGGTGGGCCAAATTCCCGACGCCGATCGCCAAGATCCGATCTTCTTCCGCAACGGAAGCGAGGTCGGCCGCGACGGTTGCCGAGTTCCGTTGCCGTGGCAGTCCGACGGCCCGTCCTTCGGATTCGGTTCCGGCGATGCACATCTGCCGCAACCCGAGTGGTTCGCCGGCTACGCTGCGAACGCGCAACTGTCCGAATCGGATTCGACTCTCGGCTTGTACCGCGCCGCACTTGCGTTGCGTCGCTGTCTGCAAGGCGAGGAAGCGCTCGAATGGATCGAGGCCCAGGACGAGGCTCTGCACTTCGTCCGGCCCGGCGGCTGGCACGTCGTGACCAACTTCGGCACCTCGCCGGTAGAGCTTCCCGGTGGGGACGTCCTCGTCTCGACCGTTCCGCTCGAGGGCGGCGAGCTTCCCGCCGAGGCGACGGCGTGGGTCGCGGGCGCACACCTGAAGGTCGTCAGGTAGATCGGACCAATTCGGCTGTGGCTGCCGCAAGAGCGACGATTGCATCCCAATCTTGTTCTGCGACAGCCGCGGCCGGAGTGAGCCACGATCCCCCGACGCATCCGACGTTCGGCAGCGCCAGGTACGTCGACGCATTGGCGGTGGAGATTCCACCCGTCGGGCAGAAGCGTGCGGCCGGGATCGGCGAGTGGATCGACTTCAAGAAATTCGCACCACCGGATGCTTCGGCCGGGAAGAACTTGAGCTCGGTGTAACCGGCTTCGAGCAAGGTCAGCACCTCGGATACCGTTGCAGCACCGGGCAGATGCGGTAGTCCGGTATCACGCATGGCCTTCGTCAGTGAAGCCGTGCAGCCGGGCGAGACCAGGAACTGAGCACCCGCGTCGGCGGCCTGCTTGGCCTGGCCGGGCGTGACGATCGTGCCCGCACCGACGAGGATCTCGGGGACCTCCGCCGCGATGCGCTCGATGGCGTCGAGTGCCACCGGAGTCCGCAACGTCAGCTCGATGACGGGCACTCCGCCCGCCACCAGGGCACGTGCGATCGGAACAGCATGATCGAGGTTCTCGATGACGACGACGGGGATGACGGGTACGCGGTCGAGCAGAGATGCAGTCACGTTCTTACCTTCTTGTGGAGTTACAGGGACTCAGCGCATGACGAACATTGCGCCCTCGTCGGCCGGGCCGACGAGCGCACGCATGCCCGAGAACAGGTCACGACCGGTGCTGGACCATTCGTCGTTGTCCAGGACTCGTCCGGTGACCGGTCGAGCCTCGAACTCGTCGAGCGGAACATCGATCGACAACGTGCCGTCGAGAGAGTCGAGGGTGATGATGTCACCGTCGAGAATTTTCGCAATCGGCCCACCGCTCGCGGCCTCGGGCGTCAGGTGGATTGCTGCAGCCACTTTTCCGGAGGCCCCCGACATCCGGCCGTCCGTGATCAGCGCTACGGACCGCCCCTTGTCCTGCAGGATTCCCAGAGCCGGAGTGAGCTTGTGCAACTCCGGCATGCCGTTCGCCTTCGGGCCCTGATAACGCAGTACCGCAACGAAGTCGCCGTCGAGGAGCCCTGCATCGAATGCCTCGAGGAAGTCCGCTTGGTCGTCGAACACTCGCGCCGGTCCGGTGACCACCCGATGTTCGGGTGCCAATGCAGAAGTCTTGATGACACACTTTCCGATCGGCCCGATCAGCATCTTCAGTCCGCCGTCGGCGCTGAACGGCTCGTTCGCGCCACGTAACACGGTGTCGTCGTGGCTCATCCGAGTACCGTCCTGCCACATCACCCCGTCGCCGTCGAGCTTCGGTTCCTGCGTGTAGCGCCGCAGGCCCTGCCCGGCAACGGTTTTCACATCCTCGTGCATCAATCCGGCGTCGAGCAGAGACCCGATGACGAACCCGAGTCCACCGGCCGCGTGGAAGTGGTTGACGTCGGCTTTGCCGTTGGGGTAGATCCTGGCCATCAGCGGCACCACGGCCGACAGATCGGACAGGTCCTGCCACGTCAGCGTGATGCCGGCGGCTTTCGCGATGGCGACGAGGTGCATCGTGTGGTTGGTCGAGCCGCCGGTGGCCAGCAGTGCGACGCAGCCGTTGACGATCGACTTGACGTCGACGACCTCCCCCACCGGGGTGTAGTTGTCTCCGAGGGACGTCAGACCGGTGACGACGTGCGCGGCCTCGCGGGTGAGCGCGTCGCGCATCGCGGTTCCGGGGTTGACGAACGAAGAGCCCGGCAAATGCAGACCCATGACCTCCATGAGCAGCTGGTTGGAATTGGCCGTTCCGAAGAACGTGCACGTGCCACTGCCGTGATACGACGCGGCCTCGGCGTCCAGCAGTGCCTCACGGCCCACCTTGCCCTCGGCATACAACTGACGAGCTTTTGCCTTCTCGCCGTTGGGAAGTCCGGATGTCATCGGGCCCGCGGGCACGAACACCGCAGGCAGATGGCCGAAACTCAGTGCGCCGATGAGCATTCCGGGGACGATCTTGTCGCACACGCCGAGCATCAGGGTGGCGTCGAACATGTCGTGGGACAACGCAATTGCCGTCGACATCGCGATGATGTCCCGACTGAACAGGGACAGCTGCATGCCGTCGCGGCCCTGCGTGATGCCGTCGCACATCGCTGGGACGCCACCGGCGAACTGCGCGATGCCACCGGCGTCGATGACCGACTTCTTCAGTACGGCCGGGTATGTCTCGAACGGCTTGTGCGCCGAGAGCATGTCGTTGTAGGCGGAGACGATCGCGATGTTGGGCTTGACCATGCCGCGCAGCGCTTGCTTGTCGGCCTTCCCTGAGGCCGCGAATCCGTGGGCGATATTGGCGCAGGCGAGTCGGCCACGCGCCGGGCCCTGATCCCCGGCAGCAGCGATTCGAGCGAGATATTTCGTGCGGTCGGACTGGCTGCGGTCTGCGATGCGGTCGGTGACCTGACGCAGAACCGGATGAAGTGTGTCCATGAGCATCTCCGATGTTCGGTCTCTCACGACTCAGCCTAGAGCCGGTTAAGTCGATCAGCAACCCAACTTATGTTTTTCAAAGTTCTAAGTAGCAATTCTTAGGGTGTTGCCGTAAAAGTTGCCAGTTGGTTGAATGGCGTATATGTCGATGCCGCGCCTGAGCGCTCCACCTGCGACCGCAGGTGAGATCTTTGCTCTGGTTCGCGACGGCGAAGCCGACACCCGCGCCGAATTGGGCCGGATCACCGGACTGTCTCGCTCGGCCGTCGCCTCCCGGGTCGCCGCACTCGCCGGACTCGGCTTGATCATCGAAACCGAGGACACTCAGTCCACGGGTGGACGCCCCCCTGCGCGCTTGTCCTTCGACGTCGACGCGGGTGTCGTACTCGCGGCCGCGATCGGACGAAGCCGCTCGCAACTGGGCGTCTTCACTCTCGGTGGGGAGTTCCTCGCCGGCGATACCGTCGATCAGGAAATCGGCATCGGGCCGGACGAGCTGATGCCGCAGATCACCAAGCGATTGCAGGCATTGCTCGACGAATCGCACCGAACCGAACATCGCATTCTCGGCGTCGGCCTGTCCATCCCCGGCACCGCCGACACCGCGCGCGGGTGCAGCCTGGACTCACCGATCATGCACGGCTGGGACGGAGTGCCACTGGCCCCGTTCTTCGCCGACACCACATCTGCTCCGGTCTTTCTCGACAACGACGCCAACGCGATGGTCCTCGCCGAACGCCGGGACAATCGAGATCGCTTCCAGAACGCCCTCTTGGTCAAGGCCTCGACGGGTCTCGGTGCCGGGATCGTCGCGGGCGGCGCACTACAGCGTGGATCACTGGGCGCAGCAGGCGAATTCGGCCACACCAAGACCGCAGCCGCAGCGGGTGTCGCGTGCCGGTGCGGCGACAGTGGTTGCCTCGAGGCCATTGCCGGCGGCTGGGCATTGGTGCGCGCGTTGAACGAGCAGGGCCGAGAAGTGGGCCACATCCGCGGTGTTGTCGACCTCGCGGTCAGCGGTGACCCCGAAGCACGCAGACTCATCCGCGACAGTGGACGCCACATCGGCGAAACCCTGGCCGGAGCCGTCAATCTGCTCAACCCCGAGGTCCTCATCGTCGGCGGCGACATGGCCAATGCGTACGACATCTTCGTCGCAGGACTGCGCGAGACCGTCTACGGAAACGCGACTGCGCTGGCCACCAAGGCTCTCACCATCCAGGCCACCACCCACGGCGACCTCTCCGGGGTCATCGGTAGCGCAGCACTGGTGCTGGATCAGGTACTCAGTGCCCGGGCCGTCGACGACGCTCTCGGTAGCTGACGGCCCCGGAGACATTTCCGTTCGTCGCACTCCAGCGACCGCCGGGCGCAACGCGATGCGTCGATTCGAGGACGAGCACCGGCTGCCCACATAGGGTGATCGCAGTCACACCTGCGATCCTGGAGACCCCACACATGTCACTGAAAGCACCCGACGATCCACACGTCGAACTGCTGAAGACAGATCCCGACCTACCACCCGTCGGCGTCGTCGAGTCACATCCGATGACGCCGATCAAGCGTCTGATGCTCGTCGCGATCGGCCTACTCGGCGGTGTCGCCTGGACGATCATCGCCATCGTGCGCGGGGAGAACCCCAACGCCGTCTGGTTCGTCATCGCCGCCGTCTGCACCTACATCTTCGCGTTTCGCTTCTACGCCAGGTTGATCGAACGCAAGATCGTCTTTCCTCGAGACGACAGAGCCACACCGGCCGAGATTCTGGAAAACGGCAAGGACTACATGCCGACCGATCGTCGGGTGCTGTTCGGCCACCACTTCGCCGCGATCGCCGGAGCCGGCCCCCTCGTCGGACCCGTTCTCGCCGCCCAGATGGGCTACCTACCCGGCACGATGTGGATCATCATCGGCGTCGTGTTCGCCGGTGCCGTCCAGGACTTCCTGGTGCTGTGGATCTCGACGCGCCGCAACGGCCGCAGCCTCGGCCAGATGGCCCGCGACGAACTCGGCGTCGTCGGTGGTACCGCGGCGCTGATCGCGGTGTTCGTCATCATGATCATCCTGATCGCGGTGCTGGCACTCGTCGTCGTCAACGCGCTCGCCGAAAGCCCATGGGGCGTCTTCTCCATCGCGCTGACCATCCCGATCGCACTGTTCATGGGCGTGTACCTGCGCTACCTGCGACCGGGCAACGTCACCGAGGTCTCGCTCATCGGTGTCGTCCTGCTGCTGTTCGCCATCGTCGCCGGCGGCTGGGTTGCCGAAACAGAGTGGGGCACCGACTGGTTCACCCTCTCCAAGGTGACCGTCGCCTGGTTGCTGATCGGCTACGGCCTGCTCGCCTGCATCCTGCCGGTGTGGCTGTTGCTCGCACCGCGCGATTACCTGTCGACGTTCATGAAGGTCGGCACCATCGCGCTGCTGGCCGTCGGTATTCTCATCGCTCGTCCCGAGATCCAGATGCCCGCCATGACGAGCTTCGCCACCGAGGGCAACGGCCCGGCATTCGCGGGATCGCTGTTCCCGTTCCTGTTCATCACCATCGCCTGCGGTGCACTCTCCGGTTTCCACGCTCTGATCTCCTCCGGCACCACGCCGAAGTTGCTCGAGAAGGAAAAGCAGATGCGGATGATCGGCTACGGCGGCATGCTCACCGAGTCGTTCGTCGCCATCATGGCGCTCATCACCGCCTGCGTTCTCGATCAGCACATCTACTTCGCATTGAACGCACCGGCAACGTTGACCGGCGGCACGCCCGAGACAGCGGCGGATTACGTCAACAACCTCCCGCTGAGTGGCGGCGACATCACCCCGGCCGAATTGAGCCAGGCGGCAGCCGATGTGGGCGAGGAATCGATCATTTCCCGCACCGGCGGCGCACCGACACTCGCGTTCGGTATGTCCGAGGTACTGCACCAGGTGTTCGGCGGCGAATCGCTCAAGTCGTTCTGGTACCACTTCGCGATCATGTTCGAGGCCCTGTTCATCCTCACCACGGTCGATGCAGGCACCCGCGTCGCGCGCTTCATGCTCTCCGACAGCATCGGCAACCTGCCCGGAGCCTCGGCCAAGAAGTTCAAGGACCCGTCCTGGCGTCCCGGAGCCTGGATCTGCTCGCTGATCGTCGTCGCAGCCTGGGGCGCAATCCTTCTCATGGGCGTCACCGATCCACTGGGCGGCATCAACACCCTGTTCCCGCTGTTCGGTATCGCCAACCAGTTGCTCGCGGCGATCGCGTTGACAGTGGTGATGGTCATCGTCGTCAAGCGTGGCCTCTACAAGTGGGCCTGGATTCCCGGGGTCCCGCTGGCCTGGGACCTCATCGTCACCATGACGGCGTCGTACCAGAAGATCTTCTCCTCGACCCCGGCCATCGGCTACTGGACTCAGCACTCGCAGTTCCGCGACGCCAAGGCGCAGGGTCTGAGCGAGTTCGGCAGCGCCAAGACACCCGAGGCCATCGACGCCGTCATCCGTAACACCTTCATCCAGGGCACGCTGTCGATCGTCTTCGCGGTACTCGTCCTGGTGGTCGTGATCGCCGGAGTGTGGGTGTGTATCAAGGCCGTTCGCGGAGCTGATCTGCCCGACAACGAAGAGCCGGAGGTGCCGTCGAAGATCTTCGGTCCCAGCGGCTTCGTGCTCACTCCGGCCGAGAAGCAAGTGCAGGCCGAGTGGGACGAGCTGATCGACGCGGGCACCGTCCGTAGACCCGGATCGGCGCACTAGATGCGCGGGCTGTGGTGGTGGATCACCTCGGTAATGGGCGACCACGATTACGACCGGTACGTCGCCCACCTGGCTCGGCACCACCCGGGTCAGGAACCGCCGACCGTGCGTCAGTACTGGAAGGACCGGCACGCGGAAGCGGACCGAAATCCAGGGGCACGGTGCTGCTGACACGGTGCTGTCCGATTTCCGCTAGCACTGGCGGGATCGCGCTGACACAGTAGGTACATGAGCAGCGAACGGCAGGTGCAAGAACTGGACTTCGATCGGTGTTATCGCGCGGTCTCCTCGCGTGACGCACGGTTCGACGGCCAGTTCTTCACCGCCGTTCGCACCACCGGCATCTACTGCCGCCCGTCCTGCCCGGCGCGCACACCCAAGCCGGGCAACGTCTCGTTCCTGGCCACGGCCGCCGCAGCTCAACAATCCGGCTATCGTGCGTGCCGCCGCTGCCAGCCCGACGCCACCCCCGGTTCCCCGCGGTGGAACATCCACTCCGACCTCAGCTCTCGCGCTATGCGACTGATCTCCGACGGGGCCGTCGAGCGTGGCGGCGTCGACGGCCTCGCCAGCACCCTCGGTTACTCGAGCCGGCAACTGACTCGGGTGTTGACCGCCGAGGTCGGTGCAGGCCCGCTGGCATTGGCCCGCGCACACCGAGCACACACCGCCCGCACACTGATTCAGACCACGGACATGTCGATGTCCGACATCGCCTTCGCAGCAGGCTTTTCCAGCGTTCGGCAGTTCAACGACACCGTCAAGGAAGTGTTCGCCGTCGATCCATCGACGCTGCGGCGGGAGGCACACCGCACCGCGGTGACAACCGCGGGTGGAACGGTCACGTTGCGACTGCCCTACCGCCAGCCGTTGGACCCCGGCTGGATCGAGTGGTTCCTTCGTGGTCACGTGGTCGAGGGCATCGAATCGTTCTCCGAGGACGGAGAATACGTCCGATCACTGCGCCTGCCGCACGCCGGCGGACTGGTGGCTCTGCGGGTGATGGACGGATTCGTCAGTGCAGCCGTGACATTGCAGGACATGCGCGACCTCGCTCCCGCCGTCGCCCGAATCCGACATCTCCTCGACCTCGACGCCGATCCACTTGCCGTCGACGACGCCCTGCACGCCGACCCGCAGTTGGCACCGAGTGTCGAGGCCCATCCAGGAATTCGGGCCCTCGGGGTGGTCGACGGCGCAGAGATGTTGCTGCGCACCGTGATCGGACAACAGATCTCCCTGAAGGCGGCGGCCACCCACACTGCCCGGCTCGTCGACGCGCTCGGCGCACCACTCGACCTCGGCAACAACACCGTCACCAGGTTGTTTCCCGAGGCCGCCGTCATCGCCGAACGGGGCCACGAGGTTCTCACCGGCCCTGCGGCCCGCGTCCAGACCGTCATCCGCGTCGCCGACGCCATCGCGTCGGGAACCGTCGAACTGCATCCCGCGCGCGAGGGTCCCGAACTGGAGCGAGAACTGCTGGCGCTCAAGGGCATCGGACCGTGGACCGCTCGTTATGTCGTGATGCGTCTGCTCGGCGACCCCGACGTTCTCCTCGACACCGACCTGGTCGTCCGCCAGGGTGCGCAAGCCCTGGACATCTCGCTGAAGAACTCAGCCCGCTGGGCACCGTGGCGCTCGTACGTCTCGATGCACCTGTGGATCACCGCACTGGAAAGAAGACAAGCATGACTGCCACAGCCGCCACCCGGGACACCCCGATCGGCCCGTTCACCACCATCGTCGACGCCGATCAGCGCGTACTCGCGTCGGGCTGGACCGATGACATCGAGGAGCTGCGAATCCTGATTCACCCGACGATGCGACCCGACACCGTTCGCAGTGCCGCCGACCTCGGCACGGTCACCGACGCCGTCGACGCCTACCACCGCGGCGAACTCGATCGGATCGACGATGTGCCCGTCGCGCAACGGTCCGGTGAATTCCTGATGCACGCCTGGGATGTGCTGCGCACCGTCGAACCCGGCGCTCCGGTGACCTACTCCCGATTCGCGGAGCTGTCGGGCCGACCCACAGCCATCCGCGGTGCGGCGTCCGCCTGTGCGCGCAATGCGGCTGCGCTGTTCGTGCCGTGTCACCGGGTAGTCCGTATCGGCGGTGCCCTCGGCGGATTCCGTTGGGGGCTGCCCGCCAAGAAATGGCTGTTGGCACACGAGAGCGCCTGACCGCTGCCGCGTCGGGTGGCGGTGGCCCGCGGCCTAACGGTCCCGGGCGTTATGGTTCTTCACGATCCGCCATCCGCCGAATGTGAGGAAGCCCCAGTGACCGAATCGGCAGTGCCAGGAAAATCCACGGCATCCGCCAAGCCCGACAAGGACCGCGGGGACCTCATCGGGGTCGGCGGCCTGTGGCTCGCCAAGTGGTCGCTCATCCTGGTGTCGATCGCGGCCGGAGCCTGGGTGTTCGGTTGGCTGATCGGTCATCTGTGGGTGATCCTGTTGCCGGTCCTGCTCGCAGTCATCGTCGCGACGGTGTTGTGGCCGCCGGCGAAACTGATGATGCGGCTCGGATTTCCTCCCGCGCTGGCCGCGTCGGTCTCGCTCGTGGTGTTCTTCGTCGTCATCGGCGGCGTCATCACCCTGATCATTCCGTCGGTGGCCGAGCAGGCTCCCGAGTTGGTGGACCAGGCGTCGGGCGGAATCGCGCAGGTTCAGGACTGGCTGAAGGGCCCCCCGCTGAACATCGGCGACGACCAGATCGACTCGGCCGTGTCGGCGATCGTGTCGCGTCTACAGGACAGCGGCGAGGTCATCGCCACCGGCGTGTTCACCGGCGTCTCCGCCGCCGGCTCGCTGCTGGTCACTCTTGCGTTGGTGCTGGTTCTGTCGTTCTTCTTCGTCAAGGACGGTCCAAAGTTCTTGCCGTGGCTGCACGGGTTCTCCGGTGGCCGCGCCGGACGCCATCTGGGCGAGGTGCTCTCGCGGATGTGGGCGACGCTGGGCGGATTCATCCGAACTCAGGCCATCGTCAGTTTCATCGACGCCTTCTTCATCGGCCTCGGACTCGTCATTCTCGGCGTTCCGCTGGCGCTGGTACTCGCAACGCTGACATTCCTCGGTGGGTTCATCCCGATTGTCGGTGCTTTCGTCGCGGGTGCGCTCGCAGTTCTCGTGGCCCTGGTGGCGAACGGGCTGACCACGGCGTTGATCGTGCTCGCCATCATCGTCGCGGTGCAGCAGTTGGAAGGCAATGTGCTGCAGCCGATTCTGCAGAGTCGAAGCATGAACCTGCATCCGGCGATCGTGCTCCTCGCGGTGACGGGCGGCAGCTCGTTGTTCGGCATCATCGGTGCATTCCTCGCAGTTCCGGCCGCTGCTGTTGCCGCAGTGCTGATCCGATACCTGTCCGAACAGATCGACGCACGCTCGAACGAACCGGACCAGGACGAACTGGAAGACGAGATCCCGCCGCCCGAGGGACTGACCGACGAGCAGGCCGGTCTGGACGACGAGGGCGAGTCGAAGCCCGACAAGACTGCGTCAGGTCAGGACGCGACGACCTGAAGCGTCGAACCGGTGCGCTCCCGTTTGACGTAGAGGCGACTGGGAATGCGCTGGCGCATCTCGTCGACGTGACTGACGACGCCGACGACGCGTCCGCCTGCGCGTAGTTCGTCGAGGACGGCCATCACCTGCTCGAGAGTGTCGGCATCGAGCGTGCCGAACCCCTCGTCGATGAACATGGTGTCGAGTACGACGCCACCGGATTCGGCGGCCACCACATCTGCGAGTCCGAGAGCGAGGGCGAGCGAGGCGAGGAACGCCTCCCCGCCGGAGAGAGTCTTCGCCGAGCGCACGACACCGGTGTAATCGTCACGGATGTCGAGGCCGAGACCACCGCGCTTGCCCCTCGCACCCGCCTCGTCGGAATGAACGAATTCGTATCGCCCCGAGGACATCCGACGCAGTCGCGCAGAGGCCGACTCGGCGACGTCCTCGAGCCGGGACGCAAGAACGTAGGACCGCAGCGACATCTTCCTGGCATTCTGACCGCGCCCGGCCACCACGTCCGCCAGGTTGGCGAGCTCGTCGAACTCCGCGCGTTGCGGCGCGATGGCCTCGGCCGCAGTCGACAGCTCTGCGATCAGTCGTTCCAGATCGTCTGCCCGCCTTCGGTATTCCGCTACCGTGGCGGCGGCAGATCTGACCTGCCGGTCGAGCTCGGTACAGGTTTCTCGCAGCGGATCCAGGTCCACCGGCGCGTGCCCGGCGACGGCGACGATGGTGGGCTCACGGAGTACATGTTCGGCATGCGCCCGACGCTCGTCGGCGGCGCGGAGTTCGGCCTCGATTCGCTCGACGCGATCGGCGGTCAGAACGGCCCCGGCAGCGGCCTCGACGGAAGCGAAATTCGATGCGGTAACTCGTCGGTCCAGCTCGGCGCGCAGCGCATCGGACTGTGCGGTGGCGTCGAGCCAGACGATCCGTGCCTCCTGGATTCGCCGCGCACCGTCGATCAGGGCCTCACGTTCGGCAATTCGATCGATCAGCGACTCGCCCTCGCCCACTTCCTGCGACACCGACGCACGCATCTGCGTCAGCGATTCCTCGGTGGCCGATATTCGCTCGTCCACGGCCACGCGGGACGCGACGAGGCTGTTGAGTGTGACCGTCAGTTCGTCCGTCTCACGGCGCAGTCGGCTCAGTTCCGCCCGCGCCGGATCGGCATCCGCGGCGCTCACACGGGCATCCTGCACCGAACTCGTTGCGGTATCGAGGGCCTGGGTCAGCTCCGCAAGAGTCGCTCCCCCGGTGCGATCGTGCAGCAGGTCCACTGCGAGTCTGGCCTCCGCGACAGCCCCGACCGCCTGATCGAGGGCGGCAGCTGCCTTACGTTCGGCAGCGGCTGCCTTGTCTTCCTGCGCCTTGGTCACCGTCGACGTCGAGGCCGCAGCGGGGTGAGGATGCGCGGCCGATCCACACACCTGGCACGGCTCGCCGGCTTTCAAGCGGGCCGCCAGCTCTGCTGCCATCCCGTCGATGCGGCGCTCACGAAGATCGAGCAGGTGCTCCCACGCGGTGTTGTGTGCGGCGGCGGCAGTGTCGCGGGAACGTTCGCTCTCGAGAAGCGCGGCGCGCTTGCGTACCAATTCGATGGCGGATTCGGCGGCCACGCGAGCCCGTTCGCAGCGCTCGTCGAGGCCCGGAAGCTGTGTCGCGGCGGCATCGGCTCGCGCTACCCGAGATTCGGCGGCCGCGATCTTCTCGGGCATCGACGCCTGCCGCTGCTCGGTGCGCTCGATCTGCGCTGCAATGCTGCGTTGTTGTGCTCGATAGTCGACCAGGGCACCGTCGAGCTTGTCTGCTTCGTGTACGACCCCGAGCAACGACTGCATCCGTGCGACGTCGGTGGTCCAGTCGCGCACGAACTGCGCGACGACGGTGCGCTCGTCCGCAGGATCGCCCGGCGCGGGTGGCCGATGCAGGGCATCGTGAAACCGCTGCCCCTCCAGCGACGTCGGTAGCTCGCGTTCGGCTGAGGCCAGCGCGGCGGTCGCCGCCTCGCCCGCCGCACGTGCCAGAGACAGATCCGCAGCGGCGTCGGCGATCGGTCCTGCGGCCGCGGAATCTGCCAGTTCGGTTCTGCGCGCTGCTCGTGCCACCTCCCCGTCGTGGTGCTGTGCGAGTTGCTCCTCGGCGAGAGCACGCCTGCGCTGCAGATCCAGAACGATCGTGGCCTGAGCCAGCGCCTCGGACGCCCGCCGAGCTGCCGCGTCGACCAGCACCGCGCGCCCCTGAGCAAGGGTCCGATTCTGGCGAGCGTCGGTCAGGACGTCGGCCGCCCAGTCGAGCGGGTCCTGTTGTTGGCGGTCGACGGTGACGGGCTCGGGCACTCCCGATGCCTGCGACACCCGCCCGAGCATGATGTCGATGTTGTGGTGGGCATCGGCGAGATCGGCGGCCAACTCTCGGCGGCGCTGCGCGAACCACTCTTCGACGTCACCGAATCGGCCTGTGTCGAAGAGCCTTTCGAGCAGGCTCCCGCGCTCGTCACTGTCGGCTCGCAGGAATCGCGCGAATTCGCCCTGCGGTAACAGCACCACCTGGAAGAACTGGTCGGCGCTCATTCCCAGCAACGCGTTGACGGCGTCGCCGATCTCGCTCAGCCGGGTGAGGTTCTGCCCGCGACCGTCGAGCCAGGTGAGACTGGCTTTGGCGTGTTGCTTGGTGGTTCCGGTGCTTCTGAGCTTGGGGCGCAGGAACTCCGGACTGCGCACGATTCGGATGCGCCGTCCGCCGAGGGTCGCCTCGAGGGTCACCTTCGGTACCGCTCCCACGGCCGCGTGGTCGGACAGCAGTCGCTTACCCTCGCGGCGCGCCCCTGGCACGGTTCCGTACAGGGCAAACGCCACGGCGTCGAGAACCGTCGTCTTGCCGGCCCCCGTGTGCCCGTGCAACAAGAAGAGCCCGTCGGCTCCGAGCGCATCGAAATCGACCGTCTCGGTACCCGCGAAGGGTCCGAAGGCGGTGATCTCGAGCGAGTGCAGCCTCATGCAGCACCGCGGTCTGCAGCAGCGCCGTCGGTGACCTCGTCCTCGCGCTGTACCGACGCCAGAGCGCGGGCCAGCAATGCCGACTCCGCTGCGGTGGGCTCGCTACGCATGTCCGTCAGGAACGAGGTGGCGATGGCGAGATCACTGCGACCGCGCACCCGGTCGCGGTAGCGAAGCTCTCCCGACCCCTCGGGGCGACGCCACTCGAGGTGTATCGCATACCGAAACCGCTGCTGCAGCAACCGCATTGCGTCCACCGGACGGACGTCGTCGGTGAGCACGGCAGAGACGTAGTGGTCCTCGACATCGGAATAGGTTGCGTCCGAGAGCAATTCCTCGACCGTGCCTTCGACGCGGGCGAGCCCGCGCACCACCGGCAGGTCCACTCGCTCGACGCTGCCGAGTCCGTTCGCGTCGAGTTCGAGAATCCACACGGCCTTGCGGTGCGATCGCTCGCCGAACGAATACGGCAGAGGAGACCCGGAGTACCGCACTCGGTCGGTGAGAATCTGCGGAGAATGCAGATGACCGAGCGCCACGTAGTCGACTCCGTCGAACGCCGACGCCGGTGCGGTTTCGATGCCGCCGGAGGAAATGGACCGCTCCGATCCGGTCGCCTCACCACCGACGATGAACGCATGCGCGAGCACGACCGACCGAACATGTTGTCCTGCAGCGGCTCTCGCATCGAGGTCGCCGCGAACACGATCCATCGCGGCTCCGAGCACCTCGGCGTGGGTACGCGCTGCAGGAACATCGAGTTCCAGGCGGGTGGTCTCCGGCTCGAGATACGGAATTCCGTAGAACGCAACGCCGCCGTGCTCGTCGTCGACGACGACCGGTGTGGCGACATCGCCCACCCGAGTCATCAGGTGCAGGCCTCCCGCCGCAGCGAACGCAGCACCGGCTCCCAGCCGAGCCGGGGAGTCGTGGTTGCCCGACGTCGCGACGATGACGGCACCCGCTGCTCGAATTGCTTCCAGCCCGCGATTGCAGACCAGCACGGCGTCGGCGCTGGGCACAGCACGATCGTAGATATCGCCCGGTACCACCACCACATCGATCGATCGTGCCGCAACCAGTTCCGCGATGGACCCCAGCACAGCGCCTTGATCGGCCAACAGGTCGACACCGTGAAAGGTGCGACCCATGTGCCAGTCCGAGGTGTGCAGGATTCTCATGCGTTCGACGCTATCGGCAAGCACCGACAAACTATTCGAGGCGCGTCGGCCTGTCGGGAACCGAGGACGGTCAACGAACTCCGCGCAACGAAGTCTGTCGGTACCTTCCTGCATCATCTGTTTCCATGAACATTCTCACGGCGTTCGGCCTGCTCGTGGCCCTCGGCATCGGTGCGGTGGTGGGCTGGTTGCTGCACGCCTCGCGGATGGGCGACAGAGCTGTGCGGGCCGAGGCGCAACTGGCTGCGCTGCGCGAGCACGAAGGCATGCTTCGGCAGTCGCTGAGCGCGGTCAACGAGGATTCCGCTCGGCGACACTCCACCGTGATCGGGCAACAGGTCTCGCACCTGGTCGAGCCGTTGCACGACGCCGTCGATGCACTGTCCGAGCACGTCCGGCAAGTCGAACACAATCGAATCAGGGCCTACGCAGGATTGTCCGAGCAGGTCACCGGCATGCATCGAGCGTCGATGCATCTGTCCACCCAGACCAGCCAGTTGGTGACGGCGCTGCGCGCCCCGCAGATCAGAGGACGGTGGGGAGAGATCCAGCTCGAGCGGGTCGTCGAGCTCGCGGGCATGCTCAAGCACTGCGATTTCGACACTCAGGTCAGCAAGGACGGCATCAGACCGGACATGATCGTCCGTCTCGCCGGCGGTCGTCAGATCGTCGTCGACGCCAAGGTGCCGTTCGCGGCCTACCTCGATGCTGCTCAGGACGATGCCCCGGGCGCTCGCGAGAAGAACCTGCGACGTCACGCCAAACAGCTGCGGACCCACATCGATCAGTTGGCCGACAAGGCGTACTGGGAGGCGTTCGAGCCGACGCCGGAATTCGTCGTGCTGTTCGTTCCCGGCGACCCGTTTCTGGATGCAGCACTGACGTCCGATACCGGCCTGCTCGAGTACGCCTTCGGAAGGAACGTGATCCTGGCCACCCCCACCACCCTGGTCGCGCTGTTGCGCACGGTGGCATACACCTGGAAGCAGGAGTCGTTGGCCGAGGACGCGGCGCGCATCCAGCAGTTGGGGCGCGAGTTGTACACCCGCATCGGCGTCGTGTCGACGCACTTGGACAAGCTCGGGGCCAATCTGGGCAAGGCCGTGGACTCCTTCAACTCCACCGTCGGATCGGTGGACTCCAGGGTGAGCGTGACGGCGAGAAAACTGCACGAACTCGAACTGTTCGACGCCGAGCCGGTATCGATCGGCCGGGTGGACGGGCGCCCCACACTGTCCGATTCGTCCCGCTACCGGCACGACTTCGGTCATGTCGACGATGCAGTCGGCTGAACTACGGCTAACCTCGAGGGGTGTCTACCTCCCAACGTGCCCGATCCGGGGTACCGCTGGATCACCGATCCATCCTCGCGACTCTGCCCGGTGTGCCCGCGTGGGGTGCCGTCGCGATCGCCGCAGGCCTGACTTTCCTCGGGTTTCTCATCGATGCCGCCCGCGGCACCGAGCTGACCGGCGCGTTCGCGTTCTTCTACATCCTCGGCTGCATCGCTGCCGTGGTGCTCGTTCGTTACCGCGGGCTGTTCACCGCGATGGTGCAAGCTCCGCTGATCCTGTTCGTCGCCGTACCGCTGTCGTACCAGTACTTCACCGACAACGCAGGTACCAGCCTCAAGGACATCATTCTCAACGTCGCGATTCCGCTGGTCAACCGCTTTCCGTTGATGCTGCTCGGTACCGTCGTGGCCGTCGGACTCGGAGCACTGCGCATCGTGCTCAAGCGGCAGAACACACATGCCCCCGCCGTTCGGCGAAGCCAGAAGGCCGAGGGCACCGCTCGTCGAAGCTCGAAGTCCGAGAGTGCAGTACGCCGCACTCCGAAGACCGGTGACGACAAGCCCACCCGTGCGCAGCGACGTGCGCAGGAAGAGCGTCCCGAACGCACCCGCAGACGGGCTAACCCGTCGGCCGATCGCAGCGCCGTCTCCGCGACGGAGGCCACCGATATCGTGTCCGAGCCGTACGTCGGCCGAAGAGCATCCGACTCCCGTTCCAATCCGGCCCCGCGCACGTCACGGGTCGTGGATCCGAGCGCGAGCCCACGCCGCTCGTCCGGGGCGGTACCAGCGCCGCAGAACCGACACTCGGGAACCGACGCATCTCGGCAGGATCACGCCAGGTCGGAGCACCAGAAGCCCAATTACCAGCGTCCGCAGTACCCACAGGCTCAGCCTCAGCAGCCTCAGGCCCGGCAATCACCGCGGCCGCAGTCGGGCGAACCTCGGTACTCGACGGAGCCTCGCCGCCAGCGGTCGACCCAGGTGCAGCCTCCCCGTGAGGTCCCCGGCCCGTACGCCACCGGCTCCCGGCCCGTCGTGACTCCACAGACCACCTCGTCGAGCCAGACCAGCTCGTCGACCGACGCGAATCAGGCTCCCGGCAACCACTCGCTGCCCGGCGCTCATCGGGACGACATTCCGCCGCATCCGGTGCCGCAGGTTCGCTACCGCGACCGCCACACGGACTGAACGAGTTCCGTGGGCGTCGGCGATCGGGTCGAAGACCTACCGAGCCGGACGAAGTTCGCGGGGAAGTGAGAACACCAACGTCTCGTTCGCCGTGGTGACCGGCTGCACGTCTGCGTAGCCGTGCTCGGCGAACAGGTCGATGACACCCTGCACCAGGATCTCCGGCACCGACGCACCCGAGGTGATTCCGATGGTCTCGACCCCGTCGAGCCACGCGAGGTCGATCTCCTTGGCGTAGTCGACGAGGTAGCTGGCCCGCGCACCGGCGTTCAGCGCAACCTCGACCAGACGCACCGAGTTCGACGAGTTCTTCGAGCCGACGACGATCACCAGATCGCATTCCGGAGCCATTGCTTTCACCGCGACCTGACGGTTCTGGGTGGCGTAGCAGATGTCGTCGCTCGGCGGGTCCTGCAGCGTCGGGAATCGCTCGCGGAGCTTGGCGACCGTCATCATCGTCTCGTCGACGCTCAGAGTGGTCTGCGACAACCAGATCACCTTGTTCTCGTCGCGGACGGTGACGTTGTCGACCGACTCGGGGCCGTCCACCAGCTGAATGTGCTCGGGAGCCTCACCTGCGGTGCCCTCGACCTCCTCGTGACCCTCGTGACCGATCAGGAGAATGTCGTAGTCGTCGCGAGCGAACCGCTTCGCTTCCTGGTGCACCTTGGTCACCAACGGGCAGGTGGCGTCGATGGTGCGCAGGTTCCGCTCCGCGGCGGAGGTGTGCACGGCCGGGGATACGCCGTGCGCCGAGAACACGAGCAAGGAACCCTCGGGCACCTCGTCGGTCTCCTCGACGAACACTGCGCCGCGATCGGACAGCGTCTCGACGACGTGCCGGTTGTGCACGATCTCCTTGCGCACGTAGACCGGCGCACCGTGCTGTTCCAATGCTTTCTCGACGGTCTCGACCGCACGATCGACACCTGCGCAGTAGCCACGGGGCTCCGCGAGCAGCACTCGCTTACCCCCGGCGTACGCGGACTTACCCGCGCCGGCTGATTGTGCGATACCAAGATTCAGAGGAACGGCCGAAGACATACCTCCAGGATACGTGTAGGTCGGAACCACGCTGCGTCTCCAGCCTGTCGGCTACCCAAAGTTCACGACTTCGGGCAGTCTGGTGGGCATGACTCGAGTCCCCTTTGCAGCTCGCGTGGCCGCTGGCGTCGCCGTGACCGTGGTAGAAGAGGCTCGCAAGCTTCCCGGTTCCGCCCTGATGCTGCCGATGACGGTTGTCAGTGAAGCGCTGGCGCGCGGTATGCGATTCCAGCAGCAGGTGACGGCGTTGGCCATCAAGGGCGATCTGATCATCGCGACCTTGCCGGTCGTCGGCACTCCGCGCGAGGAGCAGCCCGCGTGGGCCGAGTTCGACGAAGACGAGGACGACGCCTTCGAGACCCCTGTCATCACCGACGACGTCGACGTACCCGATGCGCCGGTGGCCGAGCCGGTCGCCGCCAACGGCCGCTTCGCGCTGTACTCGACGCCTCCGCTGGACGAGCCCGTCCAGGACACCTCGGCCAAGCGGGCTCCGTCCGTCGACAAGCCCGAGATCGTCGAGATGATCGACTTCGACACCCTCGCGCTGGCGCAGCTGCGCGCACGGCTGCGCACACTCTCGGTCGAGGACCTCGAAACTCTGCTGGACTACGAGAACGACACGCTCGCCCGCGCGCCGTTCCGGACGATGCTGGCCAACCGAATCACCACCGCCAAGGCCAAGTGAGCACTCCCCCACCTCAGTCCGGTCCTACCCAGCCAGGCGCGAGCACCGCCGAACAGCCATGGCCGGTGCGTACCGTCGCGATGAAGGTCGCCGGCTGGATCGACAAACTCGGCAGCATCTGGGTCGAGGGGCAACTCACCCAGATCAACGCCAGACCCGGCACCCGCACGGCCTTTCTGACGCTGCGTGATCCGTCGGCCGACATGTCGTTGTCGGTGACATGTTCGCCTCAGCTACTCGACCGCTCGCCTGTTCCGCTGACCGAGGGCGCACGCGTCATTCTCTACGGCAAACTGTCGTTCTTCACCGGCCGCGGAACCATTTCGCTGCGCGCCACCGACATTCGCGCTGTGGGCGTCGGCGAACTGCTCGCCCGCATCGAACGTCTCCGAGCTCTGCTCGCCGCAGAGGGGTTGTTCGACCCGCGCCTCAAGCGACCGTTGCCGTTTCTGCCCGGCACCATCGGACTCATCACCGCCAGGGCCAGCGCAGCCGAGAAGGACGTCCTCACCGTCGCCCAGAGGCGTTGGCCTGCGGTTCGATTCGAGGTCCGCAACACCCCGGTTCAAGGACCTCAGGCGGTGCCGGCGATTCTCGACGCGCTGAAAGACCTGAACGAAGACCCCGCTGTCGACGTCATCATCCTGGCCCGCGGCGGTGGCAGCGTCGAGGATCTGCTGCCGTTCTCGGACGAGGCTCTGTGCCGCGCCATCTCTCGGGCCACCACACCGATCGTCAGCGCGATCGGTCACGAGCCCGACAGTCCGCTCAGCGACCACGTCGCAGACCTGCGCGCCGCAACCCCCACCGATGCCGCCAAACTCGTGGTGCCCGACGCCGTCGCCGAACAAGCGCTGGTGTCGGAGCTGAAGTCCAGAAGCGCTGCAGCTCTGCGTAACTGGGTCGAGCGCGAGGCACGTGGCCTCGATATGCTCCGGCACCGACCGGTATTGGCAGATCCATTGGCCTCCCTCGAACAACGTCGCGAGGAGATTCGACGGCTGACCGACGCGGCTCGACGCGACGTGCAGCGCGAACTCACCACCCAGGACACGCTCGTCGAACATCTGCGGGCGCGGCTGTCGACGCTGGGACCGGCTGCCACACTTGCTCGGGGCTACGCCGTCGTGCAGCGGGTGGTGGCGGGCTCCGATCCCGAAGTGCTGCGTTCGGTGGAGGACGCGCCGCCGGGTACACAGATCAGAGTGCGGGTGGCCGACGGTGCCGTCACCGCCGCAGTGATGGGCCGAGTGAAATGACGAAGGAGATTCGATGAGCGAGAACGAAGACAAGCCGGTATCGGAACTGGGCTACGAGGAAGCCCGTGACGAACTGGTGGGAGTGGTGAGGATTCTCGAGCAGGGCGGGCTCGATCTCGATGCGTCCCTGGCTCTGTGGGAACGCGGCGAGCAACTGGCATCGCGCTGCGAGGAACAGCTTGCAGGCGCCCGCAAGCGGATCGAGACCGCGCTCGCGAGCACCGAGAAGGACGGCTAGGGAACGAGCGGTTCGGTGGCCTCGAGGATCGACGCGAGAGTGGTGAAGTCCTCGGTGGTTGCGGTGCCGCCCAGCAGTATTCGGACGTCACCGAAATCGGAGACCCAGTAGTTTCGCGAACCTTCCTCACCGTATACCACCCAATCTCGACCCGACACGTTCTGTGCGCCCGACGCGTACGCAGTTTCACTTCCGGCCACGAACGGAACCAGCTGTTCCTCGGACGCCGAAGACTGGGTCAGTTGCAGGTAGGCACCGGTACCGGTGATGTATCCGACAGTCGATACCGCTCCGCCGTTGTCGCCGGAGATGGTCGCGCGACTGCCCGAGTTGGGCGTCCAGCCCTCGGGAACACTCGGATTACGCACCGGGAAGCCGATTTCGGATGCGTCGTACTGCAACGCGGTGTTCACGTCGAAGTTGGGGATGGGCCCCTGCTTGGGGCCACCGGGGCTCAGCGAGCACTGGCTGGCCACACCCGCGATCAGCAAACAGGCAATGACCAGCGGAATGAGCGACCAGACCATGTCGCGGTTGTTGTTGAGAATCCGAGGTTTGCTGTTCGCCACTTCACCAGTATCCCCTCTGCGCGGCAGTGCTCGGTCGGCGCGTACCTCACAGTCGACCCGACCCCACCGCAGGCATCACAGAAGTGGGATAATCGCGCCTGGGTAACACCCCACCAACCAGGAGGCTACAAACCGATGACGGCCAGCACCGAGTCCACTCGCGCCATGGCGCCAGATCGCAACCTCGCACTCGAACTCGTACGCGTCACCGAGGCCGGTGCGCTCGCATCGGGCCGCTGGGTCGGTCGCGGCGACAAGGAAGGTGGCGACGGAGCAGCGGTCGACGCCATGCGTCAGTTGGTCGCCTCGGTCTCGATGCGCGGCGTCGTCGTCATCGGTGAAGGCGAGAAGGACGAAGCGCCGATGCTCTACAACGGCGAAGAGGTCGGCAACGGCAACGGACCGGACGTCGACTTCGCCGTCGACCCCGTCGACGGAACGACGCTGATGGCCAAGGGCATGCCCAACGCCATCTCGGTCCTCGCCGTCGCCGAGCGTGGCGCGATGTTCGACCCGTCCGCCGTCTTCTACATGGAGAAGATCGCCGTCGGTCCCGATTACGCGGACGTCATCGACATCACCGTCCCCGTCGCCGAGAACATCGCTCGGATCGCCAAGATCAAGAAGGGATCTGCGTCCGACGTCACGGTGTGCATCCTCGATCGCCCGCGGCACGCCGAACTGATCCAGCAGGTGCGCGACGCCGGATCCCGCATCCGGTTGATCTCCGACGGTGACGTGGCCGGTGCGATCGCCGCCGCTCGTCCCGACTCGGGCACCGACATGCTCATCGGAATCGGCGGCACGCCCGAGGGCATCATCGCCGCCGCCGCGATGCGGTGCATGGACGGTGCCATCCTGGGGCGTCTGGCACCCACGGACGACGACGAGAAGCAGAAGGCCATCGACGCGGGCCACGACCTGGACCGCGTCCTCGACACCAAGGACCTCGTCTCGGGTGAGAACGTCTTCTTCACCGCCACCGGCGTCACCGACGGTGACCTGCTGCGCGGCGTTCGCTATGCAGGCGGCGGCGCGCACACCCAGTCCATCGTCATGCGATCCAAATCCGGCACCGTGCGCATGATCGACGCCTACCACCGCCTCGAGAAGCTGCGCGAATACTCCTCGGTCGACTTCGACGCCGACGAATCCGGCCAAGCACCGTCCTTCTGATCCCTGAAACCACGACTGGCAAAGTAAGGCTCATGACGCAGACAGACGAACAGCAGTTCCGGATCGAACACGACACCATGGGAGAGGTTCGCGTTCCCATCGACGCACTCTGGCGTGCCCAGACTCAGCGTGCGGTGGAGAACTTCCCCATCTCGGGACGTCCGCTCGAGCGCACCCAGATCCGCGCAATGGGTCTGCTCAAGGCAGCCTGCGCACAGGTCAACAAGGACCTGGGCCTGCTCGACGGCGCATTGGCCGACGCGATCATCGCGGCGGCCACCGAGATCGCCGACGGCAAGCACGACGACCAGTTCCCGATCGACGTCTTCCAGACCGGCTCGGGCACCAGCTCCAACATGAACGCCAACGAGGTCATCGCGTCGATCGCCAAGGCGAACGGCGTCGAGGTGCACCCCAACGATCACGTGAACATGTCGCAGTCCTCCAACGACACGTTCCCGACGGCCACCCACGTCGCCGCAACCGAGGCAGCAGTCACCTCACTGGTGCCCGCGCTGAAGCACCTGCACGAGGCACTGGCCGCCAAGGCAGTCGAGTGGAGGACCGTCGTGAAGTCCGGCCGCACCCACCTCATGGATGCCGTGCCGGTCACCCTCGGCCAGGAGTTCGGCGGCTACGCCCGTCAGATCGAGGCCGGCATCGAGCGCGTCGAGGCCACCCTGCCCCGACTGGGTGAGCTCCCCATCGGCGGCACCGCCGTCGGCACCGGCCTCAATGCACCCGACGGCTTCGGCCCGAAAGTTGTTGCAGAACTGGTCAAGTCGACCGGCATCGACGCACTCACCGCAGCCAAGGATTCGTTCGAGGCACAGGCCGCACGCGACGGACTCGTCGAGGCATCGGGCGCACTGCGCACCATCGCCGTGTCACTGACCAAGATCGCCAACGACATTCGCTGGATGGGATCGGGACCGCTCACCGGACTCGGCGAGCTCGCCCTCCCCGACCTGCAGCCCGGTAGCTCCATCATGCCCGGCAAGGTCAATCCCGTTCTGCCCGAAGCTGTTACGCAGGTCGCCGCACAGGTCATCGGCAACGACGCCGCAGTTGCCTTCGGTGGCGCATCGGGTGCATTCGAGCTCAACGTGTACATCCCGATGATGGCGCGCAACGTCCTCGAATCGTTCAAGCTGCTCGCCAACGTCTCGGTGCTCTTCGCCGACAAGTGCGTCGTCGGCTTGGTTGCGAACGTCGATCACCTCAAGACTCTCGCCGAGTCCTCGCCGTCCATCGTGACGCCACTGAACTCGGCAATCGGCTACGAGGAAGCGGCAGCCGTCGCCAAGCAGGCACTGAAGGAAAAGAAGACGATCCGTCAGACGGTCATCGACCGCGGACTGATCGGCGACAAGCTCAGCGAGGCAGAACTCGACAAGCGCCTCGACGTCCTCGCCATGGCGAAGGTCAAGGACTAGCTTTCCCGCTCGCCCAGCCGGACCCCTGAACGCGCCCGCCCCCGGTGGGATCAATGTGGGTTTCAGTCACTCAGACTGCAACAAAGTCGCATTGATCCGCCGGGGGCGGGCGCTTTCGAAAGGGGCGGAGAACCTCAGGCCAGGTGCGCGAGTTCCTCGCGTGCCTTCAGGCCGTCCTCGCCCAGATCGGTGCGATCGAAGATCTTCCAGCCGGCGAGCAGGGGCTTGAAGACCTTCTCGCGTTCCTGATCGGCGTCGTAGATGCCGGCTTCGGCGAGTGCGACGGTGCTGTTACCGCGCTCGGGCAGGTCGACGACGGGGATCGCGAACCCGTTGACGCGATCTGCGATTGCGCGCGCGGCCTGATCCGGCACCACGGCGAAGGCCTCATTCAGGATGTTGGCGTAGAACGTCGACTGCAGTGCATCGTCGTCGGCGATCTTGCCGAGGATGGTAGCCAGGACCGGATCCTTGCTGAGGGCAACCGTGTTGCGGTGACGCAGCGCGGCGGCAGCTTCCTCGATGGCGAAGTGGGCCAGGATATCGAGCAGATGATGGCTCGGCGCGTCGTAGCCGAGTGTCATGTGCTCCATCCGGACGCGCTCGAGCGCGACCGGATCGACGGCGCGGGTGAGTACCAGGAAGTTGCGCAGCACGATCGACTGCCGGTTCTCCTCCGACGTCCATCGGCCGGTCCACTTCCACCAGGCACCGAGGCCGGTGAGTGCATGGGCCAGTTCGCGGTGGTAGGCGGGCAGGTTGTCGGCCACCAGGACTGCAACCGTTGCGGCCAGGATTTCGACGTCGCTGAGGTGCGACTGCTCGGGCGTCCAGTCCTCGCCGCCGAGGAAGGCGAAGTTCTTGCCCTCGTCGAACGGTGCCAGGTCGTGGGGGTGCCACTCGCTCGCTACCTCGATGTGGCGTCGTAGATTCTCTTCGACCGCGGGCTCCAAACGGACCAGCAGATCACCGTCGGACAGGTTCGTAGACATGTGGTAACCGTAGCGCCTGCACTCCAGCGCCCGACGTCATGCCCCTGACCTCTGTGATTTCTCCTAACACCAGGTGGACGCAGGTCTATTCTCAGTGCATCCAGCCATCGACGTGAGGACTTCTCGTGATGCGGTCGGGTCGAAATTTTCTGTGTCTTTGTGTTGCGTGCTCGATGATCGTGCTGGTCGGGTGCTCGAACGACGCACCCGCCGCAGAAAGTCCACCGACCTCCGAGCCGGCGCCGACCGAGGATCTGTCCCCCGGCCAGGTCGCCGGCGTCGACGTTCCGGCCGGCCGCATCGACGAGGCCGTCGGCAAGCTCGATGGCATCGCCGATGAGCTGATGGCGTCGTCGAACATTCCGGGTATGGCCATTGCCGTCGTGCACGGTTCGGACGTCGTCTACTCCAAGGGCTTCGGCGTTCGCGAGATGGGCAAGGACGACAGGGTCGACGCCGACTCGGTGTTCCAGCTGGCCTCGCTGTCCAAGTCGGTGGGTGCGACTGTGGTTGCGACGCAGGTGGGCGCGGGCGTGATCGACTGGTCGACGCCGGTTGTCTCGCAACTGCCGTGGTTTGCGCTCGACGACCCGTGGGTGACTCAGAACGTCACGGTCGGCGACTTCTACGCGCACCGAAGCGGTCTGCCCGAGCACGAGGGCGATCTGCTCGAGGACCTCGGCTACGACCGCAGGCAAATCCTGGAGCGGTTGCGCGAGGTGCCCCTCGACCCGTTCCGGTCCACTTACCACTACACCAATTTCGGGATCACCGCCGCAGCCGAGGCCGTCGCTGCGTCGTCGGGCAAGGACTGGGACACCCTCAGCCAGGACACCATCTACGGCCCGCTCGGCATGACCTCGACCAGCTCGTCGTTCTCGGACTACATCGCCAGGGCCGACCGAGCCGTGCCTCACGTCCTCGTCGACGGTGAGTATCAGGCCAAGTATCAACGCGAACCCGATCCGCAGACCCCGGCCGGTGGCGTCAGCTCGTCGGTGAACGACCTCGCGAAGTGGCTGAAGATGCTCATCGCCGACGGCACCTACGACGGGGCGAAGATCGTCGATCCCGACGCTCTCCTTCCTGCCGTCAGCGCGCAGATCGTCTCGAGCCCATCCGCATCACCGGATTCGCGCGCGGGCTATTACGGGTACGGATTCAACGTCTCCACCAGTGCGGCCGGACGCACGACGGTGAGCCATTCGGGAGCCTTCGCGCTGGGGGCGGGCACCAATTTCCTGTGGATTCCGTCGCTCGATGTCGCCATCGTTGTCCTGACCAACGCCGCGCCCCTCGGCATCGCCGAAACCGTGACCGCTGAGTTCGCGGACCTCGTCCAGTTCGGCGAGGTGCGTGAGGACTGGCGAACACTGTACAAGAATGCCTTCGCCGGAATGAGTGAGCCGGAAGGCGAGCTCGCAGGTAAGACCGCGCCCACGAATGCCGCTGCACCACAGCCTCTCTCGTCGTACACCGGCGTTTACCAGAACACGTACTGGGGGCCGGCGACGGTGACCGAGGTCAACGGTAAGTTGGTGTTGTCCCTCGGACCGAACTCGACTTCGTACGAGTTGTCGCCCTGGGACGGTGACACGTTCACGTTCGAGCCGACCGGTGAGAATGCGCCCGACGGAACCATTTCCCAGGCGACGTTCAACGCGAACACGGTCACACTGGAGTTCTTCGACGGCGATGGATTGGGGCGATTCACCAAGTGACCGACACACAGCAGGCAACCGAGATCGTGGAAGATCTGTTCGACGCGTTGAGGCTTCGCGACACCGATCGCGCACTGGCCCTTCTCGACGACCGCGTCGTGTGGCACAACGTCGGGCTTCCGAAGGTGCGCGGCACCTCGAATGTCGGCAGGTTCCTGGCATTGCTGGCCAAGCCGACGTTCGGCTTCGACGTCACGATGCACAACATCGCAGCCGATGGAAACGTCGTCCTCACCGAACGCACCGATGCCCTGATCTGGCGTCGGCTTCGAATCGAGTTCTGGGTGTGCGGAACCTTCGAGTTGCGCGACGGCAAGGTGGCCGTGTGGCGAGACTACTTCGACACCGTCGATTTTCTGAAAGGTGTTGCACGAGGGGCACTACGGGCTGCGGTGGGCCGGTGACCCAGGTGAGCGGAACTTCGTAGTGGGCTACTAGGCAGGCAGGAGTGGAGCCTGCGGAATGACCACGCAACAGGAGTGGAGCCTGCGGAATGACCATGCGGCAAGAGTGGAGCCTGCGGAATGACCCGCAGGCTCCACGCTTACCTATGGTCAGGCTCCCGAAGGACCGAACTCCTCCAGCATTTCCGTCACCAGTGCGGCGATCGGTGAACGCTCACTGCGGGTGAGGGTGATGTGCGCGAAAAGCGGGTGTCCCTTGAGCTTTTCGATGACGGCGGCAACACCGTCGTGTCGCCCGACGCGCAGGTTGTCTCGCTGCGCGACGTCGTGTGTGAGTACGACGCGTGAGCCCGAACCCAGTCGCGACAGTACCGTCAGTAGCACGTTTCGCTCGAGAGACTGCGCCTCATCGACGATGACGAAGGAATCGTGCAGCGACCGACCGCGAATGTGCGTCAGCGGCAACACTTCCAGCATTCCGCGGGCGATGACCTCCTCCATGACCTCCGGGCTCGCGAGGCCTTCGAGGGTGTCGAAGACCGCCTGGCCCCACGGCCCCATCTTCTCGCTCTCACTGCCGGGGAGGTAGCCGAGCTCCTGGCCACCGACGGCGTAAAGAGGCCGGAACACAACAACTTTCCGATGCGAGCGACGTTCGAGGACGGCCTCGAGTCCGGCCGTCAGCGCCAGAGCGGACTTGCCGGTGCCGGCCTTTCCACCGAGCGAGACGATGCCGATGCTCTCGTCGAGCAGAAGATCCAGCGCCACTCGCTGTTCTGCCGAACGGCCGTGCAGGCCGAATGCCTCACGCTCACCGCGTACGAGCTGAATCTGCTTGTCGGGCGTGACGCGGCCGAGCGCACTCTGCCGTCCGGCAAGAAGTCGAACTCCCGTGTGGCACGGCAGGTCTCGCGCCTCTGCGAGGTCGATGACACCGTCGTTGAACAGTGTGTCGACCGCCTCGGACGGCACGTCGAGCTCGGTCATGCCGGTCCAGCCGGACGGCACCACGTCGTGAGCGTGGTACTCGTCGGCGGGAAGACCGACAGCACCGGCCTTGACGCGCAACGGAATGTCCTTGCTGACCAGCACGACGTCCTTGCCCTCAGCCGCCAGATTCAGGGCGCACGCGAGGATTCTGGAGTCGTTGGAGTCGGTACGAAAACCGACGGGAAGCACCGAAGGATCGGTGTGATTGAGCTCGACTTGCAGTGTGCCACCGGATGTTCCGATGGGAACCGGCTGGTCGAGTCGGCCGAATTCGACGCGAAGGTCGTCGAGCATGCGCAAGGATTCCCGCGCGAACCATCCCAATTCGTGATGGTGGCGTTTGCCCTCCAACTCGCTGATCACGATCAACGGAAGTACCACATTGTGCTCGGCGAACCGGATGACTGCCCATGGATCCGAGAGCAGGACCGAGGTATCGAGCACGAATGTCCGAAGAGGGGCGGAAACGGAGCGTGAAGTGGTCACGTGGGGCTCCTACGTCTGCGCGGCACCGCGCAAACTCTGTCGATCGGCCGGTCGGGTCCGATGTGTCAGGTGACACGAGGACCGGGTACCGGCCCTCTCGCGCTCACTAGCTCAGTCACGTATCAGAACCTCCCGCACAGGTAGCTTCCCCGCTGCCTGTTACTGCCGACGGTACCGCCGAACTCGAGGTTCGGCTCGCTGGAAGTCTGGCGTGTCGGTGAACAACGCGTTACGTCGACATCGCCCCAGGTCGCCGGCAGACCGGTGACGAAAGTGCCCTCCCCCGGGTGGATCAATGCGACTTTGTTGCACTCAGATCGACTGAAAGCCACATCGATCCGACGCGGATGGGTGAATGGACCACTGCACACGTCTGGGCGGTGTAATGGTCCATTGACGCGGGCGGGGTGGGCGCGTCGATCAGCCCAACAATCCCCAGTCTTCGAGGCCCTCGTACAGGGGCTTGCTCTGCGCAAGTTTCACGACACGTTCCTTCAGAGCGTCGGTGGCCTGACCGGTCGCCAGGGCGGTACCGATGATGTCGGCGACCTCGGTGAACTCGGCCTCGCCGAATCCGCGGGTGGCCAGTGCACCGGTGCCGATGCGCAGGCCGGAGGTGACCATCGGGGGGCGCGGGTCGAAGGGCACAGCGTTGCGGTTCACGGTGATGCCGACCTCGTGCAGGAGGTCTTCGGCCTGCTGGCCGTCGAGCTCGGAGTTGCGCAGGTCGACGAGCACGAGGTGGACGTCGGTGCCGCCGGTGAGGACCGAGACGCCCTTGTCGGCCACGTCGGAACCGGTGAGACGCTCGGCGAGCAGCGATGCGCCGAGCAGGGTGCGCTCCTGGCGCTCCTTGAACTCCGGCGTCGCCGCGATCTTGAAGGCGACGGCCTTGGCAGCGATGGCGTGCATCAGCGGCCCGCCCTGCTGTCCGGGGAACACTGCGGAGTTGAGCTTCTTGGCCCATTCCTTCTTGGCCAGGATGATGCCGGAGCGCGGTCCGCCGAGGGTCTTGTGCACCGTCGAGGAGACGACATCGGCGTACGGCACGGGCGACGGGTGTACCCCTGCTGCAACGAGTCCGGCGAAGTGCGCCATGTCGACCCAGAGCAGCGCGCCGACCTCGTCGGCGATGGACCGGAAGGCTGCAAAATCCTGGTGGCGCGGGTATGCCGACCAGCCGGCGATGAGCACCTGAGGCTTGGCGGAGATGGCCTGCTTGCGCACCTCGTCCATGTCGATGCGGTGATCTTCTTTGCTGACGCCGTAGGACTCGACCTCGTAGAGCTTGCCCGAGAAGTTCAGCTTCATACCGTGCGTGAGGTGGCCGCCGTGAGCCAGGTCCAGGCCCATGATCTTGTCGCCGGGGTTGATCAAGGCCATCAGCACCGCGGCGTTCGCCTGCGCGCCGGCGTGCGGCTGCACGTTGGCGAACTCGGCACCGAAGAGTTCCTTGGCGCGATTGCGGGCGAGATCCTCGACGATGTCGACGTGCTCGCACCCGCCGTAGTAACGGCGGCCCGGGTAGCCCTCGGCGTACTTGTTGGTCAGGACACTGCCCTGGGCCTGCAGCACCGCACGGGGGACGAAGTTCTCCGACGCGATCATTTCCAGGGTGTCGCGCTGACGTCCCAGCTCACCGGCCATCGCCTCGGCGACCTCGGGATCGAGTTCGGCCAGTGACAGGTTGTTGACGTCAGTCATAACAGGAGTCTCCAAAAGACAGCAGAAAAGGGGGCAGCACAGTAAGGGACTCGGCCAGTTTACGAGACGCGTAGTGCGCCCGGTGTCAGTGGCTCGTCGAGGAGCCTGCCGAACAGTTGCGCACGCTCGCTGACGGTCGTTCCCTGGTCCAGCCAACCGGCCAGCAGCTTGTAGCCCTCGACGTAAGTGCTGATGTACGCCCGCCACAGCGGTGAGGACAGAAAGCGCAGGCTGTGCCGGGCGCGCTGAGGTGAGGCCAACGACCACCGCTCCAGGTAGGCGGCCACATCGTCCTCGCTCTTGTGCTGGTCGTGCAGCAACAGCGCGGCGTCCTGACGCACCCCCAACAGCTGACTCGACGCAGCAGAGAGGCGCTCGGCCTTCTCACCGTCGAAGCGCAGTCCGAGGTCGGCGTAGATCTCTTGCGCCCACGCGCCCCAGCCTTCACCGACGATCGCGCCGAGAGCATGGTCGGCCAGCCCCTCGGCCATCAGGCACTGCGGAGTGTTGACCACGAACAGCGTCTGCTCGAGCTGGCCTGCACCGACGAGCCCCGTCTCCTTGCGGCAGTGCTCGGTGTGATGTCCGGGGTACGACTCGTGCGCGATCAGGTGCGGCAGATTGGCCATCTGCTGCTCGATGTCGGAGTTGATCGCGACGGTGGACTGGAAGTTGCCGAGGTAGTAGTTGAATCCGGACCAGGGCTTGTCTCCGACGACCTCGTAGGTGACCTTCTCGGTGTCCGGCAGCGTGTACTCGGCCCGGACGCGGTCGCGTAGCGCGGACGAGAACGCCTCGACGCAGTCCTGCAGTCGGTCGGCCGGAATGACGTCGGCACGGCGATGGGCGATCAACCGGTCGCTCAACGAGCCGGGACCGGCGAGAACCTCGTCCATCTTGCGGTGCGCCTGCAGGTACTGGTCCTGATCGCCGGGGGCGATGCGGACATCGAAGTAGGCGTCCACCTCGTCGACGAACCCGATGTCCTCGCCGGCGAACTTGCGCGCCGAGCACTCGAGAGCGCGCAGGTGGACGTCGAGGAACGTGGTGCGCTCGGGTGTCAGATCGACGTTGCCGAGCTCTGCGCGCAGCGTCTGTGCTCGACGGACGAGCTCACGAGGCTCCGGCGCGGGGGCGTTCTCGGTGATTCTGCGCAACTCCGGATCGCCGGTGTATGCGTCGACGAAGCCGTCTTCGAGGCGGTCGAAACTGAGGCCGAGCAGCAGGTATTCGCGTACCAGGGAAGCAGCATCCATACCCGAACCCTAGTACGGCGAACGACCCCGCCCGTGCGCGATCCACCGGCACCGAGCACAATCGGAAACCATGCGACTCGCGCTCCACGGGAGCTCAGCCGGACCCTCAGCATCTCCGATGTGGCAAGAGTGGAGCCTGCGGAACGACTGTGGTTGGAGCCGTGCGTGAGCGAGTCCAGCCCGTACGTCGAGTTCGACCGTGTGCAGTGGCGCACGCTGCGCCAATCCACGCCCTTGGTGCTCACCGAGGAAGAACTGATCGGGCTGCGCGGTCTCGGTGAACAGATCGACCTCGACGAGGTGGCCGAGGTCTACTTGCCCCTGGCGCGTTTGATCCACCTCCAGGTCGCGGCCCGGCAGCGGCTTTTCGCTGCGACTGCAACGTTCCTCGGCGAAAAGCATCCCGATCGTCAGGTCCCCTTCGTCATCGGTGTCGCGGGCAGCGTCGCCGTCGGCAAGTCGACGACAGCCCGTGTGCTGCAGGCACTCCTGGCCCGATGGGACCATCATCCGCGGGTCGACCTCGTCACCACCGACGGATTCCTGTATCCAACGGCCGAGCTCATGCGTCGAGGGATCCTGCACCGCAAGGGTTTTCCCGAGAGTTACGACCGGCGCAAGCTGCTCAGGTTCGTCACCGAGGTCAAGTCCGGGACCGAAGAGGTGGGCGCGCCTGTCTATTCACACGTCTCGTACGACATCGTCAAGGGCCAGTACCACATGGTCCGGCAGCCCGACATCCTGATCGTGGAGGGACTCAACGTATTACAGACCGGGCCTCGGTTGATGGTCTCGGATCTGTTCGACTTCTCCATCTACGTCGACGCTCGAATCGAGGACATCGAGAGCTGGTACGTCAAGCGTTTTCTCGCGTTGCGCAAGACATCGTTCACCGATCCGTCCTCGCATTTTCACCATTACGCCGGCCTGTCCGACGACCACGCGCAGATCGCCGCCGAGGATCTGTGGCATTCGATCAACCTGCCGAATCTGGTGGAGAACATCCTGCCGACGCGACCGCGAGCGACCATGGTGTTGCGCAAGGACAACGACCACGCGATCAACCGGCTGCGCCTGCGGAAGTTGTAGACCATAATCCAGCAATGACGCTGGAAAGGCGCACGATCGGCGAGGTTCCGCTGATCGGTCGAGACGACGAGTCGGCGCGAATTCTGCATGCCGCCCGCACGTACGGCGGAATGGCGGTCAAAGCCGCGCCCGGAGTCGGCCGTACCCGACTGCTGACCGAGGCGGTGCGGTCGCTGGTGCGTCTCGGCTGGCATCCGCACCGAGTGGTGACGGTGATGCCGACCGGCACCGGATTCGTCCCCGTCGAATCCGACCGGGCGCTGGCCGCCGCTCTGGCCGAGGCGCACAGCGGCCGACGCACGGTCGTGGTCATCGACGACGCCCAGTGGCTGGCCGATTCGACCATCGAGCTCCTGGCCCGCCGCATCGGCTCGAAGGACCTGTTCATTCTGCTCAGTGTCAGTGCCGGCCGACGTCGCACCCCGGTGCTCGACGGCCTGTGGAAGGACGGCCTGGTCGACCGCATCGATCTGGAGCCGCTCAGCCCCGAGCAGAGCCGATCCCTGGTGGAGTCCATGCTTCGTCGAGATGACGAGATCGTGGACAGTGCGGCACTTTTCGCCGTCACCGCATTGTCCGCGGGAAATCTGGTCGTGCTGCGTGATCTGGTGACAACCGCGGTCGAGCGGCAGGCGCTGACCGTCTCGTCGCGCGTGTGGCGACTCGCCTCTCCCCTGCCCGTCTCCGCCGGACTGGCCGATGTGGTGCGCGATCATCTGGCCGAGGTGGTCGCGCTCGCCGACTATGCGGCAGCCACCGAGATCGCCGATGCGCTCGACATCGTCGCCCTGGCCGGTTCCCTGGTGTTCGGAGCCGCTGCCGCGGTGATCGACCCGCGTCTGATCGAGGAACTCGAATCGGCCGGCGTTCTCACCGTCCGCACCGAGCACAACGTCGACCGGGTGACGTTCGCGACGCCGATTACCGCACAGGTACGTACCGAAGACATGGCCACGCTGCGCAGACGACGGCTGAGCCTGACGGTGGCCGACGCTCTCGACGCCTCCACCGACGGCCTCGGCCCCCGCGAGCGCGTCATCGCCGCACTGCTGCGCATCCACGCCGGCGTCGCACTCGATGCGCAGACGGCTGTGGAAGCGGCCCGGTTGTCGTGGCGTTTCGTTCCTCCCGAGACGACGCTCGAGCTGGCCTCGGCTGCTGCCGAGGCCGGCGGCGGGTTCGACGCTCAGCTGATTCTTGCGACCGCAGAGAGCCAGCTCGGCCTGACCGCATCGGCTCAGCAGCGACTCGACGAGCTACTACGCGGGTCCGACAACGACATCCGGCGCGCGACGGCGGTGCGCGCGTGTACCGACAACATGGTGCTGCGGCTGGCGGATCCGACGCGGGCGCTGGCCCTGAACGCGAGTACCGAGCTCGCCATCGTCGACCCCGGTATCCGAACGCAACTACGAGCGCAGCGTGGCCTGATGATGCACGCTATCGGCGATACTGCCGGCGCATTGGCCCTGCTCGAACCGCTGATGGACGACCTGGAGGGTGCGACGCTGATCTCGGCCAGTTTCGCCGTTGCCGCCGGGGCCACCGTCGTCGGCCGGTTGTCGGCCGCGTTCTCGGCGCTCGCCCGCGTGCAGCCCGAACCCGACAATCCGGCGGCAACGGTCTTGGATCTGACGCGATGCTTCACGATCGCCTGTGCCGGCAACTTCGAGGAGGCGTCGGCGCTCGCTCGGTACCGGTACGACGAAGCGGTGGAACAGTTCTCGCCGTTGCAGCAGGCGTGGTTCGGGTGGGCCCGCGGAGGTGTGTTGCTCTCGCAGGGCCACGCGGCCGAGGCGATCCGCTGGTGCTCGGAGGCCTACACGCTCGCGGGCACCCTCGGCCAGCGGTCGATGGAGCCGATGGTGGCGTGCGATCTGGTCCGTGCTCTCGCACTCGCCGGACGCGCAGAGGAGGCATCGGATCTCATCGCGGCCGCTGACCTCGACAACCCGGCCTCCCCTGCATTGTTCGGAGCTCGCGGGACCCGGCTCGCGGCACTGGGCTGGGCTGCGGCGGCGCGAGGAGACGTCGGCCGGGCGCGCGAGCTGCTCGTCGCCTCGGCCGAGGCGCACGCCGCCATCGACCATCATCTTCCCGCTCTGTTCTCCTACGTCGACGCCGCCCGCTGTGGCGCGGCGGCCGCGGTGCTGGCCCCCGTCCACTCCCTGGCGAGTCTGATCGAGGGTGACCTGGTCCGCACCGAGGTACGCATGGTCGAGGTTCTCGCCGCATCGCCCGGGTCGGATAGTTCGGCTAGTTCGGTATCGGAGCATGGGGTGGCCGAACAGGCGGTGTCCGTGGCTGCGAGCGCCGAGAAGCACGGCCTGGACCTGCACGCCGCAGAGATGTACTTCCATGCACGAAATCTTCTGTTGCGCAGCAACCCTCGCGCAGCCGCAACCGCAGGAAGGCAGGGCCACGTGCTCACCGAGCGGTGTGGACATCCGAGCACCCCGCTCCTGCGCGGAACACGAGACGCGGCTCTGACCACCCGCGAACGTCAGATCGCGACCCTCGCTGCTTCCGGCCTGTCGAACCGCGACATCGCCGACGCCGTCGTGCTGTCGATCCGCACCGTCGAGACCCACCTCAATCGCATCTTCGGGAAGCTGGGCATCAGCACCCGCGCCGAGCTCACATCGCTACGAGGCTCACTGCTCGATTGACCGAACCGCCGGTGTACAGAGAGGCCTCGATGTCGAGCAGGTAGCGCGACGGAGCCACCCCGAGTTCGGCCCGCAGAATCGTCTCGGCACGACGAAAGGCAACCACCGCCTCGGCCGTCCGGTGCGACCGATCGAGGGCGATCATCAGCTGGCCCCACAGGTGTTCGCGCAACGGCGAGACCCGTAGTGCGCGCTCGATCTCGGCGATCACCGTCTCGTGTCGACCGAGGTGGAGGCGGGCCTCGAATGCCGATTCCAGCACCACGGCGCGCACCTCGTCCAGATGCACCCGCTCGTCGACGGCGAAGCCCAGATCACCGAACTCGACGAAGGCGGGGCCTCTCCACAACGCCAGCGCACGACCGAACTGACCGTCTGCCTCGGCAAACCGGCCGCGCCCGAATGCATCACGGCCGCGGGCCGCGAGCATCTCGAACTCACGCAGATCGACTCGGTCTGCACCCAGGTCCAAGCGGTAGCCCCAGGACGTCGTGACGAGCCGGGCACCGTCGTCCGCACCGAGGACTCGCCGCAGATTCGCCACGTACGCACGCAGCGACGCCAACGCCTTGGCCGGCGGACGACGATCCCAGACGAGATCGATCAACCGGTCGAATTCGACGACGTTCCCCGCTTCCACGAGCAGCACCGCCAGCACGGCCCGCTGCTTGAGCCCACCGAGCGCCTTCACGCCGATCCCGTCGCGCACCACCATGGGTCCGAGCACGTTGTAGTCCACGATCGGAAATTTTCCGAGCCTCGCGCCGATCGCGCCACAGATTACGTAGCAGTACAGAGGTAAGTACGTAGTGCGTCGCCCCGGGTCGTGAGTGGAAATTCGTAGCAGGCTACGAGGTCCTGTGCACGTCAGATACCGAAGCGTCAGATACCGAAGCGCCGGTGTCTGGCGGCGAAGTCTCGCAGAGCGCGCAGGAAGTCGACGCGACGGAATTCGGGCCAGTAGGCCTCGGTGAACCAGATTTCCGAGTACGCGCTCTGCCACAGCAGGAAGCCGGACAGTCGCTGTTCGCCCGACGTACGGATGACGAGATCGGGATCGGGCTGGCCGGAGGTGTAGAGGTGACTGTCGATGCCGTCGACGTTGATGGAGGCGATCAGGTCGTCTCCGGTGACGCCCTCGGCGATCTTCTCGCTCACCAGGGATTGCACTGCATCGGCGATTTCTTGTCGACCGCCGTACCCGACGGCGACGTTGACGTGTGTTCCGGTCCGTCCCTCGGTGAGCGCGGCCGCTTCTTTGAGTCGACGCGCGGTCGACGCGGGCAGCAGGTCGAGGGTGCCCACGAGCTTGACGCCCCAATTCATCTCGGGCCCGCAGATTTCCTCGACGACGTCGGTGATGATATCGAGCAACGAATCCAATTCGTCGGCGTCTCGGCGGAGGTTTTCGGTGGAGAGCAGGTAGATGGTGGCCATCTCGATTCCGGCGGCGTCGCACCAGCCGAGCATTTCGGCGATCTTCAGGGCGCCCATGCGGTGGCCGTGCGCGACGTCGGTGAACCCGTTCTCGCGCGCCCAGCGGCGATTGCCGTCGCACATCACTGCCACGTGCCGCGGGTGCTGCACCCCTTCGAGCTGGCTCAGCAGACGCCGCTCGTACACGTTGTAGAGAACGCCGCGCACCTTCTGCGGAATGATCACCACTACTTCGTCACCGCTGCTCTCATCACCACGGAGGATTACCTTACGCCGACGTCTGCGAGCGGGCGGCCGGTACAGTAGCGTCTGAACCTACGGTTGCGTAGGTTCACGGCGGCGGCACGGGAGGCAATCGACATGACGATGTTCGGACTCGACGAGATACCCGTCAAACCGCGCATGCGCGGTTGGATTCACCTGTACGCGTTCTGTGTGGCGGTGGTCTGTGCGATCACGCTCGTCACGCTTGCGTTCAGCATGGTCTCGGTCAGCGCGGGGCTCGCGACGGGCGTCTACGCCATCACCGTCTGCGGGGTTTTCGGGGTCAGCGCCACGTACCACCGCGTGCCGTGGAAGACCACGGCGTCGCAGATCTGGATGAAGCGCGCCGATCATTCGATGATCTTCCTGTTCATCGCCGGCAGCTACACCCCGTTTGCCGTGCTGGGCCTGCCCGCCTCGACCGGACGCACATTGCTGATCATCGTGTGGCTCGGGGCCTTCGCCGGAGTGGCTCTGAAGATGTTGTGGCCCACCGCTCCCCGCTGGGTCGGTGTACCGCTGTACCTGATCCTCGGCTGGGCGATAGTACCGGTCGCCCCCACCCTGATCGAACACGTCGGCTACGCACCGTTCCTCTTGCTGCTGGTGGGCGGGGTGTTCTACAGCGTGGGAGCCGTGCTGTACGCCACCAAGTGGCCGAACCCATGGCCTACGACGTTCGGCCATCACGAATTCTTCCATGCCGCAACGGTATTGGCGGCGATCTGCCACCTGGTTGCCGTGTGGCTCGTCTTGTTCTGAGCACCCGTCAGGCGGGCCCGGATGCCTTGTCTCGGTACATCAGTTCGTCGGCGCGTTGAATGAGCCGATCTCTGGATTCACCGGGTTCTCGCACCGCGACGCCCACACTCACCGATACCCCGAGCAATCGAGATCCGAACGGCACCGGTTCGCTGCAGATTGCGGTCCGCACAGATTCGGCCAGTCTCGCGGCGTCGAGTGAACTGCCACCGACCGCGTCGGTCACCGCGAACACGAACTCGTCTCCGGCATATCGCCCGACGACGCTGCCGCGCGGCGACCACTGCTGCAGTCGACGCCCAGCTGCCTCGAGGACGGCATCTCCCGCAGGATGACCGTGGGCGTCGTTGATCGACTTCAAGCGGTCGACGTCGACGAACGCCAGGGCTACGGGTCGATCGGCCACGATCCACTCGTCGACGTGGGCCAACAGGGGACTCCGCCGCAGCAGGCCGGTCAGGTCGTCGCGTTCGGCGCGATCGCGCCAGTGCACGGTGTCGTCGACGACGGGATTGACCAGATCCAGTAGCGCGACGATGAACCGCCGTCCGAGGATGGTCGAGATCCCCACGTGCATCCAACAAGAGACGACCTCACCGTCGCTGCGCCGTACTCGACGAAGAGCTCCGATCGGACGACCGCCGTCGGACGAGCCGGCCGCGGGGTATCGGTTGTCGAGCTGCATCGCCATGTCCTTGGCCGACGCGCGGTCCCCGAGCGGAACGAAATCGGCCACCGGACGACCCAGCATGCCCTCCACCGGGCAGTCGAGTACCTCCTCGCAGAGCGTGTTGGCACCGACCACCTCGAACTGCATGGAATGGACCATCGCCGCCATCGGGACCGACGCGACGAACTCCGCGACGGCCGCGCGCTGCTCGTCGGTCACGGCCTCGTCGAGCATGCCGTCGCGCACGACACTGTCCTTGGTGACGCCTTCGCTCATGACACGCACCATCGATCCACTGATAGAAGTTCCCGCCCCGGGCCAAACAAGTTCCCGCAACAATACTGTTCTCGAGCAGAAGCATCGACGCGCTTCGTCATCTCTGCAGTGCGAGCGACAGATCTTCGGCAGAGGTCACAGGACGGTCGCAGACGAAGCCGCGACACACGTACGCCGTTTCGACGCCGTCGACGGGCGGACGGTCCATCAGCAATACGGACGAATCCGTTTCGCCCGCAACGACAACCGAGCCTCCCGGTGCCAATCGTCGGGCGGCGGACATCAGGTCGCCGCCCGGCGCGATCGACACCGCAATCTGGATGGGGCCGGATGCGGACGCTTCTGCGACCGCCAGCCAGTGCCCACCGGACCTGGGCGCGCGCTCGAGGATCAACGCCGCTCGCGCCAACGACGCCGCCGCCAGTTCGCCGTATCGCGCCGAGGATGTGTGATCGACCAGAGCGGCAGCTGTGAGCAACGCCTCTGCCATCGTGGATGCTCCCGATGGGGTGGCCCCGTCGATGGGATCTCGGGGCCGGGTCACGAGTGTCTCCGCGTCGTCGGCGGTGTCGAACCAACTGCCGGCGTCGTCCGGGTCGGCGAAGTGCTCGATCGCCGCATCGAGGAGCGAGACCGTGCGCTCGATCCATACCGAGTCTCCGGTGGCTTGGAACAGCGCTGCCGCGGCAACAGCGAGACACGCGTAGTCCTCGAGCACTCCGGTGGCGTCCCCCACCGCGCTACCCAGAGATGCGCGACGCACCCGCCCCGATTCGACGTGCGCGGCGAAGAGTTGCTCGCCGCATTCGACCGCCGCGTCCACCCACTTCGGCGTGTTCGACCCGATTCCGGCCTCGACCAGCGCGGTGATCGCCAACCCGTTCCACGCGGTGACCACCTTGTCGTCGCGGCCGGGCTGCGGCCGGATGGCGCGAGCGTCGGACAGCGCACGACGTACCCGGGCGAACCGGTCGTAGTCCTCGGGTTCGGCGGGCAGTTGCAATACCGACATGCCCGCTTCGAACGTGCCTGCCGAATTCACTGCGAACAACCCCGCAGCCCACACCCCGTCCTCGAAGCCGAGGGTCTCGATCAATTGCTCCGGCGTCCAGGCGTAGGTCAGGCCCTCGACGCCCTCGGTATCCGCATCGAGCGCCGACGCGAAACAGCCGTTGGCCGTGCGCAATTCACGGAGCATGAACTCCGCAGTGTCCGACGCCACCCGCCGAATCAGAGGATCGTCGTCGACCCGGGCCGCGTGCGCGTAGAACCTGAGCAGCAATGCGTTGTCGTAGAGCATCTTCTCGAAATGCGGGACGATCCACTCGGCATCGACGGAGTAGCGCGCGAACCCGCCGCCGAGTTGGTCGTAGATGCCCCCGCGCGCCATCGCCGACGCGGTGCGTCGAACCACGTCGAGAACCTCACCGTTACCGGTGCGCTCGTAGTGCCGGAGCAGACCCTCGAGCAGTGCGCCCGGCGGAAACTTCGGCGCCTGACCGAAGCCGCCGAAGGTCGTGTCCTCGTCGGCGCAGATCGCTGCGACGGACGCGGCCAGAAAATCGGCGTCGATCGGTCGTCCGCCGGCCGGAATTCCGGCGCTCTGCTTGCGCAGTTCGGTGACGATGGCGGCGGACGCGTCGAACACGTCCTGTCGGCGAGTCGACCAGGTGTCCGCAATGGCGGTGAGCAGCTGCTCGAACGACGGCATTCCCTGCCGCGGGGTCGGTGGGTAGTAGGTGCCGCAGTAGAACGGTTCGGTCTCGGGAGTGAGGAAGCAGGTCATCGGCCACCCGCCCTGACCGGTCATCGCGACGGTGGCGTTCATGTACACCGAATCGAGGTCCGGTCTTTCCTCGCGATCGACCTTGATGCACACGAAATTCTCGTTCATCAGCGCCGCGGTGGTCTCGTCCTCGAACGACTCGTGGGCCATGACGTGGCACCAATGGCACGCCGAATAGCCGATCGACAGCAAGATCGGAACGTCGCGATCGCGTGCGGACTGCAGAGCCTGCGGTCCCCACTGCTGCCAGTGCACCGGGTTGTCCGCATGTTGCCGCAGATACGGGCTGGTGGACTCGTCCAGCGCATTGGTGTTCAGGACCGTGGCGTCGAGCATCAGGTCTCGTCGGTGGCGGCAGGTTTTGCCGGACTCTGTTCCGGCGGAGTGGTGGTGGCGATTCCGCCGCGATCGGTGCCCTCGTCGAGCGCCTGATCCAGCGTCGGATCCTCCTTCTCGAACGTGGCGGGCAGACGCTTGATCTTCTTGTTCATCGACCAGATCAGCAGGGCTGTTCCGACCAACAACGCCACCAGGATCACCAACCCGATCGGCGAAGACTTACCGAACTCGGGGCCGGTGGGCTGCTGGGCGAGAATCGAGACGATCACCGGTCGGTCTCTTCGATTCCGGCGAACAGGTCCGTCTCGGGCAGCGAGGTCGCCACCCGGGTGCGAGCCAGCTCGAATTCCTCGGTGGGCCACAACTTGCGCTGCACGTCCAGCGGCACCGCGAAGAACGATCCGTTGGGATCGATCTGCGTCGCGTGCGCGCGGAGGGCGTCGTCGCGTTGCTCGAAGTAATCACCGACGGTCACCTGGGTGGTGATGCGGCCGATGATCTCGTCGCGCTGGCCGTCCCATCGCTTCAGCCAGTCGACGAACGGGCTCTCTTCACCGCGGTCGATGAACCAATCGTGGAAGAGCTGCATGCGCTTACGGATGAACCCGTGGGAGTAGTACAGCTTGAGCGGAGTCCAGGGCTCACCCGCGTCGGGGAAGCGTTCGGGATCGCCCGCGGCCTCCCACGCTGCCATCGAGACCTCGTGGCAGCGGATGTGATCGGGATGCGGGTAACCCCCACGCTCGTCGTAGGTGGTGATGACGTGCGGCTTGAACTCGCGCACCACCTTGACCAGCGCCTCGGTGGAGACCTCCAACGGCACCAGCGCGAAGCAGCCCTCCGGAAGAGGTGGTAGCGGATCGCCCTCGGGCAATCCGGAGTCCTCGAAGCCGAGCCAGGTCTGCTGGACACCGAGGATGCGAGCGGCCTCGGCCATCTCTTCGCGCCGAACCTCGTGGATACGCTCGTGCACTCCCGGAATGTCCATCGCTGGATTGAGAATGTCGCCCCGCTCGCCACCGGTGAGGGTGACGACCAGTACGTCGTGTCCTTCGGCCGCGTAGCGAGCCGTCGTCGCAGCACCTTTGCTGGACTCGTCGTCGGGATGGGCATGTACTGCCATGAGCCGCAGTCCGGACACGTTCTTCCTCACCTCGGATTCGCCTGGTTCTTGCCTGCCCTATAGTTCCACCTGACGCCGACAGGCCCCCAGCGGCACCCCCGAATCGACCCCGAGAGCGGCCATGACCAACGCACTTCCCGCAGGTAGGTACCCGTCGGGTTCCGGTCCCAGCGGAATTCGGCAGGCCCCGAAACGTGCGACGAAGATCGCACTGGTGGCCCTGGTTCTGCTGGTCGGACTGGGCGTGGCCTACTACGCGTACTCCAAGTTCTCGGTCAAACCCATCGAAGGCAGCCAGCTGTCGTTCGACATCGTCGACGACTCCACGATGTCCATCCGTTTCAGCGTCACCCGACAGGATCCCGAACAACCGGCCGTGTGCATCGTCCGTGTCCGCTCCCGCGACGGTTCCGAGACCGGCAGGCGTGAGGTGTACATCCCACCGGAGTCTGCGTCCGGCACCGTCGAGCTGACCACCGAGGTGACGACGTCGTCCGACCCCGCGGTCGGTGACGTGTACGGCTGCAGCCTCGATGTTCCCGAATATTTACGAGCCCGATAGGCGAACTACCTGTTCGTGGTAAGCTCGGCACATACACGGCCGCCGTAACAGGTGCCGTGTATTGCTGCATTGCGGGCAGGGTTCACCTGCGAACGATGACGACGGCTCCAGGATGCGGGCCGACCAAGGGGATCCAACCATTGGAGTCCCCTGTTCGTTGCGTGCCCTACCTGCTCAGAAAACGGAATCGATATCGAGATTCCGACTACGAGGGAGTGATCGAGATGACCGAGACCCAGGTGACCTGGCTGACCCAGGAATCACACGACAGGCTCAAGAGCGAACTCGACCAGCTCATTTCCAATCGCCCCGTCATCGCCGCCGAGATCAACGAGCGTCGCGAAGAGGGCGATCTGAAGGAGAACGGCGGTTACCACGCTGCTCGCGAGGATCAGGGTCAGCAGGAAGCACGCATTCGCCAGCTGCAGGAACTGCTCAACAACGCGAAGGTCGGCGAAGCGCCGACCCAGTCCGGCGTGGCACTGCCCGGATCCGTCGTCAAGGTCTACTACGACGGCGACGAGTCCGACACCGAGACCTTCCTGATCGCCACCCGCGAAGAGGGTGCCCGCGACAGCAAGCTCGAGGTGTACTCCCCCGCGTCGCCGCTGGGCGGATCGCTCATCGATGCGAAGGTCGGAGACACCCGTCAGTACACGCTCCCCAACGGCAAGACCATGAAGGTCACGCTCGTGAGCGCGGAGCCGTACCACACGTAAGCCTGCTCACCGAAGATGTGCTGCACCCCCGGTCGCTCGGCGACCGGGGGTGCACTCGTCTGGGCGGTTCAACACTGTTCGTACACGTACGCCGGATCGGACGGGGACACCAGGCCTCGATCTCGCAGAATCGTGACGGCCGGCCGATCCTGTCGGGCACACAGCCGATCGAACGGCTCCGGGAGGTTGTCGGTGTACTCGATGTCGTACACCCGTGCTCCGTATGCCGAAGTGTACGAGCCACATTCGTCGTAGGCGAGACACTCCTCGGCGACGGCGAAATCGAATCCGACGTCGTCCCTCATCCGGCCGGCTCCGTCCGGGGTGTTCTTCTGCGCGATCTCGATGCCCGACGCATGGGCACGGGCTGCGTACAGGCGCGCCAGTGCGAGTACCGACTCCTCGTCGATCGAATCCGGGAACCGAGTCCAGCTGTCGAGGTTGTCGATTTCGACGGCGTCGAATCCCCGTGCGGCGCAGCCTTCGATGACGGGCCCGATCACCGCGTCGATCGCCGCGCGCTTCTCGGGTGTACCCGGGTCGAGGATGTGCTCGTCGGGCCAGTCCGAATCGACCACAACCTCGCCGCCCGCATCGCGCAGCAATAGTTCCGGGTTCCACTCGGCTCCAGGCTGAGTCTGCAGGCCGTTGACATAGCAGATCGACACTGCGCCGGGCAGCGGCTCGGCGGTGGAATCGCGCACGACGGTGTCGAGACCGCCTGGCACGTCGTACGCCGCGCCGAGTTGGTAATCGAATCGCTCGGTCTGTACCGGCTCGGTCTGTATTTGGTCGGTCTGTATTCGGTCGGTCTGTGTCGGGTCGGAACTGCATCCCCCGATCGCTACCGCGGCGGCCAGCAGGCATGCTCCCGCCGCCGCGGTGCGCATCAGGCGGTCATCGTTTTCTGGTACTTGCGTACCGACAACGGCACGAACACCACGAGCATCACCACAACCCAGATCAAGGTGTAGAGCACTGGATTCTGCAGTGGCCACACCTCCGGCGGCGGTGCCATCGGATTGGTGTTGCCGAATTGCTCACGAACCGCCAACGTCACCGAGGAGATCGGGTTCCATTCCGCGATCGTCTTGAGCACGCTCGGAAAGTTGTCGATCGGGACGAAGGTGTTGGCGATGAACGTCAACGGGAAGATCACGATGAACGACGCGTTGTTGAAGATCTCCGGGGAGCGCACGATCAACCCCACCAGAGCCATCACCCACGAGATCGAGTACGCGAACAACAGCAGCAGCACGTACCCCAACAGGGCGTCGAAGAACGACGACGTGATGCGCCAGCCGACGATGAGCCCGGTGATCGACATGATCGTGATGGTGACGATGTTGTTGCCGACGTCGGCTGCCGTGCGTCCGATGACCACGGCCGATCGCGCCATGGGCAACGACCGGAACCGGTCCATCACGCCCTTCTGCAGATCCTCGGCCAACGAGGATCCGGTGATCGACGCGCCGAAAATCATGGTCTGGACGAAGATGCCGCCCATCAGGAAGCTCTTGTAGTCGATTCCGGGCACGTCGATCGCACTGCCGAAGACGTACGCGAACAACAGCACGAACATGATCGGCGACAGCGTCGCGAAGAACAGCAGATCGGGAACTCGCTTGAGCTTGATCAGGTTTCGCTTGGTGATGATCGCCGAATCCAGGAGAACGTTGCTCATTTCTCTTCCTCCGCAGCCTCGGGCTCGCCGGTGGTCTGACCGGTCAGAGACAGGAACACATCGTCGAGGTTCGGCCGTCGCAGACCGACGTCGACGACCCCGATCCCCGCTGCTTCGAGATAGCTCAACGCCGAGGACAGATCCTTGGATCCACCGTTGACCGGCATGACGATGCGGCCCACCTGCTCGTCCAGGGTGGGCGGCTCGACGCCGAGCGGTGTCAGGATCTCCTTGGCACGATCGGCCTGAGATCGGTCGGTGAGCACGAATTCGACTCGCTCACCGCCGGTTTGGGCCTTGAGCTCGTCCGCTGTGCCGCGGGCGATGATCTTGCCCTTGTTCAGCACGATGATCGAATCGGCCAGCCGATCGGCTTCTTCGAGGTACTGCGTGGTCAACAGAATTGTCGTTCCGTCGCGCACGAGGTCTGCGATGAACTCCCACATGGTGATTCGGCTGCGCGGATCGAGGCCGGTGGTGGGTTCGTCGAGGAACACCACCCGTGGTCGTCCGATCAGACTGGCCGCGATGTCGAGTCGACGACGCATGCCGCCGGAGTACTGCTTGGCAGTGCGATCGCGCGCGTACTCGAGGTCGAATCGCTCGAGTAGCTCACCGGCTCGCTGTTTCGCTTCCGCCTTGCGCAGCCCGAAAAGTCGGCCGACCATCTCGAGATTCTCGTAGCCCGTCAGATACTCGTCCACGGCCGCGAACTGGCCGGTCAATCCGATCGTGCCCCGAACCTCGTTCGCCTGCTTCAGCACGTCGAGACCGAAGATCTTCGCCGAACCGGACGTTGCCTTCAGCAGCGTGGCGAGTATGCGGACAGCCGTCGTCTTGCCGGCACCGTTGGGGCCGAGCACACCCAGCACCGTGCCCTCGGGAACTGTGAAGTCGATCCCACCGAGCGCGACGTTCTTCCCGTACCGAAGTACCAGGTTCTCTACTTCTATAGCGTTCGCCATGGCCCTCTCCCCGTTTCTTTCACTGTCGGTATAAGGACTTCCGAACGCGTAGAGATTAACCGGTTTTGATCGGACCGGGCGTCCACAGGCCCGAACGTTGGACGTCCGTGGTGGTGATCTGCGCCGGCTCCGCCGTCTCGTCGTACGGCGTGTACCGCTCGATCGATCCCCAGTCACGGTCCCAGTCGCCGGACAGATACGACGGTATGGTCCGGGCCGAGGCCACGATGTCGATCCACCCGAGCGGCCCGCCGCCGTAATGGTCCTGCCACGCATTGGTGATGACGGCACCGCTGCGGTCGGGGAGCACCCGGTACCCAGGCACTTCGGCGACGCCGAAGCGATGGTCGAACGGATGCTGGCACGGGAAGTTGAAGCCGACCTCCCAGTCCAGCAGCACGGGAGTCTCACGGCCGACGACGTCGTTCAGCGTCTGGGTGCGCGGTACTCGTGGCGGGGTGATCGCAAGCCATTGGTCGGGATCGCGATCGGTGTCGGAGAGCACAAGACGAATCGTGTTGGCACCAGCGGGAATCTGGTCCATCGGAACTCGCAGGTTGCGCCACGACGGCGTCGGGCCGATGTCGATCGGCGTCACTCGCCCCTGCGCGCGACCGTCGACTCCGTACTCCAGCTCGAGGCTCTGGCCGTACGTGACGATGCCGTCGGAGTTCACCGAGCGGATGCGTCCGGCAGCGGCGATGGAGATCAGGTCGCCCGGATCTGCGGGCAGCGTGTACCAGCCGGTGGTCAACGTGGCAGGGGTATCGGATCCGAACGATCCGAGCACCGGAACGGTTGCCGGGTCCAAGCCGAACGGAAGTGCGCTGCCACCGGTTCCGGCTCCGGTGGTCGACGTCGGCTGCTGTTGGTCCTCGGTATCGACGGTGTTCGAGGTGCCCGACGCCGAGGCCTCCTTGTCCGCGGTGAGGTCGCCCGCAACCCCGTCGGGGGTGAACCCGTCGTTGTCGGCACCCAATGCGGCAAACGCGTCGCCGCTGACCGGTTGCAGCACATCGGCATTGGGATCGGTTTCGAGCAGTACGTCGTTGGCGAGACCGCACGTGTTCCCGGCCAGGGCCGAGAGATTCGATTTCGCGATCGAGTACGACGGCCACTGCGCCACAGCGCCCTTGGCCATCGATGCCACGGCGAGCAGCACCATCAACGCGGCCGCAACGGCGATCGGCGGCACCGACCACCAGCGCGCCATGGGCTTGTCGGTGCGCACGTACGGCGCACGGAGATGGAACCACACGGCGGCGAGCAACAGCAGGAGCGTCAGTCCGAGGAACATCGTCGAGATGCCCAGGCCCGCGACGAGAATCGGCTTGTCCCAGAACGGAACTCCCCACGCCGAGACGTACCAGTAGCCGTTCGTTCCGGTGAACGCGACGGCCAGCAGGAACGACACCGCTGCGGCGAACAACAGTCGATTGCGCCGCGAGCGCAGCAGTGCCGCGCCGGTCGCCACGGCGGCGAGGACTGCAACCGAGGCGGCCAGACCGGCGAACACTCCGAAATGGTGTGTCCACTTGGTGGGGGTGATCATCATCAGCGCCATCGACCCGACGGTGATACCGACGATCCGGCGAGCCGGACCGGTTGCGGTGCCGGGGATCTTGCCGCCCTTGCGCAGCATCGCGACGACTACCGTGATCAGCGAGACGATCATGACGAACACCCCGAACCGGCGCGCGAGCGAGCCGTCGATGTCCATGTTCATCAACCACTGGTAGCGCAGGTACTCGTCGAACCAGGCCTGACTCGGCCCGGCCACAGTGTGCACTCGTTGCATCTCGAGCATGCCCGCCACGGTCTGGTTGCCGAAGGCGAACACCAGTACAACCGTGCCCGACGCCACCAACGGGGCGAGCAGCGTCACCGCGCCGAGTGTGGTGCTGCCGAACTCGCGAGCGCGGGCCACGACGATCTGCAGCACCGGTCGAGCTCCGGCGATCAGCGGCGCGAAGCAGATGAATCCGGACGGGGCACACGTGACCGTCAATGCCGCGATCAGAATTGCCGCCGCTGCGGGCAGCAACCTGCGGGTCGCGATGGATCGCTCCACAGAACACCACGTCAACAGCACACCGATCGCCACGAACGGTTCCGGTCGCAGCCCGTTGTTGTACGGCAACCAGAACGCGAGCAGCACCAGACCACCGGTCCACAGCGCCGTCTTCGAGGCACGAGCGGCGGCACCGAACCGCGGGATCACCTCGCGACTGATGACGAGCCACGCGACGACGGCGCAGATCAGCGTAGGCAACCGCATCCAGACACTGGCGGTCGAGACGTGCGACATGAGGCCGAACATGTCGTACAACGGTGTGCCGAACGGCGTCTCGGGCACACCGAAGTACCGGAAATAGTTGGCCATATACCCGGCATGGTCGGCCGTGCGGGCCATGCCGAGTTGATAGCCGTCGTCGGAGGTGTTCGCGCCGATGACGTGCCACACCAGCAGCGTTCCGATCACGACCGCGTCCACCAGCCCGAACGTCCACCAGCGACGCGGTAGGAACCGTCGGGCGCGCCGGCCGTCGGACAGGTCGAGGCGGTGCAGCGCCACCAACGAGACGATGGTGGCGAGCACGCCGACGATCATCGCGAACCACTTCAGGATGCTCGGCGTGGACGAGAACCTACTGTCCAGCTCGGCCTGCAGCTGCAGACCGGGAATGCTTCCCTGTAGATCACTGAACACGCCGACCATCTGTGGCCGGACGTCGCCGTCGCGCGTCACGGTGTCTTCGCCGGTCAGTCCGACAGTGGTCGCAGTGCCGTTCGAGATGATCGTCAACGAGCAGTCGCCCGCAGTCGATGGGCTCAGTTCCGAGACCGGCTTCTCGAGGAGAACCGAATCACGCAGCGTCACCTTCAGTTGCGACGCCTCACCGCCCGTTACTTCCGCGACGAGACCGTATCGATAGGCGTCGGGCGATCCCTTGGGTGAGGTGGACAGCAGTATCCCACCGCTGGGGAGCCTGCCCGCGGCGTCACACGGGACGTTGGCATCGACGCTGATCGGCGTGTAGCCGACGAGCGGAGCTTCGACATTGCCGACAGTATCGCTCTGCGGCCAGGTCAACGACGACTGCTGCTGCTCTATCGGCAACAGCGGTATCGAGATCGTCAGCAGAATTCCCAGGACAGCGGAGACGATCGCGACGAGCCGAGCCATGCAAATATCTCCCACCGATGTCCTGGTCCAAGTCGCTGATCAAGGTACCAGTGCAACCTGTGTGGCCCGGGAGGTCAGTTCTCGACGTGCACCGCATATCCGGCCGCGCCCAGGGCGTCGAGCACCGAGCCTCGGTGATCGGGTCCGCGCGTCTCGACGGTCAACATCACGTCGACTTCCTCGAGGCCGAGCCGGCCACCCGTGCGGGAGTGGACGACGTCGACCACACTTGCGCCGGCGTCGCGCACCACCCCGAGCACGCCGGTGAGCCCGCCCGGTCGGTCCGAAATGGTCACGCGCACAGCGAGATAGCGCCCACCCGCCCGGAGACCGTGGGTGATGACGTGGGTGAGCAGCAGCGGATCGATGTTCCCGCCGGAGAGGATGGCGCACACCGAGCCGGTCAAACCGAGTTCCTCGGCCGAGTGCGTCATCAGCGCCGCCACTGCCGCCGCACCCGCTGGTTCGACGATGAGTTTGGCGCGCTCGATGCACAGCACCAAAGCTCGCGACAGAGCGTCCTCGCTGACGGTGACGACGTCGTCCACCCAGCCCTGCACGTGATCGAACGGCACCGATCCGGGCAGGCCGATCGCGATGCCGTCGGCCATCGTCGACATCGATTCCAGCGCAATCGGGTGTCCCGCCTTCAGCGACGCGGGCCAGGCGGCAGCGCCTTCTGCTTGCACGCCGACGATCCTGATGTCGGGTTTGCTCAGCTTGACCGCCGCGGCGACACCGGCCAACAGTCCCCCGCCGCCGGTGGGAACCACGATGGTGCCGACGTCCGGCATCTGCTGCAGCAGTTCGGTACCGAGCGTCGCCTGCCCGGCGACGATGTCGAGATGGTCGAACGGATGGATGAGGGTGGCACCGGTACGTTCGGCGAATTCCCGAGCCGACTTCAACGCCTCGTCCACGGTGTTGCCCACCAGATGCACTGTCGCGCCGTATGCCTTGGTGGCCACCAGCTTCGGCAGCGACACGCCTACCGGCATGAACACCGTCGAGGTGATCCCCACCTGCGACGCGGCCCACGCGACACCCTGAGCGTGGTTGCCTGCGCTGGCCGCGACCACCCCGTGGGCGCGTTGCTCGGCGTCGAGCCTGGCGATGCGGTTGTACGCCCCGCGTGGCTTGAACGATCCGGTGCGCTGCAAGTTCTCGCACTTGAGGCGCACCTCGTGGCCGGTCAGATCCGACAGAATCCGCGAGGCCACCACCGGGGTCCGGCGCATCACCGGTTCCAGCAGCTCCTCGGCCGAGGCGATATCCGACGCGGTCACCCGCACAATTTCCGACACAGTCGCAGTATGCCAGGAACAATTACTCCCATGACGGCATGCGGCGTCGGTCGTCACTACAGTTGTGGAGCGCGAGCCGCACCAGAGCGAGCCGCGACCGGCGCAAAGGATTCTCGGTGACGACGCAGGCTGCATCCGACGAGGTCAGCGACGACCCCGGTTCGCGCGGCAGTGTGCAAATAAAGGATCGGGCCATCTCCCGGACCGCCATCGCTGCGGCCTTGAAAGACCCTCGGGTCACCCGCACCACCGGTGGCCTCTCGCGACTGACCGGGCGAGAGCTACCCCGCGCCGACGTCACCCTCGGCGCGGACACGATCGCCGTCAACCTCTACATCGGTGTCCGGTGGCCGTCGCAAATCACCGAGGTGACCCAGGCCGTACACGCAGCCGTCGAAGAAGCACTGGCGACGATGACGGGACTGCACGTGCATCGGGTGAACGTGCTGGTATCCGACACCACCCTCGACAGCGGTCCCGCACCTGAGGCGAATCCCGATGCTCCCCAGGCTGTTTCACCCCGTCCACCCACCGCCGGTCCGGCCGCGATGCCGGTGGCGCTGCTGTTCGGATTCATGCTGCTGGGCGTGGCCTTCGTTGCCGGCCGCGAATTCTTCATCGCGCACGGAAGCATCGGTGGCAGTCCGTGGATCGCCGACGCGACAGGCTGGGTCGCCCGATTGCACTGGCAGAGTTGGATGATCGCCGCCGCGATCGGTTCCGCAGTCGTCGGATTGTCACTCGTGTTCGTCGGAGTCAAACCGCGCACGAAAACTCATTCCGGCCTGGGCGACGGGGCGCCGACCGTCTGGGCAACCCCCACCGATATCGCTCGGTTGTGCAGTGCTGCAGCACAGTCCACCCGCGGAGTCACGGACGTGCACACCGTGGTGACGCGGAAGAAGATCGAGGTGCGGGTGGAACGCGATCCTGGTTTCGAGGTCGACAGTGTCGATCCTGCCGTGCGCGATTCCCTCGCTCCGGTGCTGTCCGTCGCCGCGGGTGGACGCAGGCTGACGGTTCAGCATTCGGTAGCGCAGCCGAAGAGGGTCTCGTGAAGACATTTGTCGCCGGGGTGGATCGGCTTCTCGCCGTCGTCGCCGGGCTCGTGCTCGTGGCCGGTGGCGGCTTCGCCCTTGCCTGGCACTACGACGTTCCGTGGGCACGAGAGACGCTGTCTCGCTTCGACCGTGCGCGTATTGCGGAGCTGCCGCAGCAGGGTTGGTGGATGCCGACGCTGGCGATCGCCGTCGCAGTGACTGTCGTGGTGGCTCTGGTGTTGCTGATCGGCAACTTCTCTCCGCGTCGGACCGGAACGGCGAGCGTGATCGAGGAGCCGCACTTCTCGGCGCACGTGGACCTCAGTGCGATCGCTTCGGGCGTGGCCGCGGAGTTGGCAGAATTTCACGGTGTTCGACGAGCCAGAGCAACAGCGATCGATGATCGCGGTATGCCCACCATCGCTGTATCGGTCTATGCTGCAGCAGACTTCGATGTAGTTGCGTTCACCTCCCTGGCCGAATCACGAGCCGCATTCGTCGCCGAATCTCTCGCCGGTACCTACGTCGCTACCCGCATTCAGTTGCACGTCGACAAGCGTCGGTAACAGTCCCGGCGGTACGGTATGGCCATGGTTGCATCGACGCGCAGCAAGTTCGAGAGATGGTCCGGTGGAATGCCCCTCGCCGTACCTCTGGCATTCGGGGCAGTGCTGGTGATTGCCACCTTCGCGTCGAAACTCGGTGACAGTTCTCTCTACTTCTACGTTCCCCTGGTATTCGCGGCCACCGGAACGATGATCTGGCTCACAGGGCGCCGCGCCCCCGACCGAAGCAGCCTGTTGCACGCCGCTGTCGGATCGGCGCTGCTGATCGGATGCGGCATTGTGGTTGCGGTCTGCGGACTGGCAGGCGGTCTGCTGCTGGACTCAACCACCTTCTGGGCGTCGATCGGGACAACTGCTGCAATCGCGGCACCGATCAGTGCCGGAATCACTCCCTTCGCGTCGCCGAAGAACTAGCGCCCGCGCCCTCCCCCTCCCCCCTCCCCTTCGGTCCGGATCAATGCGCCTTTGTTGCACTCTGACCGACTGAAAGCCACATTGATCCAGGCAGGGGTGGGCGCAGCACTCGACGTCCAGCGGACTGCCGCGCCTTCGATGATCGGCATCTACAACCGCGGGTCCACCGGCTCCGATTCCAGTGCCAGTACTGCGAACACCGCCTGGTGGATGCGATACAGCGGTTCACCACGCACCGATCTGTCCAACGCCTCCATGCCGAGTGCGTATTCGCGCAGAGCCATCGACTGCTTGTGTCCCACGTTCCGGTTGCGCAGTGCAGTGAGTCGATCCGGGTCGGTGTAGTCGGCACCGTAGATCAGCCGCAGATACTCTCGGCCGCGAACCTTCATGCCGGGCTGTATCTTTCCGCGCGGACTGTTCTCGGCAGGTTTGACGACCATGCCCTCGCCGCCCTGCGCCGTCAACTCCTTCCACCATTTCTCTCCTGCCGCAACCGAATCGGCCGATGACAGATCCACCTCGATCCGACGGGTCGAGGCGAACACCTCGGGAGCAGCCGTCACCATCCTGTCGGCGAGATCGAGGTGCCACTGGTGCGGACGTTCGGCATAGGTTCCGAGGTTCGACGCCAACACCTGGAACGGCGCAATCCGAACACCGTTCAACCCGTCGGTCGGCCAGATGTACCGCCGATAGGCAGCGGTGAACTCCATCAGATTGTCCTGACGAATTCTGTTGCGGTCTCGCAGTTCCTGCATGTCCAGACCACGCGACGCAGCCTGGGCAAGCACACCTGCTTCGGCCGCGAGAGTGGCCCGAGACTCCGCACCAACTGCGGCATACTCGGTCTTGATCAGCCCCTCCGCCTTCGCAGACCAGGGCATCAGCTCGCAGTCGAGAATCAGCCAGCGCGAATCCACTTCGTCCCACACCCCGGCTCTTTCGAGCGCGTCGGCCACTCCGGAGATCAGCTCTCCCGTCAGTGCTTCGTCGAAGACGGGACGACCGGTGCGGGTGTACGCGGTACCGAGCGCTCCCTCCGGTGCATCGAACTTCTCCCGTGCGGCCTCGGCATCGCGACACACCACAACGACGACCCGCGAGCCCATGTGCTTTTCCTCGCAGATCACCGCCGACGCACCGAGCGCCCGATACGCGTCGAACGCCTCCGTCGGATACTCGAGATACCCGTCGCGCTCCGAGGTTCGACTCGGTGCCATCGTCGGCGGCAGATAGTGCAGCCACTGCGGAGCGAGCGCAAACCGACTCATCACTTCCAACGCGCCGGCGGCATTCTCGGACCGAATCGACACTCGTCCGCGCAGCGACGTCTCGACACCCGTCGGGCCGATCACATCCGACAGATCGAGCGACGCCGCATCTCGCACGAATGCACCCACCGGACGGGCCGGCTCGTACCAGACCTGTTCGGCCGGCACCGACACGATCTCGCGCTCCGGGTAGCGCAGCGACGTCAACTTGCCACCGAATACGCAACCGGTATCGAGACACGCAGTGTTGTTCTCCCACTCCACTTCCGGTACCGGAGTGTGCCCATAGAGCACCGTCGCCGAACCGCGATAGTCCTTGGCCCACGGATACCGAACCGGCAGGCCGAATTCGTCGGTCTCCCCGGTGGTATCGCCGTACAGAGCAAAGCTCCGAACTCTGCCCGACGCCCGGTTGTGGTACTTCTCGATCAGACCGGCGTGCGCGACGACGAGCCTTCCGCCGTCGAGCACGAGGTGCGCGACGAGACCGTCGCAGAACTCGAGCACCTCTCGGCGGAACTCTGCCGGCTCGCCGTCGAGCTGTTCGAGAGTCTCGGCGAGACCGTGCGAGGCCGTCACTTTCCGACCTCGCAGTGCCTTGACGAGCTTGTTCTCGTGGTTACCCGGGACTGCCAGCGCCGCACCGGCACCGACCATCCCCATCACCAGCCGCAGTACTCCGACCGAGTCGGGCCCCCGATCGATGTAGTCACCGAGGAACACAGCTGTACGTCCGTCCGGCGGCGTTTTTGCGCCGACCGCTCGACCGGCCTCGTCACGCTCCACCGTGTAACCCAATGCTGCGAGCAAGGTTTCGAGCTCGGCGAGACAGCCGTGGACATCGCCGATGACGTCGAACGGCCCGGCCAGCTCACGTCGATCACTACGCAGAGGCGTACGAACGAACGTCGCCGACGCCACCGCATCGACACCGTCGAGCACATGAACCGAACGAAACCCTTCCTTGCCCAATCCGCGCATGGACCGCTGCAACTGTGACTGCTGGCGGCGCAACACATCTCGGCCGAACGTCCTGTCGGTGCGTTCGGCGTTGCGCTGTGCGCACACAGCTTCCGGCACATCGAGCACAACGGCAACCGGCAGGACGTCGTGTTCTCGGGCCAGCGCGATCAACGCCTTGCGGGCTGCCGGTTGCACGTTGGTGGCGTCGACGACTGTGAGCAGGCCTGCCCGCAATCTGGTCGCGACCAGGAATTCGAGGAGGGCGAACGCGTCCTTGGTCGCACTCTGCAGATTGGGATCGTTGCTGACCATCCCTCGGCAGGCATCACTCGACACGGCCTCGTACGGACCGAAGTGCTGCGCCGCGAACGACGACTTGCCGGAGCCGCTGATGCCGACGAGTACGACGAGGGACAGATCCGGAATGTCGAAAGTACTCACTGGGACTGCTCCTTTCGAGTGAAGACGGCCATCTGGGTCGGGGTGCCGTGCGTGTCGTCGACGGGGCCGATTCCCTCGACACGCACCTCATAGGCATGCTCATGTGCAACCAACGATCCCCATTGCTCGAACTCCGCGCGGGTGAACTCGAATCGGTGGTCGACATGACGGAAGGCACCCGCCTCGAGCCCGGGATACAGCACGTTGTATTCGGAGTTCGGTGTGGTCACGAGCACCGTCCGGGGACGGGCCTCGCGAAAGACCGAGCGCACCAACGCCGGAAGCCGATCGAGGTCGACGTGCTCGATCACCTCCATGAGCACCATTGCATCGAAGCCCTGCAATCGAACGTCTCGATAGGTCGCCGACGACTGGAGCAGCTCGATACGCGTTCGCTGGCGATCCGTCATGTCGTCCAGACGCAACCGGCGGTGCGCCTTCGCAAGTGCCCGATCACTCACATCGGCACCGACAATGCGCTCGAAAGTACTGTATGCGAGCAGTTCTCGCAGCAGACGACCCTCGCCGCAACCCAGGTCGATCACCGACTTCGCGCCGACGTCTGTCAGCGCCGCCAGTACGGTGCGTACCCGCTGCTCGGCCAACGTCGGATCCCGTGGGGTCGTGTCGTCCTGCGGCGCGTCGGGCACTAGTCGGTCCAGCGCGGAGGCCACGAGCTCGCGGCGGTGCGCCAGGTAGCGGGATGCGATCAACGACGATTCGGGATGATCTCCGAGCCAATCCCCCGCTGCTCGAACGAGTTTGTCTGCCTCGTCCTCGCCAACCCAATAGTGCTTGGCGTCGTCGAGAACTGGAAGGAGTACGTACAGGTGCCGCAGTGCTGCCGACAGAGTGAACGTGCCGGTCAGAACGAGGTCGACGTATTCGGAGTTGCCCCATTCCGGCTGCGTCGGATCGAGCGGAATGGGCGTCGCCTCCACGTTCCATCCCAGGGGACCGAACAACCGTGACGTGAGGTCGGTCGCACCACGAGACGGCGCGGCAGGCATCGACATGGTCAGATCGATTGCGACAGAGACCAATTCAGGCCTGGTGGCGCACACGCCGGTCAATGCCTGCTTGAACAACCGAGACAGTGCCACCGCAAGCCCCGATGCGGCAGGACTCTTGTCGTCGATAGCGTCGAGCAGTACTGCGAGGGTTGTCCGCTCTGCCGAGACCTCGGAATACAGCACCGTCGCGGCACCCATGGGCAGGTTTCGGCTCAGCACGCGATCGGGGTGCTTGTGCAACAGATACCCGATGTCGGAGGTGTCCGGGAAATCGGTTGTGGCATTTGCAGTCACGGTCAGTAGCACCGCAGCGACGTTACGGGACAGCCGCGTCCGATGCGTCCCAATTTTTCGGGTGTTCGCTTGGACCGCGTCAATGGACCACTGCACACGTCTGACCGCGACAAGGGTTCATTCACCCACTGTGGGAGGCCACCTCGGACCGCGTGAATGAACCACTGCATACGTCTGAGCGGTGCAAGGGTCCATTGACGCGGGCGGCGGAGCCGCACGCACGCAAAAGCGGCACCCACCAGAAGGTGGGTGCCGCTTTTTGTAGAGCAGGGTGAAACTAGGTCACTTGACGATCTTCGTGACGCGACCGGCTCCGACGGTACGACCGCCCTCACGGATTGCGAAACGGAGGCCGACATCCATGGCGACCGGCTGGATCAGCGTGACGGACATCTCGGTGTTGTCACCGGGCATGACCATCTCGGTGCCCTCGGGGAGGGTCACAACGCCCGTAACGTCCGTGGTACGGAAGTAGAACTGCGGGCGGTAGTTGTTGAAGAACGGCGTGTGGCGGCCGCCCTCGTCCTTCGAGAGGATGTAGGCATTGCCCTCGAACTCCGTGTGGGGAGTCGTGGTGCCGGGCTTGATGATGACCTGTCCACGCTCGACGTCTTCGCGCTTGATGCCACGAACGAGGAGGCCGACGTTGTCGCCTGCCTGACCCGAGTCGAGCAGCTTGCGGAACATTTCGATTCCGGTGACGGTGGTCTTGGTCGAGCCGGGGCGGATGCCGACGATCTCGACCTCTTCGTTGACGTTGACCGAGCCGCGCTCGATACGTCCGGTGACCACGGTGCCACGACCGGTGATGGTGAAGACGTCCTCGACGGGCATGAGGAACGGCTTGTCGGTCTCACGGACGGGATCCGGAACGGAATCGTCGACGGCCTGCATGAGCTCCAGAACCGACTCGCCCCACTTCTCGTCACCCTCGAGTGCCTTGAGTGCGGAGACCTTGATGACCGGTGCGTCCTCGTCGAACTCCTGCGAAGCGAGGAGCTCGCGGACCTCCATCTCGACGAGCTCGATGATCTCGTCGTCGTCGACCATGTCGGCCTTGTTCAGTGCGACCAGGATGTAAGGAACACCGACCTGGCGGGCGAGCAGCACGTGCTCGCGGGTCTGCGGCATCGGGCCATCGGTAGCTGCCACGACCAGGATTGCGCCGTCCATCTGAGCCGCGCCGGTGATCATGTTCTTGATGTAGTCGGCGTGACCCGGTGCATCGACGTGCGCGTAGTGGCGCTTCTCGGTCTGGTACTCGACGTGGGAGATGTTGATCGTGATACCACGAGCCTTCTCCTCCGGAGCCTTGTCGATCTGATCGAAAGCCGATGCCTCGTTCAGGTCCGGGAACTTGTCGTGCAGAACCTTGGTGATTGCAGCCGTCAGCGTCGTCTTACCGTGGTCAACGTGACCGATGGTGCCGATGTTGACGTGCGGCTTCGTCCGATCGAACTTCGCCTTCGCCACTGTGTGTCCTCCTGGACTGATCTGTGCGTACCCCTGCGGGGCAAGCACGCGTATGTGTTGTTACTTATTACAGGTCGAGCGTGGTCCAGCAAACGAAGAGAATTACTCTCCGTTGACCTTCGCGATGATTTCCTTCGCTACGTTCGCGGGAACTTCTGCGTACGAATCGAAGACCATGGAGTAGTTAGCGCGGCCCTGCGTCTTCGACCGAAGGTCTCCGATGTAGCCGAACATCTCCGACAGCGGAACCAGTGCCTTGACGATACGGGCACCGCTGCGTTCCTCCATGGCCTGGATCTGACCACGGCGGGAGTTCAGGTCGCCGATGACCTCACCCATGTAATCCTCGGGCGTGATGACCTCGACGGCCATGACGGGTTCGAGAATGACGGGGCTGGCCTTACGTGCGGCTTCCTTGAACGCTTGTGAGCCGGCGACCTTGAAGGCCATTTCCGACGAGTCGACATCGTGGTACGCACCGTCGAGCAGTGTGACCTTGACGTTGACCAGCGGGTATCCGGCGAGAACACCGTACTGCATGGCGTCCTGAGCACCTGCGTCGACCGAGGGGATGTACTCCCTGGGCACACGACCACCGCTGACCTTGTTCTCGAACTCGTAGGTCGCGCCGTCTTCGCCCTCGAAAGGCTCGAGCTTGATGATGACCTTCGCGAACTGGCCGGAGCCACCGGTCTGCTTCTTGTGCGTGTAGTCGTGCTTCTCGACCGTCTTGCGGATGGTCTCGCGGTACGCGACCTGCGGCTTGCCGACGTTGGCCTCGACCTTGAACTCGCGACGCATGCGGTCGACGAGGATGTCGAGGTGCAGCTCGCCCATGCCGCCGATGACGGTCTGGCCGGTGTCCTCGTCCAGCTTCACCGAGAAGGTGGGATCCTCTTCGGCGAGCTTCTGGATGGCTGTTCCCAGCTTCTCCTGGTCGGACTTGGTCTTCGGCTCGATCGACACCTGGATGACCGGGTCCGGGAAGCTCATGGACTCGAGGATGATCTGGTTCTGCGGATCGCAGAGCGTGTCACCCGTCGTGGTGTCCTTGAGGCCGATGACGGCGTAGATGTGACCGGCAGACGCGGTCGCGATCGCGTTCTCCTTGTTGGAGTGCATCTGGAAGAGCTTGCCCAGACGCTCCTTCTTGCCCTTGGTCGAGTTGATGACCTGAGCGCCGGAGTCGACCTTGCCCGAGTACACCCGGACGTAGGTCAGCTTGCCGAAGAAGGGGTGCGTCGCGATCTTGAACGCGAGAGCTGCGAACGGCTCGTCTGCGGACGGCTTGCGAGTGATCTCCTTCTCCTCGTCGCCGACGGCGTGTCCGATGGTCTCGGCAACGTCGAGGGGAGACGGGAGGTAGTCGATGACCGCGTCGAGCATGGGCTGAACGCCCTTGTTCTTGAACGCAGATCCACACAGGATCGGGTACAGCTCGCTGTTGACCGTCATCTTGCGGATGGCGCCCTTGATCTCGTCGATCGTGAGCTCTTCGCCCCCGAAGTGCTTCTCCAGAAGCGCTTCGTCGGACTCGGCCACGGTCTCGAGCAGCATGGTGCGGTACTCGTCCGCGCGCTCCTTGAGGTTTTCCGGGATCTCCTGGATCTCGTACTTCTCGCCGAGCTTGGTCTCGCCACTCCACACGAGAGCCTTCATCTGCACGAGGTCGATGACGCCCTCGAAATCGTTCTCTGCGCCGATCGGCAGCTGGATGACCAGCGGCTTGGCACCGAGACGATCGATGATGGTCTGCACGGTGTAGTAGAAGTCCGCGCCGAGCTTGTCCATCTTGTTGACGAAGCAGATGCGCGGCACGTCGTACTTGTCGGCCTGACGCCAGACCTGCTCGGACTGCGGCTCGACACCTTCTTTGCCGTCGAACACTGCGACAGCGCCGTCGAGGACGCGGAGCGAACGCTCCACCTCGACGGTGAAGTCGACGTGACCGGGGGTGTCGATGATGTTGATCTGGTTGTCGTTCCAGAAGCACGTCGTGGCAGCAGAGGTGATCGTGATGCCACGCTCCTGCTCCTGCTCCATCCAGTCCATGGTGGCTGCGCCATCGTGAACTTCACCGATCTTGTAGGAGATACCGGTGTAGAAGAGGATGCGTTCGGTAGTGGTGGTCTTGCCGGCATCGATGTGGGCCATGATGCCGATGTTGCGGACCTTGTTGAGGTCGGTCAGCACGTCCTGTGCCACGAGTTAACCCGCCTTGGTGTTGGAAGAGGTATTGCCTGAGCTGATCAACGCTCCGGCGGTATCGGATAGTTCCGAATACCGCCCGAGCGAGGAGATCACCAGCGGTAGTGGGCGAACGCCTTGTTGGCTTCGGCCATCTTGTGAGTGTCCTCGCGACGCTTCACAGCGGCACCGAGGCCGTTGCTGGCGTCGAGCAACTCGTTCGCCAGACGCTCGACCATGGTCTTCTCACGACGAGCGCGCGAGAACGTGACCAGCCAGCGAAGTGCCAGCGTGGTGGAGCGGCCGGGACGAACCTCGACGGGCACCTGGTAGGTGGCACCACCGACGCGACGGCTGCGAACCTCGAGGGCCGGCTTGACGTTGTCGAGTGCACGCTTGAGCGTGACGACGGGGTCGGTGCCGGTCTTCTCGCGAGCCTGCTCGAGCGCCTGGTAGACGATGCGCTCTGCGGTCGACTTCTTGCCGTCGAGGAGAATCTTGTTGACGAGCTGCGTGACCAACGGCGATCCGTAGACCGGGTCGTTGATCAGCGGCCGCTTGGGTGCTGGGCCCTTGCGTGGCATATCAGCTCTTCTCCTTCTTGGCTCCGTAGCGGCTGCGAGCCTGCTTGCGGTTCTTGACACCCTGGGTGTCGAGCGAGCCGCGGATGATCTTGTAACGCACACCCGGGAGGTCCTTCACACGACCGCCGCGAACGAGCACCATCGAGTGCTCCTGCAGGTTGTGACCCTCACCGGGGATGTATGCGGTGACCTCGACCGAGGAGGTCAGGCGAACACGCGCGACCTTACGGAGAGCGGAGTTCGGCTTCTTGGGGGTGGTGGTGTACACGCGAGTGCACACGCCACGGCGCTGTGGACTGCCCTTGAGGGCAGCGGTCTTCAGTTTCGCAACCTTGTCGGTGCGACCCTTACGGACCAGCTGGTTGATCGTTGGCATAAACCGGCTTTCTTCGTGTCGATAAACAGGGATCTAGCAGTTGGAGCAAGAGAACACTGCTCCTCACCCGGTACTGCTGCTGCTCCAGTACTGCTATCGCGGGTCTCTTGCACCCCGCGGTCGGGTGTGTCGCATACCCCCACACGTCCAGCCGGTTGCGCGCTCTTCGATCGAACGTGCGCACGGCTGTACCTCGCATAGGCACACAAACGGTCCGGCCAGGCCGGACACGACCCATAACGATACCCGGCGGCGCGGCCTCGGGTCAAAACACCCTTCGCCCGGTACGCAACCTATCTGCTCAGGTTGAGTGTGAGGTCGGCCAGCTTCGCCGCGGCCTGGCAGGGATCGGGGTGCGCGACATCCGGCTGATACTGCACCCACCACCCGAAGATGCCCGCCTGATCTGCACCGGCCGAGACACCGCACGACGCGGAATCGTTCGGACGCTGGGCCTGTATTGCCTTGCGGCCCTGCACTGTTGTGTCGCTGACGGTGTACATCATCTTCTCGTCGGCGGCCCGCTCGGCAGCGAGGGTGCCGGACTCGAACCAGTTGAACGTCACCTTCACCGTGCCCGCGGAGCCGATCAGATCCCATCGGCAGATGGCCCCGAAGAAGCCGCGCGCGATGTCTTCGGCACCGGTGGCGTCCACGATCTGGTCGTCGGAGACGGCATCACACTCGGTCAACAACTTGGTGAATTCTTGACTACCCGAGCCGGCGAAGCTCGCCGGCCGCGGCGTGCCCTCGACCGTCTGGGCGCATCCGGCGACGAGCAACAGGGTCGACGCCGCCGCGATCACTTGTCTGCGCGTCATTGCTTGCGCTCCACCGTCAGCTGTGCGAGCTCGTTTCCGACGTCGCAGGGCGGGCGCGCGGCGGGTTGGTCGGAGTACGTGATGGACCAGTGAAAGAAGTCGTCGCCGAACTGGACGCCGATCTCGCACAGCGAGCCCTGCTCGGCTTCGAACCCGGGGTTGCCGTCGATCTCGATGTCCTTGGCCGGACGGCCGATCAGCTCGGAGCCTGCGCGTTCACGTCCGATCGGGCTGCCTCGGTACCAGGAGAAGCTGACGCTCGGACCACTGAAGACCACGGTCTCCCACTGGCAGCCGACGGAGTTGCGGGTGATCTGGGAGAACGGGCCGGCTCCGAACGCCGATTGCACCTCGGCGTCGGTGATCGAGCCGCATTCACCGAAGAACGGACCGGGCTCGTACGCCCCGGTGGTCGTCGTCGCTGCCTCGGTCGAGGCATCGGCGGCGTCGGTATCGGAACCACCGCAGCCCGCGACCAGCGCGGCGACTGCGGTGATCACCAGTGCCACTCGCTTCATGCGGTCCTTCGCGTGTTGTCCGATCCTGCAGTTCGACGTTTACAGCAGTTCGACGCCGCACTGAACCTATCAATCGGAGGGCGTTCCAGTCATGTGCCGTGCACAGCGCGTCCCTGCACGTACACGCCGACGATGGCAGGCTCGCGCATCGCCAGCAGCAGGGCGAACAGAGTCTGGTCTCGGGCCAGTTCGGCATCGTCGGCGCGAACACCGTGGTCGATCGCTGAAGCCAACTGCGGCCACGCGGACGGATCGACGACGACAAAATCAGCTTCCTTGCCGGTGTCGAAATTGCCGATCCGGTTCTCCATGTCCAGGGCGCGCGCCCCGGCGAGAGTCCCGGTGAACAGCAGTTCCGCCGGGTGCAGCGACAACCCGTCGTCCCCGGCCTCGGAGATGTGCACCTTGAAGGCGTCGGCCAGCACCTGCGGTAGCAACCATTCGTCACCGCCGCCGAAGTCGGAGCCGATGGCGATGTTCACTCCCGCGGCGACGGTTCGCTTCCACGGCATCGTGCCCGAGCCCAGAAACTGTTGCGAGGTAGGACAGTGCGCGATGGAGGTACCGGTCTGGGCCATTTGCTCCAGTTCGGCGTCCTGGCAGTGCACCGCATGCGCCAGGATGGTCCGCCTGCCCAGGAAGCTCTTTCCGCCGACCTGTGAGCCCGGCAGAAACTTGCCGTCGTACGTGTCGAGGTAGGTGTGCACTCCGTAGGCATTCTTGGTGGCGTCGATCTCTCCCGTGCCCGGCCGATTGTTCTCGTTGAGGTGCGTGTGGAAGTAGACGCCGCGGTCGCGCACCGAGTCGTAGAGCTCGCCGAGGTTCTTCAGCGTCTCGGCCGTCACCGAGAGCGAGAACCTCGGTACGACGGCCACGTGCAGCATCGCCGTGTCGACGGCGCCGGTATCGGCGGCGTGCCACTTCTCGATTTCCTCCGACACCAGACGGATGGCCTCGTCCTCACCCGTGATCAACGCCTTCGCCGAAGCCGGGCCGGTGGTCTGCACACCACGGCCACTGACGATGCGCAATCCGTGCTCGAGCGTCTCGGAGAACAGCGAATCCTGTGCGTGTGGAAATGCCGACCCGAACACCATCGCCTGCGTGGTCCCGGCCCGGATGCGTGCGGCGCAGAAGTCCCTGGCCGCCGCCGCGGCGAACTCGAGATCGGCAAAGCGAGACTCGGACGGGAAGATGCAGGTGTTCAGCCATTCGAGAAGCTGACCGCCGCCGTAGGAATCGCCGGCGTAGGTCTGCGGAAAGTGAATGTGGGTGTCGACGAATCCAGGCAGCAGAAACCCCGGTCGATGATCGGCAACCGCCACGTCTGCGAATCGGCTTGGGAGAGAATCGAACTCACCGCAGAACTCGATGATGCCGTCGTCGCCGACGATAAGGGCACCGTCGGGAATCGACACCAGCGCGGTTGCGGCGTCCGTCACGGTGGGCGAGCCTGCAACGTGAAAGATGTGGCCGCGGTGCACGCGTGCGATATCGGAAGTCACCCGCCAGACTCAAGCACAGGTTCGTCGGTGCTGCAGAGCCTGTGAGTTCTACCCAGCTACCGAACCGGCGACGACGGAGTGCCTCGCGCCCAGCGATGCGTCGAGAACATCGGCCCACGTGCGGACGATTTCGACGCGTCGACGCGCGTCGTCGGTGAGGACATCGGCGAGTCCGAGACCACGGGCGAGGTCGAGCGTCGCCTGCACGAGGCGGTGGGTCACGGGGTCGTTGTCGTCGACCCCGAGGTTCTCGACGGCCATCTGGTGGGCACGGCGACCGAACCGTTCTTCGAGGGGCACTATTCGATCGCGCAACTCGGGATCGGCCGAGGCGGCCGTCCACACCTGCAGTGCGGCTTTGAACATCGGACCGGTGTAGTACTCGACGAGCCGCTCCACGACGAGCTTCGTCCGCCCCGGCCCCGGCGGAATGTCCTGTGCTTCGCGCCGCGCGTCGTCCATACGAGTGTCGAACATGTACTCGAGGGCACCGGTGATGAGGTCCTCACGCGTCGGAAAATGGTGTTGGGTCGCACCGCGCGAGACCCCGGCGCGCTCGGCGACGACACCGACCGTCGTTGCGACCCAGCCCTGCTCGGCGAGCGAGTCGATCGTCGCCTCGAGCAGTCGCTGGCGCGTCACCCTGCTGCGGTCCTGCTTGGGTTCGCGCGCCATCACCATCTCCCTGCTCCTTCTCGACCTACTTTTCGACCGCCCAGGACGGAGGTCTCTTCTCCAGAAAGGACATCATCCCCTCTCGGGCCTCGTCCGATGCAAACAACCTGGCCGATTGCTCGGCAACTGCCGTCCCTCGCTCGTCGATCTCGCGTCGGATCGTCGCGGTGGTGAGCTGTTTGGACTCGGCCAGGCCCTGCGGCGAACACTTCCGAAACATGATCATGTAGTCCGCCACCGCTGCCGCGGGAACGGCGTCGGCCACGGTGACCAGACCGATCGCCTCGGCGGTAGCACCGTCGAACGTCTCCCCGGTGAGGAAGTAGCGACTCGCCGCACGAGACGAAAGCCGCGGCAGCACAGCAACGGAGATGACCGATGCCGCCAGGCCGAGGCGAACCTCCGTCAGCGCGAACGAACTCTGGGGTCCGGCGACCGCAATATCGCAGGCCGCGACGAGCCCCATTCCACCTGCGCGCACATGCCCGTCGATCTGCACGACGACGGGTTTAGGGGTGTCGATGATCAACCGCATCAGGTCGAGCATCTGCCGGGTGCGCAGCTCCGGTGACGATCCGGCTTCTCGGAGGTCGGCTCCGGCACAGAACGTGGTGCCGGTGTGGCCGAGCACGATCGTTCTGACGTCGTCGTCGTGCGCCGCAGCGATGAGGCCCGCTGTCAGCTCCTCGACCAACACTGACGACAGCGCGTTTCGGTTCTGCGGCGAATCCAACGTCAAATACGCTGTGTCTTTGCCCGACTCGACGAGAACGGCCATCAGTAGCTCCTGGGCAGTCCGAGCGAGTGCTGGCTCACGAAGTTGAGGATCATCTCCCTGCTCACCGGAGCCACACGGGCGATACGGGCGGCCCCGAGCATCGCAGCCAATCCGTACTCGCTGCTCAAGCCGGCCCCACCGTGGGTCTGGATCGCCTGATCGAGCGCCTTGATGCTGGCCTCGGCGGCAGCGTACTTGGCCATGTTCGCAGCCTCGGCCGCTCCGAAATCGTCGCCGGAGTCGTACAGCACCGCCGCTTTCTGCATCATCAGCTTGGCGAGCTCGAGCTCGATCTTGCACTGCGCCAACGGATGAGAAAGACCCTGGTGCGCACCGATCGGCGTCTTCCAGACCGTGCGCTCCTTGGCATACTTCACCGCTGCGTCGATGGCGTACCGGCCCATGCCGATGGCCATCGCGGCCCCGAGAATGCGTTCGGGGTTCAGGCCCGCGAACAGCTGCATCAGAGCGGCATCGGCCTCACCGACGAGTGCCTCGGCGGGCAGCCGGACGTCGTCGAGGAACAGCACGAACTGGTGATCGGGCTCGACGATGTCCATCTCCATCTGCGTCTTCTGCAGTCCCGGAGCGTCGGTGGGCACGATGAACAGGGCCGGCTTGAGCTTGCCGGTCTTGGAATCCTCTGTCCGCGCGACGATCAAGACCGCATCGGCCTGGTCGACACCGGAGATATAGATCTTGTTGCCCTTGAGAATCCAGTCGTCGCCATCTCGGCGGGCGGTAGTGGTGATCTGATGCGAGTTGGATCCGGCGTCGGGCTCGGTGATCCCGAAGACCATGATCTTGGACCCGTCGGCCAGAGCGGTGAGCCACTCCTGCTTCTGATCTGCCGTACCGTACTTGCCGATGATGGTGCCGCAGATCGCCGGGCTGACGACGACGAGCAGCAGACCGGCACCGTGCGCAGCAAGCTCTTCCTGAACGAGCGCGAGCTCGTAGATGCCTGCGCCGCCACCGCCGTATTCCTCGGGCAGATTGACGCCGAGGAACCCGAGCTTGCCTGCCTCGTTCCACAGTTCGGTCAGTGGCTCACCCTTGCGCGCTTTGGGCAGAACGTAGTCGATGTAGTTGTAGCGCTTGCCCAGCGACGAGACTGCGTTGCGCAGCCCCTTCTGCTCTTCGGTCTCGATGAAACTCATGATTGCTCCGCTCCCTTTTCTGTGACCACGGCAAGAACAGCACCGACTTCGACTTGCTGACCTTCTGTGACGTTCAATTCGGTGAGCACACCATCTGCAGGCGCGGTCACTGTGTGTTCCATCTTCATCGCCTCGAGCCACAGGATCGGTTGACCGGCGATGACGGTATCGCCCTGCGCAGCAGCGATTCTGATGACGCTGCCCGGCATCGGAGCCAGCAGCGACCCCGCAGCCACCTCGTCGGTGGGGTCGGTGAACCGCGGCGCCCGGACCAGACGGACCGGCCCGAGCGCAGAATCGACGAACACGTCCGAACCGTAGCTGTGCACCTCGAAGATGCGACGAATTCCGTTGTCGTCGAGCGTCACCGATGTGGGTGCGTACTCGACGAGTTCGACGCCGTCCAGCGAGACACCGCCCACCGAGGAAGTCAGGCCACTGCGTCCGATCGAGTATTCGACCGTTCTGTCGTCGTAGGTTTTTCGCTGCGGCTGCGACCGGAGGTTGCGCCAGCCGCCGGGCAGTCCACGGTTCACACGTGCCTGCGCCGTGTTGTGCGCCGCGTCCGCGAGCGCTGCGGCGAGCGACGACAGCTCCATGCCGCGACCCTGCGCGATCGGTAGCGACAGCACATCGAGGCCGTGGGTATCGAAGAAAGCGGTGTCGGTGTCGCCGGCCAGAAACGACGGGTGCCGCAGGATGTTGACCAGCAGATCTCGGTTGGTCTTCAGTCCGTGAATGGTGGCTCGCTGCAACGCTTTGGCCAGCAGATTCGCCGCCTGGTCTCGCGTCGGTGCGAACGAGATGACCTTCGCGAGCATCGGGTCGTAATGCGTGCTCACCACACTGCCGGACTCGACGCCGGAATCGACTCTGATTCCAGCCTTCGCGAGAACCTCGAACTGCGCGCCAGGGATTTCGAAGCGGTGTACGGCACCGCTCTGCGGCTGCCAGTCCTGGGCCGGATCCTCCGCATACAGGCGAACTTCGATGGAGTGTCCGCGCGCCGCCGGCTGCTCGGCGGGCAACCGCTCCCCCGCCGCCACCCTGATCTGCAGCGCCACCAGATCCAGACCCGTCGTGCATTCGGTGACCGGGTGCTCCACCTGCAGACGAGTGTTCATCTCGAGGAAGAAGAAGTTGCCCTTCTCGTCGGCGAGGAATTCGACGGTGCCCGCACCTTCGTAGCCGATGGCCTCGGTGGCGAGTGTTGCTGCATCGAAGAGTTTCTCGCGCATACCGTCGATGCGTTCGACGAGCGGTGACGGCGCTTCTTCGACGACCTTCTGGTGACGACGTTGGATCGAGCATTCACGCTCGCCCACTGTCCACACGGTGCCGAACCGGTCGGCCATGACCTGAACTTCGATGTGTCGGCCGGTCTCGATGTAGCGCTCGACGAACACCGTTCCGTCACCGAACGCCGACAGCGCTTCTCGCCCCGCAGCTTCGATTTCGGACTGCAGCGTGTCGAGGCTGCGCACGATCCGCATGCCGCGACCACCGCCACCAGCGGAGGCCTTGATCAGCACCGGGAGTTCGTTCTCGGTGACGGACTCGGGATCGAGCTGCGTCAGTACCGGCACTCCGGCGTCGGCCATCATCTTCTTGGACTCGACCTTCGAGCCCATCAGCTCGATGGCCTTGACGGGCGGCCCGATCCACGTCAAACCGGCGTCGAGGACCTGTCGGGCGAATTCCGCGTTCTCGGAGAGGAATCCGTATCCCGGATGCACAGCGTCGGCCCCGGCCTGTACCGCCGCTGCGATGACGAGCTCACCACGAAGATAGGTCTCGGACGAGCTGTTGCCGGGTAGGCGCACAGCGGAGTCCGCCTCGCGCACGTGCGGGGAATTGGCGTCTGCGTCGGAGAACACCGCGACGGTGTCGATGCCTTCGGCGCGGCAGGTGGTAAAGACGCGGCGGGCAATCTCGCCGCGGTTGGCTACGAGGACGGACGATACGGTCATGGCTTCACATCCGGAAGACACCGAAGTTGGCGGTGCCTTCGATCGGGGCAGAGGCGATGGCCGACAGGCACATTCCCACTACCGTGCGGGTATCACGAGGGTCGATGACGCCGTCGTCGTACAGGCGTCCGGAGAGGAACATGGGTAGCGACTCGGCTTCGATCTGCGCCTCGATCATCGCGCGCATTCCGGCATCGGCCTCCGCGTCGAAAGCCTGGCCGCGGGCCTCGGCGGCGGCGCGTCCGACGATGGAGATGACACCGGCGAGTTGCGCGCCGCCCATGACGGCGGATTTGCTCGACGGCCAGGCGAACAGGAATCGCGGGTCGAAGGCGCGGCCGCACATTCCGTAGTGACCGGCACCGTAGGACGCACCGAGCAGGATCGAGATGTGCGGAACCGTCGAGTTGGAGACGGCGTTGATCATCATCGAGCCGTGCTTGATCATCCCGCCTTCCTCGTATTCCTTGCCGACCATGTAACCAGTGGTGTTGTGCAGGAACAACAGTGGCGTGTTCGACCGGTTGGCGAGCTGGATGAACTGCGTCGCCTTCTGCGATTCCTCGCTGAACAGCACACCGCGTGCATTGGCCAGGATGCCGATGGGATAGCCGTGCAGCTCGGCCCATCCGGTGACGAGCGAGCCGCCGTACATGGGCTTGAACTCGTCGAAATCGGAGCCGTCGACGATGCGGGCGATCACCTCGCGGGGGTCGAACGGGATCTTCAGGTCGGTGGGGACGATGCCGAGCAGATCCTCGGGGTCGGCCAGCGGCTCGATGGTCTCGGCGCGCGGCTCCGGGCCCTTCTTCTTCCAGTTCAACCGGGAGACGATGCTGCGTCCGATACGGATGGCATCCTGTTCGTCGACGGCGAAATAGTCTGCGAGACCGGACTTTCGGGCGTGCATCTCGGCCCCGCCGAGCGACTCGTCGTCCGAGTCCTCGCCGGTGGCCATCTTCACCAGCGGCGGGCCGGCGAGGAACACTTTGGATTGTTCCTTGATCATGACCACGTGATCGGACATCCCGGGAATGTACGCGCCGCCGGCGGTGGAGTTACCGAACACCAACGCGATCGTGGGAATGCCCGCCGCCGACAGCTGAGTCAGGTCGCGGAACATGCGTCCGCCGGGGATGAACACCTCCTTCTGGGTCGGCAGATCGGCACCGCCGGATTCGACCAAGGAGATCACGGGCAGTCGGTTCTGGGTCGCTATGTCGTTACCGCGGAACCCCTTCTTGAGAGTCCACGGGTTGCTGGCTCCACCGCGGACCGTCGGATCGTTGGCGACGATGAGGCATTCGACTCCGCACACGACGCCGATGCCCATGACGGTGCTCGCCCCGACAGGAAAGTCGCTGCCCCAGGCTGCAAGTGGGCAGAGTTCGAGAAACGCGGAGTCCTCGTCGATCAACAGCTCGATACGCTCGCGGGCAAGTAGCTTGCCGCGCTTCTTGTGCCGCGCCACGTACTTTTCGCCGCCGCCGAGAAGAGCCTTGCCGTGTTCGGCGTCGATCTCGGCGAGTTTGGTGTTCATGGCCTCGGTGGCACCGGTGAACTGTTCCGATGCGGTGTCGAGGGTGGACTTGAGCACGCTCATGCCTGATACCCCAATCGTTTTGCTGCCAGTCCGGTGAGAATCTCGGTGGTCCCGCCGCCGATACCGAGGATGCGCATGTCGCGGTACTGACGCTCGACTTCGCTCTCGCGCATGTAGCCGAGTCCACCGAAGAGTTGTACCGCCTGATTGGCGACCCACTCTCCGGACTCGACGGCGGTGTTCTTCGCGAAGCAGACCTCGGCGATGAAGTCCTGGTTCTCCTGCATGGACCGCTCGACGAGGGAGCGGGTGTATACGCGGGCGATATCGATCTTCCGCGCCATCTCGGTGACGGTGTTCTGTACGGATTGCCGTGCGATGAGCGGCTTTCCGAATGTCTCTCGATCGCGGACCCACTGCAGAGTGAGATCGAGGCACCGTTGCGCACTGGCGTAGGCCTGGGCGGCGAGGGCGATGCGCTCGGTGAGAAACGCCTGCGCGATCTGCGCGAAGCCACTGTTCTCGGCACCGACCAGGTTGCTCACCGGCACGCGAGCGTCGACGAACGAGAGCTCAGCGGTATCGGATGCGCGCCAGCCCATCTTGTCGAGCTTGCTGGTGACCTCGAACCCTGGTGTGCCCTTCTCGATGACGAGCAGCGAGACGCCGGCGGCACCGTCGCCACCGGTGCGAACCGCGGTGACGACAAAATCGGCTCGGCACCCCGAGGTGATGTACGTCTTCGATCCGTTGACGACGTAGTGCTCGCCATCCCTCACAGCCTTCGTCCTGAGGTGGCCGACGTCGGAACCACCGCCCGGCTCGGTGATCGCGAGCGATCCGATCTTCTCGCCGGCCAGCGTGGGCCGCACCCACTTCTCGATCTGGTCGGCGTCGCCGGCTGCCACCAAGTGGGGCAACGCGATTCCACTGGTGAACAGCGATGCGAAAAGCCCGCCGGACGCACCGGCCTGATGCATCTCCTCGCAGATCACGACCGCGTCGGCCAGATCTCCACCGTCCCCGCCGACCTCCTCGGGAAAGCCGGCACCGATCAGACCGAGGGCTGCCGCCTTCTTGTGCAGATCGCGCGGGATCTCGCCGTCGGTCTCCCACTTATTCATGTGCGGCGCAATGTCCTGCTCGACGAAGCTACGGACGGTCTTGCGAAGCTGCTGACGCTCGGGCGTCGTCCAGATGCTCATCCGAGTTCTCCTTTGTAAGCAATCGTTTCGGGGATGTCGATGTGCCGCGACCGCAGCCATTCACCGAGCCCCTTGGCCTGTGGATCGAACCTGGCCTGCGATGCCACGCCTTGGCCGAGGATGCCCTCGATGACGAAGTTCACCGCTCGCAGGTTCGGCAGCACATGCCGAGTGACAGTGAGTTTCTCGGCCTCGGGCAACATCTTCTTCAGGGTCTCGACCGTCAATGCGTGGGCGAGCCATGCGAATTCGTCATCGGTACGGACCCAGACCCCGACGTTGGCATTGCCGCCCTTGTCGCCGCTTCGGGCCGCGGCGATGGTTCCCAGTGGTAGCCGGATGGTCGCTTCGTCGGCTCTCGGTGCCGGGAGCGTCGGTTCATCGAGGGCCTCCAACGCCCGCGTGTCCGTCGACGGTGCGATGGCGCTTTCGGTGCCGTCGGCGAGATGCGCAACGTGCGACACCTGGGCCGCGTCGACGAAACCTGCCGTGAACACTCCGTACGGCGCTCCGTTTCCCGGCGGTGCGGTCACCGAGAATCCGGGGTAGCTGGCCAGTGCGAGTTCGACTGCAACCGCAGAGAACTGACGTCCGACGGCGTCGGGGTTGCTGTCGCGGGCCACGCAGCGCAGCAAGGCGCTGGCCGTCTCTTCCGTCTCGGCGTCCGGCTTGTCGGTACGTACCAGGGTCCAGTCCAACTCGGTGGGACGGGCCGCGAGCCAGGACTCGAATTGACGTTCTGCCAGTGCCGCTTTGGCCTCGATGTCGAGGCCGGTGAGCACCATCGTGAATTCGTTGCGGAAGCCGCCGAGCGCATTGAGCGAGACCTTGTAGGTGGGCGGCGGCGCTTCGCCGGTCACGCCGGTGATGGACACCCGATCGCTGGATTCCTGCGTGAGGATCGCCGAGTCGATCCGTGCGGTGACGTCGGGGTTCGCGTAGCGGCCGCCGGTGATTTCGTACAGCAGCTGAGCGGTCACGGTGCCGACGCTGACAGCCCCGCCGGTGCCCTCGTGCTTGGTGATGACGGACGACCCGTCGGACTCGATCTCGGCGATGGGGAAGCCTGGTCGAGACATGTCTGCGATCTCGGTGAAGAAGGAGTAGTTGCCGCCGGTCGCCTGGGTTCCGCATTCGATGACGTGCCCGGCGATCACGGCTCCGGCCAGTGCGGCGTAATCGGTTGCAGCCCAGCCGAAATGGGCTGCCGCAGGTCCGACGATCACGCTGGCATCGGTGACACGGCCGGTGACCACGACGTCGGCACCGGAGTTCAGGCATTCCACGATGCCCCACGCGCCGAGGTAGGCATTTGCGGTCAGCGGATTACCGAGGCCTAGTTCGGCCGCCCTGCCGAGAAGGTCGTCGCCATCGACGTACGCGATTTTGGCACCGGAGTCGAGCTTCTCCAGCGCCTCGGCCAAGCCACGTGGATTCAGACCACCGGCGTTGGCGACGATCTTGACACCTTTGTCCAGTGCCAGTCCCAGGCAGTCCTCGGCCTGGCGCAGAAAGGTTTTGGCGTAGCCACGGGTCGCATCCTTCATCCGGTCGCGGCCGAGGATGAGCATCGTGAGCTCGGCGAGGTAATCACCGGTGAGGTAGTCGAGTTCGCCGCCCTCGAGCATCTCGCGCATGGCCGACAGGCGGTCTCCGTAGAAGCCCGAACAGTTGCCGATTCGTACGGTCATGCTTTCTCTCGTCCCGATCCTGGAGGGCCTGCGAAGGCTTGGGCGATGGTGAGCCAGTGCGCGGCGTCTGGTCCCTCGGCACTGATGTCGAGGTTGTCGCGATGAGCCCGCTGGGTCACGAGGAGGCAGAAGTCGAGCGCCGATCCGCTCACGCGTTGGGCGGCGTCTTCGGGGCCCCAGGACCACAGCTCACCCGAGGGCGCGGTGAGCTCGATGCGGAACGGATCGGCAGGAGGGGTCTGCTCATTGACCGCGTAGGCGAAATCTCTCGTACGCACACCGATATGAGCGACGCCGCGGATTCGGTCGGTGGGCAGGCGGGAGACGCCCAGTGCGTCGGCGACATCCTGGCCGTGGGCCCAGGTCTCCATCAGCCGCGCGGTCGCCATGGACGCGGCACTCATCGGCGGTCCGAACCAGTCGATCTTGATTCCGGGCGGCACCTGGACCAGAGCATCGGTCATGGCGTGGCGTCGGGTACGCCAGATGCTCAGTAGTTCGGGATTGCGGGCTTCTTCCTCCGCAGCCTCGTCGACGAAACCGGTGGGGTTCTCCCACGCTGTCTTCAGAGTGAGAGCGAACTCCTCCTTGGCCGCGGTATCGCCCGATGCCGCGGACGTGGTGCGCTCGGCCACGTGGTCGGTCCAGGACAGATGTGCGATCTGGTGTGCGATCGTCCAGCCCTCGGCCGGTGTCGGTGCCGCCCACTGCTGTGATGTCAATTCTGCGACGAGCGCATCGAGGTCGTCGCCCTCGGCACGGAGGTCGCCGACGAGTGTGTCGAGGTCTGCCATGGGTCCAGCTTCACAAAGCCACGAGAAAAAAGCAAGCACGCTTGCTTGTTAATTCGTAACCTTACGTTCGCTTGCCGTCCCTACGGTGACGACTGTGAAAATGTCGAGACTCGCAGCCGTCACCGTTACCCTCGCTTTCATGGCCGCCGGTTGCTCCTCTGTGAATCCAACCGCTGCGGACCCGGCCCCCGAGGGACCGTCGAGCATTCGGGTCGCGACGTTCAATGCGAGCCTCAATCGATCGGCAGCCGGGCAGTTGGTGACCGACCTGCAGGGCGAGAATGCTCAGGCCCGCGCGGCGGCCGATGTGATCTCCGCGAACTCACCGGATGTGTTGTTGGTCAACGAGTTCGATTACTCGGGTGACGATGCGGTGAGGCTGTTCAACGACAACTATCTGGACGGGCAGTACCCGTACTCCTTCACTGCGCCCGTGAACACCGGCGTCGACTCGGGACTCGACCTGGACATGGACGGCGCGCTCGGCGGCCCGGGCGATGCCTGGGGTTTCGGGCAATTCCCAGGCCAGTACGGCATGGTCGTGTACTCGAAGTATCCGATCGACACCGAATCGGTACGCACGTTCCAGAACTTCCTGTGGAAGGACATGCCGGATTCACTACTGCCGCGCGACTACTACGGAGAGGTATCCGACGCTCTGCGGCTGTCCAGCAAATCGCATTGGGACGTGCCGATCGACGTGAACGGCAAGACGCTGCACGTACTGGCCTCTCACCCCACTCCCCCGTCCTTCGACGGACCCGAGAACCGCAACGGCAAACGCAATCACGACGAGATCCGGCTCAGTGCCGACTACATCTCGGGCGCGGATTACCTGTACGACGACAAGGGCGTGCGCGGCGGACTCGAAGAAGGAGCGTCGTTCGTCACGCTGGGTGACCAGAACAGCGATCCGGTCGACGGAGATTCGGTTGCGGGTGCCATCGCGCAGGTACTCGACCTTCCGCGGGTCCAGGATCCTGCACCTACCTCGGCTGAACACGGTACGGACACAGCCGATTTCGCCGACCCGACGCCGGGCGACCTTCGGGTGGACTACGTGCTGCCATCGGACGATCTGACAGTGGTCGATTCGCAGGTGTACTGGCCCAATCAGGCCGAGCACCCCTCGGACCACCGACTGGTGTGGGCCGACCTCGAAATATGATGGGTGCGTGACCGATCTACCGATTGTCGAGTTCGCCTACCCGGGTCCCCTTCGGGACAAGCTGGTTGCAGCCGTGCTGTCCGGTGCGAAGACCAGCACGGCAAGCCTGCTGGTGCAGTACACCGACGAAGAATTGCCGAAGGTCGGCCAACGCGGTGCGGTGGTGGATTCGGCGGGAGTCGTGGTCGGAACCATCGAAACCATTGCCGTCGATGTCGTTGCACTGAAAGATGTTTCGCTGCAACACGCCCTCGACGAGGGTGAGGGTTACGCCGATGTGGCGCAGTGGCGATCCGGACACGAAAGATTCTGGCACTCGGCCGAGGTCCGCGAGGAACTGGGCGATCCACACTTCAGCGTCGACGACGACACTCAGGTGGTCCTGGAGCGGTTCGTACTCGTGTGAAGTCGTGGCTCGTTTTGTTCCGACGGTTCGATGCCTACTGCTCGAAGGGTTGCAGCTTCTGCGCTGTCCGGATCATACGGCCGTGCCGCTGTCATGATGACCCGCGCATTCTCCGGAGTGTGGATCTCGAGCTCGACGGAATTCCACGGTCGAGTATGCGGCCCGGTGACCGAGCCGGGTCGGATTTGCGTGCAGGCCTCGACTACGGCGTCGAGCTGGTCGAGAACACAGGCGAAGCTCACAGTCATCTCGGGCAGAGTGGCCGATCGGTCCACGGGTACCAGTAGAACATCTTGGAACGCCCAGCGGCGCAGGTGAACCAATCGACCTGGGATCGAGAAGAGCTCGAAGAAACCCAAGGCATCGATCCAGAATTCGGTCGACTCCGCGAGATCCGCGGTGGGGATGGTGACGAACATGGGCATGCCGTACAGGCCACGAAACAGTGGGGGCGCGGTGGCGTCCGGGCCCGGAATCGGTACGGGGCTCACCTCGAAGGCGGGGTAGTTCTCGTTCATGCTCACCATCCTGAAGCCTGACGCCACGTCAGGGTCAAACAGTATTGTCGGTGGGCGGGTGTATGGACACTCGATGTCCAATTCTCCATCATTGCAACATGATTGGGGTTGACGACCGGCCCACATCTCGGTATTCTCGAACATACGTTCTACGTCTTGTTGGACCATCCGCCGGGGGGCGACCACACAATGACCACATTCAGCTCGACGCGCAGTCGATTCGCGGCCTATCTCGGGCCGCAATCGAAGCCGTACATCGAGGGTGCTTCTCTGGCCGAGATTCGAGATGTCGCGATGCTGGAGAATCAGGCGTGCGCACGGAAAGTGGCTGTAGCCGCCGAGATCTGGGACGCGTGTATTCATCAGAACGTGCTCGTTGGTGACATCATTCAGGATGCCGGCAATTACGCGGCGTCGGAGATTGCGCACGTTCTGGGTTGCTCGAAGACCGTAGCGAACACGTACGCCGAGATCGGCATGGACTTACGGCTCCGGCTTACCGATGTTGCAGCAGCGTTCGAGGCCGGCGAACTCGATCTGCCCCGGGTCCGCGCGATATACCGGTGCACCCACAATCTGACGCAGAACGCCGCGACGGCCGTCCAAGGGGAGGTTCTGCACGCTGCCCGACGTCTGTCACCGGGTCCGCTGGCGACCGAAATCTGGTCGATCATGTACCGCATCGCGCCCGAGCAGGCTGCCGCTCTGCGCAAGGACCTGGAACGACACACCAACGTCACGTACACCGACAAAGACGTGCTCTCGACGCTCAAAGCCGACCTCACCGCCGCCGACGCCGCAGCTGCTTGGCAGTTGATCAACGAGATGGCCGCGACCGTGTGCCGACGTGATCCGCGAAACAAGGGGCAGAAGCGTGCCGCAGCGTATGTTGCTCTGCTGCAGCAAGAGTCGTCGATGGCATGCATGTGCGAACCCGACGACGACAATCCGTGCACGGCCGATACTGTGCGTCCTGATCGACGTGCCCCACTGACAGTGATCACCGTCGACCTCGCCACTCTCGCCGGTCTGCTGTCCAATCCTGCTCACCTGGCCGGCCACGGCCCCATCGATGCCGAGTACGCCCGGGAACTAGCAGACAACGCACACTGGCAGATCCTCCTCACCGAAGCCCGCAATTTGGCGGAGAACCTCGGCTACGGCGAAGACCTGGAGTCACTCGTAAACCTCGATACCGATACCGATACCGATACCGATACCGATACCGATACCGATACCGACAATGGCACGGGCACTGAAGACAAGGGCGCCGAAAGCAGCGCCGACAGCGGCAGCAGGTCGCAGGTGGTGTTTCATCCGCTGGGACGCAGTCGTCGTCGCGTCGGCGGTTCGGTTCCTCGGCCCCCGAAGTCCGCACAACCACCGCGAAGCACCTGTGTCGCCACACCGTATCGGGGCACTTACACCTTCGTTGCCGAACGCGAAGCGGCCATCACCGCAGATCCCGCTCTTGGGCTCGCGCTCCACCCGGACGGTCATGGAGGTCTCGTGTTGCCTCCACCCGGAGCCCTCGTCTATCGCCCGACTGTTGCACTTGCAGAACGTATTCGGTACCGCGACCGCACGTGCCGGCACCCCGGCTGCGATGTCCCGACCCAGCAATGCGAGATCGACCACATCGTGCCGTACTTCCATCGCGACCCCGAGTCCGGTGGCTGGACCATCGACACCAACCTGCACTGCCTGTGCCGCTACCACCACAGTCTCAAGACCATGGGGTTGTGGACGCCGGTGATGCTCGCCGGCGGTGTCGAGTTCTGGGTCTCGAATGCCGGCACCACCTCGATCACTGTTCCCGGCACCACGCAACTCGCGGACCTGAGCCATCTTCCCGTTGTCCACCGCAGGCCCAAAGGTGAAGCGATGCAGGCAGGTACCCCAATCCTCGAGATAGTCCAGCCGCTGCCCGCGCCGGTACCTACGTCGGCACCCGACGATGATCCTCCGCCTTTCTGATGGATCTCGGGTCAGTACGCAGAAGTTCCACCGCAGTCGACGTGTCTGCGGTGGAACAACTGTGCCCAATCGGCGTCGCGGGTGTCAGCCCGTGTAGGTGCTGAGGTCGTACACCGTCGCGCTGCCGACGGTGCTGGCGGTGAAGTTCGCCTCGACCCATTCCTGGATCTGCGAGGAAGTACTCGCGGAGTCACCGCCCATGCCCCCGCGCGCCATTCCGCCACCCATTCCGCCCGACACGTAGTACGCCACCTCGTGATTGGAGACGTACTCGATAAACTCGTCGAGAGTCGGGGTGGGATCGCCGCTCCATCCGCCGATCGCCATCACTGCCGTATCGGACGCCAACTCGTATCCGGCTGCAGACATCGAACCGTTCACAGCAGCGGACCACCGCGTGGTCGTGGACTCGAGCAGAGCCGTCAACTCCTCGTCGGTCTCACCCATACCGCCCATCGACATACCGCTCGGCAGGTCGCCGCTGCCGAAGCCGGCCGGAAGATCGGCAGCATCAGCCGGCATGCTCGCATCATCGCCCGACGCAGCATCAGCCGGCATCGCATCGCCCGGCATCGCTCCCGTCGGCATACCACCACTCGGCATTCCACCACTCGGCATACCACCGCCTGGCATACCGCCAGGGCCGCTGTCGGTGACGGCACCGGTCGGGCCTGCGGTGGGGACGGATCCACTGTGCGCGTTCGTCGTCGTGGCGATCGCATAGGAAGCGCCACCGCCGAGACCGGCCACGGCTCCGAGGATCAACGCAGCGGCAGTGAGCTTTCGGTACCGCCCGGCCAGCAGAATCATCACGGCCGCAAGGATGGTTCCCGCCAACAGAATCCACTTCAACGCCGGCAGCCAATCCGCGTTGCGGTGCAGCAGCACCCAACTCCAGGTACCGGCCGCAATCATCATCGCCGCCATACCCGCTCTGCCCCAGATGGATTCGCGCCGAAGCCACAGTGCGTAGCCGCCGGTTCCGATCATGCCCGCAAGTGCAGGAGCGAGCGCGACCGTGTAGTACGGGTGGATCGTGCCGGACATGTAGCTGAAGATCAGCGCCGTCACCAAGAACCAACCGCCCCACAGAATCAGGGACGCACGCAGCAGGTCGGTCCGCGGCGCTCGACCACGAGCAATCAGACCGAAGACCAGCGCCACCAGAGCAGCAGGGATCAGCCACGAAATCTGGATTCCCATTTCACTGCCGAACAGGCGGTCCAGGCCGGTCGACCCTCCGAAGCTCGATCCCGCTGCCCCCGCGCTCATTCCGGCTGGAGCCTCCATGCCGCCTCCACCGGTGTTACCGAAGATACGACCGAGCCCGTTGTAGCCGAGCACCAGATCCATCACGGTGTTGTCGGTGGACCCGCCGATGTACGGGCGCGCACTTTCCGGCCACAGCTGAACCGTCACCACCCACCAGCCGGCGGCGGCGACCAATGCCGCGAACGCACCGACCAGATGCAGCAGTCTTGCGCGCAATTGTGCCTGTCCAGCAACCAGATATGTGAGACCGAACGCGGGCAACACCAGCAGCCCCTGCAACATCTTCGTCAGGAACGCGAACCCGAGCGCCACGCCGGCGAAGGCCAGCCACATCGCGGCCCGTCGACCGGCCGATGTCTGCAGAGAGCGCACGACGAAGTAGCCGCCGAGAGTCATGAGCAGCACCAGCAACGCGTCGGGATTGTCGAAGTCGAACATCAGCGCGGCGGCAGGAACGGACGCCAGAGTGAAGCCGGCGAGCAAGCCGGCAGTGGGATTCGCGACCCGCTTGACCGCGGCATACACCGTTGCCACTGCGGCGACACCCATCAAGGCTTGCGGGAGAAGCAAGCTGAAGCTCGAGAACCCGAACAGACGGGCCGACAGTCCCATCACCCACAGTGCGGCCGGTGGCTTGTCCACGGTGATGAAGTTCTCGGAATCGAGTGATCCGAAGAACCACGCCGTCCAGTCCTTGGTGCCTGCCTGCACCGCCGCGGCGTAGAACGTGTTCGCGTAACCACTTGCGGTCAGGTTCCACAAATACAGGGTTGCGGTGGCCGCGAGCAGAATCAGCAGCCCGAGCAGGTGCCGGCGGCGATACCACCACGTGTCCTGCCAGGACGGCTGGCGGGCGTGCGACGGGGGTATCGCGGCCGGTCGGTCGATTTGGGCAGTCATCGCAAATCCTGTTCGTCGAAGTTGTCGACTACGAGAGTGTGCGATGGACCGTCGGCCCGGCTGGGAGCAGCCTGCGAGGTTGCTGTGAACGCGTGAGCTCGGTCAGACGCGATCGGCGTACACGACGATGTTGTCGTCGTAGCTGGAGATGTCCGAGTCGAACTCGCCGCCACAGGTGATCAAGCGCAGGCCGGGATGATCGATGTCGCCGTACACCTTGTCGGTGGGAAACGCGTCTTTCGGATACTGCTCCACCGCGCTGACGACGAAGCGGACGGTACCGCCCTCCTGGTCCGTGACGGTGACGTCGTCACCCTGCGCGAGATCCCGAAGTCGATAGAAGACTCCCGGGCTGCCACCCCAATCCACGTGTCCGGCAACGATCGACGGCCCCAACTGGCCCGGGATCGGCGACCCCGTGTACCAGCCTGCGGGAAAACCACCCGGCGGAACTTCCATCGAACCGTCCGAACGTAGACCGAGACCCATCACGTCGGAACCGACGTCGATCGCTGGAATGTCGATGCGGGCGGGAGGTGATCCGGCCGCCGGTGAGTTCGTTTGCGCTGCAACATCACCGGAAGAGGTATCGGGTGCCTGAGTGGACACGGCCGGAGACGCTGAAGTGCGTTCCGTAGGCGCTTCGTCCGAAGGCGTTGCACAACCGGTGAGAAGCAACAGGAGCATGAAGCAGGCAGCGGCCACTGCTCGCACCGCGACCCGGGAAAGGGTCGCGGTGCGAGCAGATTCAGCCGGAGGTGCGCACTCCGTGACTGCGGATCTCACAGATCAGCGCCGACGTCGGGTCATCATCGTGACCGATACTGCCCCGACCGTGAGCAGAGCGAGAAGAGTCCACATCGTCACGGCCGACGCACTGGTCGACTGCGTGACCGTGCTGCCGTCACCGGTATCGACGCCACCATTGGGAATCTGCGTGATCTGCCCACCCGGGTTGTACGTACCCGGCTGATCCGGGCCGGAGGGAGTGTTCGGCTGATTCGGAACTCCGGGCGTGTTCGGCTGATCGGGCACGTTCGGCTGGTTCGGGACGTTGGGCTGGTTCGGGACGTTGGGCTGATTCGGCACGTTCGGCTGATTCGGCACGTTCGGCTGATTCGGCACGTTCGGCTGATTCGGCACGTTCGGCTGATTCGGCACGTTCGGCTGATTCGGGACGTTGGGCTGATTCGGCACGTTCGGCACGTTCGGCTGATTCGGCACGTTCGGCTGATTCGGCTGATTCGGCACGTTCGGGACACCGGGGATCGGCGGGATCGTGATGCCGGGGATCGGGGGTAGGCCCGGAATCGGGGGCACTTCGATGACAATCGGCGGCGTACCGCCACCATCGCCCGGAGTGCCCGGGGTACCGCCACCATCACCCGGGGAACCGCCACCATCACCCGGAGGCGTCGTGGTCACGGGCGGAGTAGTGGTCACCGGAGGCGTGGTGGTCACCGGCGGAGTAGTGGTCACCGGCGGAGTCGTGGTCACCGAAGGAGTAGTGGTGACGGGAGGCTCTGTGGTTCCGCAACCCGGGTTGGTGATCGTGTTCGAGTCGAGGGTGACGGCACCATCCAGAGCCAGTAGCCGTCCCTGTACATCGGCATTCGTGGTCGCGGTGATCGACGCCCGCGCCATGATCGTGCCCACGAAATCGGTGTTGGTACCGAGAGTGGCCGAGCTCCCGACCTGCCAGAACACATTGCAGGGGTTGGCCCCGTTGATCAGCGAGACACTGCTGTCGGACGCCGTGATCAACGTGGATGCAGCTTGGAAGATGAACACGGCATCGGATCGGCCCTGCGCATCGAGTGTCAGTGTTCCGGTGAGGCCGAGCGTGCCAGAACCGTACAACCCGGCCAGCAGCGTCTGCCCGCCGAGTTCGACTCCGGTCGAGGTTGCTCCCGGCCGTCCGGCCGCGTCGTCGTATCCGGTACTCAGGTCCGCTTTTGCTTGCGCTGCAACCGAATTGCGGTCATTTATGACTCCGCTGGTGAGCTCTCCCGGTGGGAATCCTGTGATGAACGGTTCGACACCGACGCCTGGGCTCACTCCGACGTTGCCGCTGATGCTCGACGGTCCGGTGTTCGTGATCTTGGAACCGGCCAGTACGGCATAGCTCTCGGCGGTGCCGAGTTCGACGGTTGTGGGCTGAGCGAGGGCCAGAGGGGCATTGACCAGCATAAGCGCGCTGGTGGCCAGGGCAATTGTTCCTACGACGGGAATGAGCGTCTTGCTGCGGCCGGTGATGGTGGACGCATGGGTGCGCTGCGAAGCATGCATGGATTACATACCGATCTGCTGGTGGGGGAAGAAGCGGGCCTGCTGCCTCGCTTCGTAAATCACGCGCATCGATCCCCCGACGAGTTCGATTGCGTTGCAAATGATTTCGCGACGTTCGACGATGTTCACTGGCATAAACCAGGGGCGTCGAGGTCTCGCGGTCTGTGCACTTCGATGGCATCGCCTGCCGGCTTTTTGCAACATGGCGATCGGAGTAAGAAGTGCGGAGGCTCGTGCCCCACTCCGCGAAAAAGAGTTTCCCCGTATCTCTACGGTGTAGGGCTACAGCACATCACGTGTAAACTGGTGGGTCAAGCGAAAACACCTGCAGGACAACGAGTTTGTTTACAGGCAAAAAACCGTCCAAATGTCGTTTACTCGATTTCCGGAAAGGTGGTGCTGTTCGTTGTCACCGGTAGACCATTACGACGGGTACGCCCCCGACAAGATCGACCGGGAGTACGTGGTGTCGGCGGCCCTGTCCATCATCGATCGCACCGGACTCGACAGCCTGTCGATTCGCAGCCTGGCCGCTTCGATCGATCGTGATCCGATGACGGTGTACCGGTATCTCCCGACGAAGGAAGCACTACTCGACGCAATCGCCGATTCGATACTCATCACGCTCGTCACCGTGGACCGAACAGACCCCGATTGGCAGGGCCAGCTGAGGATCTTCGCCCGGCACTATCGCGAACTCGCCCTACAGCATCCGAACGCGGTGATCCTGCTGGCAACTCGGCCGCAGTCGACTCCGATGGGACTGGGCACCACCAGATCTTTGAGATCACTGGAGGGCGTTCTGGCGTTGCTGTCCGCCAATGGGTTCAGCGTGCCCGAGGCATTGTCGACCTACCGAACGCTCAAATCGTTTCTACGAGGACACCTGTTGAGCGAAACGCAGGAGATCACCGAGAACCCCGACGAGACCGGCGACCGGCTGACCCTGGCATTGCGTCGGCTACCCATCGACGAATTTCCGCTGCTGTCCACGCTGCCACCCCTCATCACAGAATACGACGGTGCCCTCGAGCTCGAGCGTGGACTCGACGCGCTGTTCGAGGGCCTCGTCCGAACCGTCCGCGGAGCGGGCTGACACCTCGACTCCGCCGGATCTTACGACGCAACCAGCTCCTACGGAGTTCACAGCATCGGAAGTCACCGCACTCACAGCACGGGGCCGGTCTCGTTCGCCTTCTCCTCGTCTCGCTGCTGCTGCGCTGCGGCCAGCCCCGACATCGTGCGCAGCGGAACCTCTTTCAGGAACAGCACCAGCACGAACCCGATGACCATCAGGATCGACACGGCCAGGAACACGTAGTCCATGGCATCCGAGAAGCCGATCCGGAACGGTTCGGCAAGTGCGGGTTCGAGCTTCTGAATGAACGAGCTGTCCTGCAGCGCACTCCCGGCGACCGAGGCGTCACCCGACGCAATGGCCCGGGCGAACCCGGATTCCAGTGGATCGGAACTGCTTGCCGCGGTCTGCACCGCTTGCTGGAAGGCCGGCGTCGAGCTCGCGGCGATCAGTGCATCGCCCGTCTTCGGGGTCAGCTGAGTGAAGAGCATCGACAGGAACACCGCCACACCCACCGTCGCACCGATCTGGCGGAAGAACGTTGCGGCAGAGGTCGATACACCCATGTCCTTGGGCGGCATCGCGTTCTGGATGGCGAGCGTCAGCGGCTGCATCATCGAACCGAGACCGAGACCGAACACGCCCATCACGACCATGGTCTGCCACAGCGGAGTATCGGCGTGCACGTAGTGGAACGTGAACATCGCGATCGCCATCAACGCGGTACCGACGATCGGAAAGATCTTGTAGCGCCCCGTCTTCGAGATCATCCGGCCCGAGACGATCGACGCGATCATCAGTGCACCCACGAGCGGCAGGGTTTGGTAGCCGGCCAGAGTGGGCGAGGAGCCCTTGACGACCTGCAGGTACTGCGGCAGCAGAGAGATACCACCGAACATCGCAGCACCGGCGATGACGCTGACGGCAATACACAACGAGAACAACGGGTTTCGGAAGAATCGCATGGGGATCAGGGCGTCGTCGCCCATCTTGATCTCGGCGAGCACGAATGCGATGACGCCGACGATGCCGATTCCGAAGCACAGCAACGCGCGTGGCGAGCTCCAGCCCCACACACGACCCTGCTCGGCGATGATGAGCAGCGGCACGAGGCCTACGCTGAGAAGCACTGCGCCCCACCAGTCGACGCGCGCTTCGCGTCGGTACACCGGCAGGTTCAGCACCCGCCACACGACGACGAGTGCAATGATGCCGAGCGGCACGTTGATGTAGAAAACCCAACGCCAGCCGGTGATTCCGAGGATCGACGACTGCCCGGCGAGCAGCCCACCGATGACCGGCCCGAGCACACTCGAGGTACCGAAGACGGCCAGGAAGTAGCCCTGGTACTTGGCGCGCTCACGCGGCGGCACGATATCCCCGATGATGGCCAGCGCCATCGACATCAGACCACCCGCACCCAGGCCCTGGATAGCGCGGAAGGCGGCGAGCTCGTACATCGACGTCGCGATGCCGCACAGCATGGACCCGACGACGAAGATCGAGATGGCCGTCATGAAGAACGGCTTGCGCCCGTACAGATCGGAGAGCTTGCCGTAGAGCGGGGTCGAGACCGTGGAGGTGATGAGGTAGGCCGTTGTCACCCAGGCCAGAACCGAGAACCCGTTGAGATCGTCGGCGATGGTACGCACAGACGTCGACACGATGGTCTGGTCGAGGGCAGCAAGGAACATGCCCATCATCAGGCCCGACAGAATGGTCATGATCTCGCGGTGCGAATACTCGCCGCTGGCGGGAGTCACTTCTCGCTCGGTTACCATCTCTTTAGTGCACCTTTACGTAGCGTTTGCTTGTGTCCTACAACGATATTCGGACCACCAGCATGCTCGCAGAAAGCTGTCTAAGCAAAGGTTTATTTGCGACGAATCCTGTCTCGCACCTCACGCATCGTGTGCGGATGAATTCCCTCCGCCGCGAGCACTCGTCTGGTCTTGCGGCGCGTCAGCAGAACGCCGGTAATCGCGACGATCCACACCGGGAACTGCACGAACAAGGCAACCCGGAAACCGTCGAACGTGTAGCCGCCCATCGCGTCGAGAATCCAACCGATCCCCGCTATCACCAACAGCGACGCCAGGAACCCGCCGATGTTCACCATCCCCTGAGCCGTCCCCAGATTTGCGCTCGGATTGAACGTGCGGGCGAGATCGAAACCGATCACCGAACCCGGACCTCCCACCGAGATCACCACCACGAGCAGCACCAGCAACCACAGCGGCGCAGGCCCGGGAAGCGACAGCACGATGGCCCACATCGTGGCATTGCTGATCATGATCGCCAGCACCAGCCACGACCGTCGCATCGGGTAGCGCCCGGTGAGGAGACCGACCACGATGCCCGACACCACCGCGGCCGCCACCGACACCGTCAACAACGCTCCGGCCGTCGACGCGGACAGGCCCTGCGCCGACGTCAGATACGGCACACCCCACAGCAACGCGAACACCGTGATCGAGAACTGGGTGCCCATGTGGGAGAAGAAGCCGAGGCGGGTGCCGGGGCGTCGCCACACCTCCGCGATGGACGCGATGGTCTGCCGCAGCGACGTGGGCTCGGTATCGGGAGTGATGCTGTCACCGGGGCGATCTCGAACCAGCGCGATCACGAGCACAACAGCAAGCAGCCCCAATGCCGCCGCGCTGCCGAATGCGACCGTCCAACCCGGCCCGTTCAACAGAATCAGGAACGGGACCGCCGAGAGCACCTGACCGAGTTGGCCGAGCAGACCTGTCAGCTGCGAGACGATCGGCACCCGCCGCGGGGAGAACCAGCGCGGCACCAACCGCAAGACCGAAATGAAGGTGAGAGCGTCGCCCACGCCGACGAACGCGCGAGCGGCCACCGCGACCGGGAGCGACTCGGTGAGTGCGAGGGTGATCTGAGCCGACGCCATGATCAGCGCGCCCGCGGCGATCATCCTGCGCGAACCGATCCGATCCAACAGCACGCCGGCCGGGATCTGCATCGCCGCATACACGATCACCTGCAACACCACGAACGACGAGAGCAGAGACGGCGACACCGAGAACCGATCCGCCGCACTGAGACCAGCGACTCCGAACGACGTGCGATGCAGCACCCCGATGATGTAGGCGAAGACACCGATGCCCCACACCACCCACACGGTTCTCCCTGTAGTCACGAGACGATTGTGTCAACCACGCTGTGGAATGATCAGACCCGGTAGTTCGTGGAGCAAGAAAGTGAGTGACGTCATGGCCAAGCAGCTGTTGGTACTCAACGGTCCGAATCTCAACATGCTCGGCACCAGGCAGCCCGAGGTGTACGGCCACGCCACCCTCGCCGATGTCGTCGCCCTGTGCGAGAAGACCGCCGCCGACCTCGGACTCACCGTGAAAGCAGAACAGTCCAACCACGAGGGTCAGATCATCGACTGGATCCACGAGGCCCGCGGGGTGGCGTCGGGCATCGTCATCAACCCCGGTGGACTGACGCACACCTCGGTGGCGCTGCGCGACGCACTCGTCATCCCGGAGGTCCCGATCATCGAGGTGCACATTTCCAACGTGCACGCCCGTGAGGAGTTTCGACACCACTCCTTCGTGTCGCCTATCGCCAGTGGCGTCATCGCCGGACTCGGCATCGACGGATACCGCTTCGCCATCGAACGACTGGCTGCTCTCATCTGACGCTCAGGTTGCCCTGCATAAACTGGTCGCCGTGAACACCAGCAACAAGGCATCGAAAGACATCAGGGCTATGCAGAACGGCGACAAGAATCGCCGAACGCTGATCCAGATCGTCGTGGCTGTGGTTCTCATCGCGCTCGTTGCAGCAATTGCCTTGTTCATCGTCAACAGGAACTCGACGTCGGGTGAGGCATCTCCCGCCACGAGCTCGTCACCGGGCCAGCAGCTGACGCCCACGTCGTTGACCGACACCGGTGCCATCCGCTTCGGTAATCCCGACGCCACCACCGTCATCAGTGTCGTCGAGGACTTCCAGTGCCCGGCGTGCAAGAACTTCGAGTCCATCAGCGGGTCGACGTTGCAGCAGCTGGCCGACGCGGGCAACGTCGCGGTGGACTACCGACCCATCTCCATTCTCGACCGCTTCTCGAACGGCACGATGTACTCGACGCGTGCCGCGAGCGCCTCGATCTGCGTCGCCGAAAACGACCGGGACAGCTGGATGGACTGGCACAACTCCATGTTCGCGGAGCAGCCCGCGGAGAACGGCACCGGATTGACCGACGACAAGCTCGTCGAGATCGCCACCTCCGCCGGTGCCGACTCCCCCGCCACCGCGTCGTGCATCACCGACGGCAGCTACACCGATTGGGTCACCAGCCAGACGCAGTCCGTCATAGGCGAAGGCATCAACGGGACGCCGAGCGTGCGCGTCAACGGTACCGACGTCTCCAACCCGACTCCGGAGAACATCCTCTCCGCCGCTGCAGCAGCCGGTAACTGAGCGGCAGCCGGTACCAGAGCATGAGGACCCGCGTCGGTGCCGCAGTCTTCACCGTCTTCAGCGCGATCGGGCTACTCGCTGCGCTGACCCTGACGATCGAGCGATTCAAGTTGCTCGAGGACGCGTCGTACGTACCGTCGTGCAGCCTCAATCCGGTGCTCTCGTGCGGATCGGTGATGGTGACGAAACAGGCTGCGCTCTTCGGCTTCCCGAACCCCATCCTGGGCATCGTCGCGTTCTCGGTTGCGCTCGTCGCCGGGGTGCTGTGGCTCGGCCGCGTCGAACTGCCGCACTGGTTCTGGCTCGGCATGAGTGGCGGCCTGCTGCTCGGTGAAGTGTTCGTGCATTGGCTGATAGTCCAGAGCCTGTACGAGATCGGCGCACTGTGCCCTTACTGCATGGTGGTGTGGGCCGTGACGATGCCGCTGTTCGTGCTGGCTCTGAGCCGCCTGATCAGCACCGGCCCGAACAACGGTGGCACGATCGGCCGTCTTTTCCTCGAATGGCGGTGGACGCTGCTCGCCGTGTGGTACGCAATCGTCATCGCGCTCATCGGAATCCGCTTCTCGGACTACTGGACCTCGTTGCTCTGAGTTTCGCTGCTCTGACAGTTTCGCAGCTCTGAGTTTCGCCGCTCCGACAGTTTCGCAAAACTCATGAGTCGATCGACTGCACCGTGCATGATGGGTACAGCACCCGAGTGAGACTGATCACAGCTCCTGGCTCGGGGAAGATCGTTCGAGTAGCAGGAGTCGATACATGGCAGGCGATCCATTCGCAGTCATCGTTGCCGTCATCGTGTCCGCCGCCGGTGTTGTCGCCGGAACCGACGCCCCGGCTCCGATTCCCGATCAGGCAGTGACGGATCAGGCCGCAGAAATTGCCGCCAACGCCGAGGATCAGGCGAAGACGATGAGCGATCAGTGGACCGAACTCCTGGGCACCATGCCCGAGCCTGCCGCCGACATCGCCGATCGCACGTTGTCCGACGCCGCGGACGGCCTGCACACTGCCGTCGAGCCGATGCTCCCGAACCTTCCGACGGTGGAAGACATCGAGGCGGCCGAGGATGTAGCGGTGCCGACCGCGGCGGAAGATGCACTGGCTGCCCTCCCCACTGCCGCTGCGGCTGTACCTGCTGCCGGCTCCCCGTCTGCCCCACTTCCGTTCAGCGTGTTCGCGCCGAGTGCTCTCTCGTCAACCGCTCTCTCGTCAACTGCAGCCGCACTCGGTGCCGGTGCAGTCCAGTTCGCCGGCCGCACGTACACCGCAGCCGATATCGCCACCCAGACGGCGTTCATGGCGTCGGCCGAGGCCATTCGGCGCGCACTCTTTCCCGGGCTGCCCGTCACGTTCACCGGTATCAATGTGGGCCCGATCGGCTTGGGGGCGGTGGGAGCCATCACCGCCTTCGTGCCGTGGCTGCAGAAAGCAGGCAACATCTGCGGAGGCGTCAAAGGCACCACGATCGCCGCACTCTATGCCGCCGAGAATGGCTTTCGGTACGGTCCGACGGCGCCTGTCTCGAGCACCGGCGCACAGGGACCGGGGCAATTCATGCCGGGCACGTGGGCGACCTACGGCAAGGACTACGACGGCAACGGCGTGGTCGACGTCAACAGCGTCGGAGACGCAGTAATGGCGTCGGGCACGATGCTGTGCGACATCTACGGGCAGGTCGACGGCTGGAAGCGAGAGGGCAAGGTCTCCGGTGACACACTCGACCTGACCCTCGCCGGATACAACGCGGGCGCGGGAGCGGTGCTGCGATCAGGCGGTATGCCCTCGGGCACAGTCGATTACGAGACACAGACCAAGCCGTATGTGGCCCGCATCAGGGCGACCGAGGCGCAGTTCGCCTCGATACTGACCCCGTTCGCGGGGCTCGACCTCACCGGAATGGGCGGCCGGGCAGTGCAATTGGCGATGGACTACCTGGGGCTGCCCTACGTATGGGGTGGCGGAAACATCAACGGTCCGTCCGGTGGTGGATTCGATTGCTCCGGTCTGACGTCGTACGCCCTGTTCAAGGCCTCGGGCGGGAAGGTGACGCTGCCCCGGACCTCCGAAACACAATGGAACGTCGGCACCGAGGTTCCGATGGAACTGGCGCAGCCCGGCGATCTGCTGTTCGGGAACTGGGGACCTGCGGGACCCGGACACGTGGCGATCTACATGGGGAACGGCCAGATGGTGCATGCTCCCACCACCGGTGACGTGGTTCGAGTGGCACCGGTGTTCGACGGTATGCGCGCCCGTCACATCGTCTAGGTGCGCGCGTACAGTGCGAACGTGACCAATGCACGCGTGGAACCGGCCGGCTTCGACGACGAGCTGGCACCGGAGCCGCCGCCCGGTGAGGGCTTCGAGAACAACTGGCCGGTGCGGACGGGCGACATCGATCCGACCAACCGACTGCGGTTCGACGGAGTCGCCCGCTACCTGCAGGACATCGGTACCGACAACCTCGATGCCACGCCGCTGGGCAAGACCGATCCGATGTGGATCGTGCGGCGCACCGTCATCGACGTCTTCGAGCCCATCCACTTTCCGGACCACGTGCACATGCGTCGGTGGTGTTCGTCGATGTCGACGCGGTGGTCGAACATGCGCGTGGCACTGACGACCCCGAAGGGTGGTCGTATCGAAACCGAGGGCTTCTGGATCAACATCAGCAAGGACACCGGAATGCCGACCCGCATCAGCGACGGCGCACTGGAAATGCTGGCCCGAACCACCGATCAACACCGGTTGCGATGGAAGGCATGGCTGATCGAGCCGGTGCCCGCGGAATCGCACACCGACCTTCAGTTCCCTTTGCGCGCAACCGATATCGACCCATTCAACCACCTCAACAATGCGGCCTACTGGCATGCGATCGAGGAGTTGTTGGTCGACGTACCCGCGCTGGCCGCGTCGCCGCACCGCGCCGTGATCGAGTACCTGAGCCCTGTGCTGGCAGGCGAACGCGTGACTCTGCGCCACCGCTACGAAGGCGGCGCGTTGACCGTCTGGTTCGTTGTCACCGGCGCATCGGGCGAGCCGACGGTGCGTACCGTGGCCAAGGTGGCACCCAAGGCCTGATGGTCGAGCTTGCCGCGCGGGGTGCGCGGTAAGGCGTCCACGACGGCGATCACCACGGGCAGGCTCGGGCTCGGCAACATCGAGCGAACGTGCCGCCGTATCTGCGCCACTGTGGGTGAGTTCTGCTGGGCTACAACCACTCCCGCCGCCGGCACCTCACCGGTGCGGTCGTCGGGAACGCCGACAACTCCGGCATCGAGAACACCGGGGATCGACAACAGTGCCGCCTCGATCGGGGCCAGCTCGACCGTGAGCCCGGCTCGAACGATCGTCTCGCTGCCGCGGCCGAGCAACGTCAGTCGACCCTCGTCGACACTGCCGCGATCGCCGACCGTCATCCACCCGTCGACGGGCCCGTTCGTCAGGGTGGTGTGGTCGCCGACTCGGCTCAGGTAACCGTCGAACAGCATGTCGCTGCGCACGTGCAGCAGTTCGTTCCTGGTCTCCACCTCCACCCCGCCGAACAACGCGCCCTCCACACTCGCTGCCTCGACGCCCGTGCCGCCAGGAGTTCGACGGTCGTACGAGACGAAGCTCAGTTCCGATGCACCGTAGAAGTGCGTCATGGTTGCGTTCGGTAACACCGTCGCCAATGCCGTGCGGGCCGACTGCGGCCATCGCGCCGCAGACGAGAGCACCTCGCGGACGCCGGGATACCGGGCGTTGGATCGAGCGATGTCCCAGGCGATGGTCGGTACCGAATAGAGATGTGTCGGATCATCTTCGAGAGCGACCGCCGCCTTCCGTAGATCCACCGTCGCACCGCGGGTGAGCCCGTGCAACGCACCGTAGAGAAAGTGCGTGTGATCAAGGGTGCCGGATGCAGACACTCGATCGCCCGGCCCGAGCTCGAACAGTGCATCGGACCGGTCCAGCGTGGCAGCCCAGGACGCCTGATCTCGAACGAACAATTTGGGTGGTCCGGTCGTCCCCGAGGTGATGCCGACCAGGAGTTCGGCGCTGCGTGCGGGTGGATCGAGCGGCGCGGCACGGCCGGTGGTGAGCTCCTCGGGTGCCAGCACTGTGTCGGCACCCCAACGATGCACTCGTGCGTGCTGGCGCGGATGCGCGACAATCAGCGAGGGCTCACACACCGCCGTGACATCGGCGAATTCTCGAGCCAACAGATGTCGATGCAGCAGAACGACACTCACACCGGCATGCATTGCCGCCAGAACCACGACCAGCGACCCGATGTCCGACGTCGGCAGTACCGCGATGCGACGCTTCCCTGCCAATGCGGTCGCCGCGCATGTCACCCGATCCCAGAATTCACGGTACGTGATTCGGTCGGTCGCATCGACGATTGCGATGTCTTCCCGGTCGGAATGCCGCGCTGTTCGGGCGGCAAGAAGCTCACTGGTCATCGCGTGGTTCGTCTTCACCATCGTCTTCACCGTCGTCGTCCACACCGCGCGCGACGAGGGCATCACCCATCGCATCCGCAGTGCGGAGGGCGCGCACCAGAACCGGGGTTGCCAGAGCCGTCATGGACCATTGCAGTCCGCGGGCTTTGCGAGCCTGGGACACCTCTTGGACGATGGACGCCAGCAGCGGGATGCACCGAATGGCAAGGGCCAGGAGCAGCCCGATGCGATCCGGGTCGACGCCGAAGCGTCGGATCGGCCCGAGTGCTCTCGTGACGGTGTCGAGCATGTCGGTCACCCGGGTGGTCAGCGTGACCAGTGCCGCCAGGGCAACGGAGATCACCAGCACCCCGCACACCACCACCGCGCGTTGCCACGTGGTGATCAGTATCTGGAACACGCCGATGATCAGCAACATCCAGAGCACTGGACGAAGTTGCGCCAGAGCGACTTTCGCCGGAATACCGGCCACAGCGAACAGGGCGGCGACCGCCAGAGCCACCACGCCGACCTCGAGCGGGGTGCGCGCGAAGATCACGGTCGCCAAAATTGCAACTATGAGCGACAACAGTTTCCAGCCCGGGCTCATTCGGTGCAGCAGCGATGTACCGGGGCGGTAGAGACCGATCACCCGATCAGCTCCCGATACGCCGGAACCGCTGCGGCGGGGGCACCGTCGAACGCCACGCGGCCGTCATCGATGACGATGACACGCTCGAAGCTGTCCAGCAGAGCGAGCTGATGAGTCACGACGACGACTTGCTGATCCATCGAATCCAGAGCCTGAGCGACGACGCGTCCGTTGCGCAGATCGAGCAACGTGGTCGGCTCGTCCGCAACAACCACCTCCGGCCGCCTGATCAGTACGGCACCGATCGCAAGCAATTGCTTCTGCCCACCGGAAAGCAGATGCGCCGGGTGATCGCGGTGCTGATCCAGTCGAAAGCGGACGAGGATTTCGTCGACGCGGTCGGCCACCTCTTTTTTGCTCAGCCCGGACCTACGCAGAGAGAACGCGAGATCCTCGGCGACAGTCGGCATGACGATCTGCGAATCGGGGTCGGTGAAGACGAACCCGACCTTCTTACGAACCTGCGCACCCTTCTTCGCGGCGTCGACGCCGTCGACCGTGACGCGGCCGGAGTCGGGCTTGATCAGACCGTTGATCATCCGAGCCAGCGTCGACTTCCCCGACCCGTTCGATCCGATGATGCCGATGCGTCGCTCGTCGAATTCCAGGTCGATGCCATGCAGTACCTGCCGCTCCCCGAAGGAGTGGGAAATGTTCTCGAACTTGATGCTGCTCATGTCACTCGCTCCACCAACATCGCTATTCCTTGCCCGCCGCCGATGGCGCAGGCCGCCAATCCCAGTGCCGGACCACTCGGTTGCAGCATTCGAGACGCCAAGCGCACCAGCAGAATTGCGCCCGATGCGCCCCACGGGTGACCCATCGCGATGGCCCCACCGTCCGGGCAGATGCGCTCTTCGTCGATGCCCAGTGCATCCGAGACCGCGAGCACCACCGATGCGAACGCCTCGGTGATCTCGATGACCCCGATGTCGTCGAGTGACACCCCGGTGCGCGTGAGTAGCTTCTCGATCGCAGGTACCGGGCCCAGACCGGGAAGTGCCGGATCGGACCCGGCCACCGCGCTGCCGAGAATGCGCAGTGCCGGCATTCCGGCGGCACGTTCGGCCGTGGTGATCGCCAGAACTGCGGCACCGTCGGAGATTCCGCAGGAATTGCCGGCGGTGACGGTGCCGTCGGACGTGAACGTGGGACGCAGTCTGCCCAGGCGCTGGGCAGTCATGTTGGGGCGGATGCGTTCGTCTGCGCTCAGCTCTCCGATCGGGACTATTTCGGCGGAGAAGTCGTGTGCCGCAGCTCGTGCGAAGGACCGTGCGGCGTACTCGTCCTGCCGCTTCCGGTCGATTCCACGCCTACGCGCGAGATCGTCTGCCGCAACGCCCATGTCAGGATCGGCGAAACCCTCGGGAGCGAACGGCGCTCGGGTGTATCGAACCGGTTCGCCGCCGTCGACCGGCGGCCAGAACCGCCACGGACTCGTACTGGCCGATTCGACGCCACCAGCGAGAATCAACGTCTCGTCGCCACTGCGGATGCGCGACGCAGCCTGCATGACGGCGTCGAGTCCGGATCCACACTGGCGGTCGACGGTAACGCCGGGGACGTCGACACCGAGCCCCGCGAGCAGGGCCGATACACGCGCAACGTCGCCGCCGGGGCCGAGACAGTTGCCGAGGATCACGTCGTCGATCGGGAGTCCGAGCGAACTAACTTCTGCTGCAACAGCTTTCAGCACCGGTGCAGCGAGGTTCGGGGCGGTCACATCGACGAAGCCGTGACCAGCGATACCGATCGCGGTTCGTTTGGCCGCAACGATTACGGGAGTACTCATAGCAGGGCTTTCCGGGCGATTTTGCCGCTCGAGGTACGGGGTAGCTGCTGCACCACCGTCCACCGTCGCGGCAGTGCCTCCTTGGTCATGATCGAGCGGGCGTCGGCGCGGATACGGTCGAGATCGCGGGATCCGTCGAGTTCGATGACGGCAGAGACCGTTTCACCCAACACCGCATGGGGAGATCCGATGGCAGCCGCGGCTCGAACACCGTCGAGTGCGGTCAGGATTCGCTCGACGTCCTCTGCGACGACGGTGGTGCCGCCGACATTGATCGCCGCATCCCCCCGACCGTGGACGAGCAGTTCGCGGCCGCTGAGCTCGGCCAGATCGCCGACGCCGCACCAGCCAGTGGTGCCGAGTGCCGAGTACGGCGAACGGACGACCAGATACCCGTCTTCGGTGCGCGCCTCGACATCGCGGAGCAATCGCAGTGCCGCGTGCTCGCCTGTTACCCGTGCCGCCACCAACGACAGTTCCGCCGATCCGTAGTACTCCACCAACCTGACACCCATGGCCGAGATCGTCTGCGCTGCTGCGAGATCGAGTCCGGCACCAGCTGCGACCGCCACCCGCGCACCGGGCATCCGACAGACCGTGTCGCGAAGCACCGCAGGTACCGCATGCACCGCCGTGGCCTCGGCCGGGTCGTCGGTGACGCAGGCCCCCAGCCACAGTGCGTGCACGGCGGCGAACAGGTGCATCGTGGCATGCAGTGGTCCGGTGATCAGCACCGAATCGGTGGGGCGGATGTCGGTGATCCCGGTGAACTCGGGGAAGCTGTCGACCCACGACGCGGCAGTGCGTTCGAGCGGCTTGGGGCGTCCGGTGGAGCCGGAGGTCGCGACCAGCAGGAAAGCGTCGGGACTCGGCCCCTCCGCACGATCCGGCCTGGTGGCCGGATCCTCGACTCGCACCGCACTTCCCTGCCGCGCCGCCGCAAAAACGCAGATCAGCGCCTCGGGTAGCTCGAGCGCTGAGGCGTCGTGCACCGGGAGGTGAGGCCATTGCTCGACGGCTGCGTCGAGGTCGGCGTAGGTGAGCGTGCGACCCGACCAGACAATGGCCGGGTTGTCGGCCCGGTCATTTACGCTGCCGTTGTCGCCGCCTCGACCTCCCAGCTCGAGAGTCACGCCTTGATCAGGCCCGGGTATGCACGGTGCACGCTCTTGGCGACCACGGTCGCGACGACGACCTTGGCGATGTCACCGGGCAGGAACGGGCCGTTGGACGTGATCGCAGCCCAGACTCCGACGTCGGTACGCAGGATCAGGCCGATGATCCCGAAGACGTACACCACCACGATGCCGCCGACGGCATTGATCGCAAGACCGAGCGCGATCGAGTACTTCGGCAGGATGCGGGCGGTGAGCCAGCCGATCAGCAATGCTGCCGGTATCCAGCCGATGAGGTACCCGACGGTGGGTCCGGCCATCGCAGACAGACCGGTACGTCCACCCGCCAGCAATGGGAGGCCGATCATCGTCAGCGCTAGAAACACCAGGACCGCAGCAGTGCCTTTCCTGGCACCGAGGATCGCGCCGGACAGAATGATGCCGAGGGTCTGCAAGGTGATGGGGACGCCGGAGAAGCCGACCGTGATCGATCCCGGCAGGCCGAGCGCAGCGATGAGCGCTGCGAACACTGCGATCTGCGCCATGTCGCGGGCGGAGACGTTCATTCGGCTGACCTTACGGCTCGGCGGACGGGTACTGCTGTCGACTTCTGACACGGGTGGCTCCTCGAGGAGTGGGGCGGTCACCTGCCCCAGAGACTTGAACGGCGTTCAAGGTAGCAGGTGTGCGGTTCTGACCACACCCTGGACGGTCTTTTGTTCAAAAGGGGGCGGGATCGTATCTGCTCCGGTCGAGTCGAATGCGCACGTGTACGACGCGGCAGTGGTCGAGGTAGGCACGTCTCTTATCCGCCAGTTTCTTCCGTGCAATGTCCGATGACGCGGAACGAAAATCCGCGAGTGTCGGCGGTGCAGAGCTGCTGTATTCGAGCTCCCATCGGGTGGGTTGGAACGGGGACAGCGCATTGTCGGCCGACTTCTTCCGCCGACGGCGGCGTCGAGGAGGCGACGCGATCGAGAACTCCGGCAACGTGACCGCGCGTAGACCGAGAGAGTTCGACCACAGAATTGCCCCTCCGGCGAGCATCACGGCCGACCACGCTTTCGAGGTCTTCGCCTGATGGTGAAATACGCACACCGGTTGAAGATTGGTCACGATCGTCCAGCCGCCACGCCCCGGATCGTCCTTGTCGAACGGGACCACATGATCGATCTGGCACCGGGCCGAGGGCACGTCACAATTGGGGAACGTGCACGTGCGATAGGCCGCCCGCACGACAGCGGCAACGCGCGCGCTCGGCCGATAGGTCACCGCGGCTCGCGACGGAACGCATTCGCCGCCATGACCGTCGGGAAAAATCCCGCGCGCACGCTCGGGCTGTTCGGCAATCCAACCGAGCCAGCGTGCGACAAGCCCATCGCGGACAGACTCCTCCCCCAGAATCCGATCGGCCGGCGGACAACCTTGGGCGCATACGCCGCGCATCGGCGGAAGCTGAGCGGCACTGCGCACCCGGCCGATGCCCAGCACTGTGCGCAACAGACGGAAGCCGGGTGGAGACGGACCGACCGAGTCGTTGCCTCCGGTTGAACCACCGCCCTCATCGTCGGGACCGCCGGGTCCATCGTCGCCAGAACCGCCGGGCCCATCGTCGCCAGAACCGCCGGGCCCATCGTCGCCAGAACCGCCGGGCCCATCGTCGCCAGAACCGCCGTCGTCGTCCGGGCCGTCGTCGTCCGGGCCGTCGTCGTCCGGGCCGTCGTCGTCCAGGTTGTAGTCGTCCGGGCCATCGGTGTCCGGGCCATCGCCGTCCGGGCCATCGCCTTCCCGGCCGTCATCGTCCGGACTGTCGTCATCCGGGGTGTCTTCATCCGGATCGTCGTCGTTCGGGCTCTCGCCCTTCGGGCTCTCGTCGTTCGGGCTCTCGTCGTTCGAGCCGCGCTCGTCGGGGCTGCCTTGCTCGGGCTTCAGCATGTCGACCAACTCGGTCAGCATTGCCTGCCATTTCGCGTCGGCGGCGACGATGCGCGCCACCTCGGGATCGATCGGAGTTCCGTCCGCCAAGGTCGCGGGCTCCGCGGACAGTCCCAGCAGCGTCTCCACCGCCACCACGATCTGCAGGAGATGTCCGCGCCTCGGTGGGAGATCGTCGGCGGCACCGGCAACCGGGCACTCGTCACCGAGATCGCACTGACAGACGAGCGAATGCTCGCCGTGCAGCAACGCCATCAGTCCGGCGGCCCGCAGCATCCCCGTCGACCGCGGATCGTCCTTGCAGACCGTGCCGACGATCTCGACGATGAGCGCATCTGCCTCGGCCGCTTCGAGATCCGTGATCTTCGCGATGAGCGACGAAATACCGCCGGGACCGGTTCGCACGATCCGCACTCCGACTTCCTCCGACTTCGCCGTCTCGCGAGCCTGCGCAGCGCCGTCCGGATCGGCCTTCATCCACAACCGCCAGATTCGGTTCCGCAAGGCCTGCGGACGCATTCGGCCACCTGCGGCGCAGACCTCGTATTCGATTTTCGAGATGGTCTCGTCAGTGGCGCGATGCAACACCGAGGTGATGGTGACCACCGTCGACCAGTCGAAGCTTCCGGTCACGAAACGCAAGGCCGTCAACGGCATTCGATGTAGACGCTCCGCGACGTCGTGCACCACCGACGCATCGCGACGCGTGCCGGTCATCGTCACGGCCAAGTCGCACAACGCGCCGCGGACCGTCTCGCCCGGATCGCCACCGGCGGCTTCGGCAGCCTCCAGTCGCATCTCGAGTACGTCGCAGTACGCGAGTACGGTCCCTGCCCTGGCAAGGTTCTCGTGGACGCGGTTGAGCGCGATCACGTCGAGAAACCCCGCAATACAGTCATCGACCGGTGGCGTTTCCGCCACGCCCCACCCCCCGGTATCGAACATGCATTCGATCTTACGAGAGGGGTCCGACAAGAATATGTCACGCGCATTCGGCGTCGGGATCGTCATAACGGAACCGCGGGCAATTACTCGATTCGTGACGTCTGGCCGGGTGATGAGGACCAACTCGGCACCGCTCACGTGGCAATCTGGAAGGCGACGTATCCGGGGATGATCCCGAACACCAGAGCACCGGCGTCGCCAGCGAATTGTGGTCGACGCAATCGGCCACCGGAACAGATCTGCATATCTGTGGGACGCAGCGGCCAACGAGCGCGCAATGGCGTTCTATCGCAAGCATCGGTTCGAAGTGGACGGCACCACCCGGTTCGACCCGGACTGGGATTGCGTCGAAGCCCGAATGGTCAGGGCTTGACGGGCGGGTTTCTTCTGGGTGTATCCGGATCGAGCTTCTCGGGATTGAGCACGACCTCGGCCACCATAGGCGTTGTCTCGACAGTCGAATCGCCGTAACGAACGGCCACCGTGTTCGGCAGAAACGCCTCCAGAGCCCTCGGGGTCAGCCACCACAACAGCGCGGTGAACAGGATCAGAATGTTGACCCACTGCATGATCGTTGCGGCATTGTCGGACGGAATCACTCGATCGAACACCTGAACATTCATCACCAGACCGTGCACTGCGATCAACACCCACAGTCGTCGGTAGCGATAGAACACCCACACCGCCGCTGCACCCCAGCACAGCGCCCAGAGAAAACCGCCACCGCCGAAGTACAGATAGAGGAAGCCCCGCATCGTCGCAGACAACGCCATGATTGCCCAGATCGGCAACCTGCCCACGAGCAGCAACACCGGAAGCGCCACCAGGATCGGCTCCTCACGCAGACCGACGGCCAGCGCGGAAACCACTGCAAGCCAATCGGATTCGACCGACGCCGGAACCGAGAAGCTGAAGCGGAGCACATCCATCCGAGACAGCACGAGCAGCAATGCCGACGCAGCACCGATCGCAGCGCACCAGGTGATCGCCGCCTCGAGCGCAGTACCGCGACGCATCGGCCATACCGCGGGCAACGTGCGACGCCGAACGAAATACACCGCAGCGATCGCCGCCGCCCCGATCGCCACCTGAACCACGCCGACCGCAAGGTCCATCCATTGATCCGACAGTGTGAGTACGGGCGCAGGCGCATTCGGCTCGCGGAAACGCCACAGCGCACCCACCAGACCGATGAAGTAGACGACGCCCCAACCGGCTACCAGAGCCAGAATCGACACGGCCGTGCCGACTGCGGTCAAGCCACGTCGACGCGAATGAGCCGCGGCATTCGCATCCAGACTGCTCGCCACCAGGTCACCACCATCCACTCAGCACCGCATCGCCTGTCATCGAACAGCTGTCGACCCCCGGACTTGTTTATCATGCGGAGGCCGAAAATTCAGTACCGTCGCAGCGACGTCGGTCACCGTCGACCATCGTGATCCGGCGTGTCGGTCGAATCCTCGCGTCCGAAAATGTCGTCGCGTAACTCCCCGACAATTCCGCGCCTGTCGGTGGCGCGCCGCGAGTCCCATACGTCCACCACAGCGAGGACCATCAGGACACAGCCGAGTGGGCCGCCCTGGAACCAGAACACCCGCAGGTCCCAGAAGGACAGCGCCAACACTGCGCCGACGACAATCATGACGATGCTGCGCGCATCGGTTGCCCGAAATTTTCCTGCCCTCATGACGCATCCTTTCCTCGGGTCGACCGGGGCCGACGTCACACCAGGTTCATCTCGATGGCCGCATCTGCGACCAGCAGCGCACCCACGACGATCAGTACCGTTCCCACCACGTCCTGGCTCCAGCGTTCGACGCGGTGCATCAGACGCCACAGAAGTGACGAAACGAGTTGCCATGCAGCGACTCTGGCGGTGAGCAGAACCAGAGCCGGTAGCAGGGTGATGAGTACGTAGACCGCCAGAATCGAGACCGAGAATGCCCATCCCCGTCCGGACGCGGCCACCGCGTCGATCGCGGCTGAATAAGGCAGCATCGTCGACACCTCGACCGCGCCCACTGCAACAGCGAGGAGGACCACACCTCGAGCACTCGCCGGTGCCCGCATCCACCACGCACCACTCGGGCGTCGACGCCGTCGATCGCAGACGAGCCCCGCGAGCAGAACGACACCACCCACAGTGATCCGCACCCACGCATTTCCGGGTACCGCATGGGTCATGAAGGCAGCGGTCGCGTCTTCGATCAGCGTCAGCAGCGTGATGCCGACCCCGAGATACAGCAGCCCCAGCACGCCCAGGTGCAACAGAACCCCTCGAACCCGGAACGACGGCTGCACCATCATCCACAGCGGGACGACGAGCGTGCCGACACCGATGCTGTCCAACAGCGCCAGCCCGATCACGTTAAAAAACACAGCTGTACCATAACATCTATTTCACACATCCGTGTCGGAAAAATCCACACGTGCTAGAACAGACCGATGCCGAAGATCGTCGACCACGAAGCTCGCCGAGCGGAGATCGTCGCCGCCGTCTGGCGCGTGATCGAGCGAGCGGGGATGAACGGGGCGACCGTGCGCAGCGTCGCCGCCGAGGCCGGCGTCTCCCCCGGATCACTGCGGTACTACTTCTCCGACCAAGGAGAACTGGTGCTGTTCGCAGCCGAGGCCATGACGCAGCGCATCGTGCATCGGTTGGAAGCACACCCCACCGAGGGTGACGGACTGGCGCGCGCTGTCCGAGTCCTCGAAGAAATGCTCCCACTCGACGAGAACCGCCGCGTCGAGGCGTCGGTATGGCTCGAAGCGATCGCCCGAGCCCGATTCGACGACCGGTTGGCCGCCCTCAAGACCGCGGGATGGTTCGGGAGCCGGTACCTGTGCCGACTCGCGTGGGCGCACCTACGCCATCTGGATCTGCCGAACTCGCCGCAATTCTCGTTCGGAAGCGACGCAGACGAGAACGCCGTCGCCGAACTACACATCTACGTCGACGGGCTCACGCTGCACGCAGTGACGTATCCCGAACAACTCCCATCCGACGAGGTGCGCCGACTGCTGCGGTACTACCTGACGACGCGGCTCTAGCCGGTCTTCGCAGCCGCGACGAATCCGGCCAGATCCGTTACTCGAGGTAACGTCGATGGGATGCATGTGTCCGACCGTCTCACCGACCACGTTCCCGAGCGATGGCTCGAGCCCCTCGTCAAGCACGCCGAGGCTCTCAAGTTCCTCATCGTCGGAGCGATCACCTTCGTCGTCACCGTCGTACTGTTCTTCGGCCTGAAGTGGACGATCCTGCAGGACAAGCCGGTGACAGCGAACGTTCTGGCGGTGCTGATCGCGACGATCGTGTCGTACATCCTCAACCGGGAATGGTCCTTCACCGCCCGCGGCGGACGTCGCCGGCACCACGAGGCAGCGCTGTTCTTCGCCGTCGCCGGAACCGGCCTGGCAATCAACCAGCTACCGCTGTGGGTGTCCAGTTACATGCTGGATCTGCGCGCCCCGAACGTGTCCTTCCTCACCGAAAACATTGCCGACTTCGTCAGCGGCTCGATCATCGGCACACTCCTGGCGACCGCGTTCCGATGGTGGGCAATGCGCAAGTTCGTCTTCCCAGAACCGGTGAATGTTGTCCCCGATTCTGCGCCTCTGACCGTTTACGGTGGACGGCATGGCGACCTCTAGGACCCTCGTGCTGATGCGGCACGGCAAATCCGGCTACCCCGACGGCGTTCCCGACCACGAGCGACCATTGGCGCCGCGCGGCGAACGCGAGGCGGGACTTGCCGGAGCCTGGATTGCCGAGCACGTCGGCCGCGTCGACGCAGTGCTGTGTTCGACGGCCCTGCGCACTCGCGAAACCCTGGCCGCCACCGGTCTGGGCGATGCTCCCACCCGCTTCGAGCGCGACATCTACGGCGGATCCGCAGACGAGATCATCGACGAAATCCGTCTCGCCGACACGTACTTCGACGACGTGACGGTATCGACCTTGCTGGTCGTCGGGCACGAGCCCGGAATCCCTTGGACTGCACTCGAATTGGCGGCAGACGACGACACCGACGTCGCCCGCGAGGTTCGGCACCGCTTCCCCACTTCTGCGATAGCAGTGCTCACCACCGAAAAAACGTGGGCAGAGATCGCAGCAAGCTCGGCCACGATCACCGAGTTCTGCATCCCCCGCGCTGATCAGTAGTCAGTGCTAATCGGTAGTCAGCGGTTCCTGAGGTACAGGTAGCCGGCACCGCCTGCTGCGAGCAACAGGATCAGCGCCGCGGGGAACCCGAGCAGCCACCACACCACTGCCAGCACCACCAGTGCAGGTGCCGCGGCGATCAATGCGATGCCGGGATTCTCACGAACCGTCTCCAACGCGGACTGTGCGTGCACTCTGTCGATCTTCTTGCCTGCCATGGCGGACTCCCTGGTATTGCCTACGTGTCCTGTATGCGTGATTCCACAGTAGCGCGTTCGGCTACGACTTTCGGTGGAGCGCAGCGTCGTACCTTCGGCCGAACCACCAGCTACGACGCCTCCGCGGGGGTATCGCGCGCACATCGGCTGCGGTGAAATCGGGCCATGAACAATCCGATTCTGCTCACGATCGCGGTCTGCGAGGTCGGCTTCTGGGTACTGGTGATCGGCGGACTGTGCCTGCGCTACCTGGCACGCATGAGACGCGCCAGCACGATCACGCTCGCCCTCCTCCCGGTACTCGATCTTGTCCTCGTCGCGGCGGTGGCCCTGGATCTACATCGTGGCGGCGAGGTCGAATTCGCCCACCGTCTCGCCGGCATCTACCTCGGCTGGACCGTCGTATTTGCACACTCCACCGTGGCTTGGCTCGATGTGCGCTTCGCGCACCGATTCGCCGGCGGACCCGCACCGGTGAAGCCTCCCAAGAGCGGCCCACGGGCTTACCGCAACGAGATCCGAGGATTCGTGAAGTGGCTGTGCGCAGCGGCGATCGCTCTGGTGATCACCTACGGACTCGCATACACCGTGGCAGACTCGGAGCAGGCAGCAGCGCTGAAGACCGTGATCCAACCACTCGGCGTCATCACGTTCTTCTGGTTCGTGACCGGACCACTGTGGGTGCTGGGTTCCAAGAACACAGACTCGAAAGATGCGAGCTCGAAAGATACTGCAGGAGAACGGAGTCGACACTGATGCTGGGAGGTTCGCGGGTGCCGGCCGGTTCCACGATGCTAGCTGGTTCCACGATGCTGCGCAGGTTCAGACCCGCGTGGCAGCCGCTCAATCCCGCCATACTGCCGATCGAAATGCTGCTTGCCACCGTTGTCTATGCCGGGTTCCAGCTCTCCACGGGCATGGTCGGTGACACCAGGGACGAACTCGTCGGCAGCCCAGCCCTGATCGCGGTGAGTGTCGTCGCCATCATCGCTATGACTGCTGTGACGTGTGCACGCCGGTCGTTTCCCGTCACGTCCTATCTGACGGTGGTAGCCATCAGTGTGGCGCTGATTCTGGTTCTGCCCGACCGCACTCTTGGGTTCACCCCGCTGTACTGGTTTGGCATCGCCGCGTTGGCAATTCGGGTGACCGGGCTACGCCTGTTCGCACCCCTCACAGTCGGGCTGATCCTCGAAATCGCCGTCAGCGTCGACACCCGCCTGTCTTTCCCGGATGCCACAGCAGGCCCCGGTGGAACGATCGGTGTGGTGGCCGAGCAGGTGGCGAATCTGATCATCAACTACACGGTGCTCATCGCCCTCGGAAAGTACATCGCGCGCAACCGGACCCAGGAACTCGAGAACGAGGCGGCACTGGACCGAGCCGAACTCGAACACCGGCAACAACTGGATGCGGCACTCGACAACGAACGAAGAACCATGGCTCGCGAGCTCCATGACGTCGCTGCCCACCACCTGACCGGAATGCTCATCCAAGCCAAGGCTTCCAAGACTCTCATCACGAGCGACCCCGAGCAGGCACGCGAACTGCTCACCGGTGCAATCGGACACGGCCAGCGCACCCTCGACAGCCTGCGCCAGATCGTCGGCATCCTGCGCCCGAGCACCACCGACGACGGACATGGGAACAGCGCACCGCAGCCGATGATCGCCGACATACCCGGTCTGATCGAGCAGTCACGAATATCGTTCGCGTCCATCACGGTAGACATCGGGGTAAACACCGCCGGAGACACAGGCGACACCGACAGCGCTGTGCAATTGACGTGCTACCGCATCGTTCAGGAGGCGTTGTCCAATGCCCGACGCCATGCGCCCAACTGCGATGTGACCGTGCAGGTATCCGATCGTTCGTCGGTCATCGAGGTGACCGTGAGCAACACGATCACCTCGGACGCCTCCGGCCGGCGCGAATCGGCGGGGCAGGGTTTCGGCATCCCGGGAATGCAGGAGCGAGCCGCACTGCTCGGAGGAACCCTCGACTCCGGATTGTCGGCCGACGGAACGGCATGGTCCGTACGCGCTCGGCTGCCTGTCAACGGAAAGATCTCCCGGCCCACAGAGCTGATTGCATGATCGAGGTGCCGGCATGATCACCGTCCTGATCGCCGACGATCAGCCCGTGGTTCGACAGGGGTTCGAGCTGTTTCTGGCCGGCCATCCCGACATCCACGTCGTCGGACACGCAACCTCGGGAAAGCATGCCGTGCAACAGGTTACGGACCTTCGCCCCGACGTCGTACTGATGGACATCAGGATGCCGAACGGAGACGGACTGACCGCAACACGGGAGATTCTGGCGCGGTTCGACACCATCCGAATCATCGTCGTCACCACGTTCGACCTCGACGAGTACGTGTTCGCGGCGCTCGACAGCGGTGCATCCGGCTTTCTGCTCAAGGACACCGATCCGGACGAGCTCGCCGACGCGGTGGTCACCGTGGCCGGCGGCGGTGCGGTGCTCTCACCCCGCCTGACTCCGCGTCTGATGACGGAGTTCGCCCGCCGGGGCACCCCGCGTCCACCTACTTCCGTTGCACCGCAACATGATCTGAGTCTGCGCGAAATGGAAGTGGTGCAACTGTTGGCGCAGGGCCTGGGCAACAACGAGATTGCCCGGGCCCTGCACCTCGAACAGAGCACGGTGAAAACTCACGTCGGGAACATCTGTCGCAAACTCGACGTCAACACCCGAGTCCACGTGGTTATCTGGGCCTACCGCAACGGCCTGGTGAGCAGCTAGGCTGCCTTTCGTTCCTCGTCATCCGCAGCCTCACCGGCGCGCTCGACCAGCGAGGCCGAGTGGTCGGTGTACTGGAAGTGTGGTCGCTTGTCGCCGATGTACGAGGTCATCCACGACACCACAGCAACGTAGCGGTTTCGGAAGCCGACCAGGTACATCAGGTGCACCGCGAGCCACATGAGCCAGGCGATGGGCCCGGACATGTCGACCTTACCGAACAGCCGTGCCACAGCACTGAATCGGCCGACGATCGACATGCTGCCCTTGTCGGTGTATTTGAACGGCGTCCCGGTGTCGACCTTCCCGATGATCATCTTCGCGACGTGCCTGCCCTGCTGCATCGCCACGGGTGACTGTCCGGGGAGCTTGTTCAACGACGTCACGTCGCCGATCGCGTAGATGTCCTTCGCCGAGCCGACCGTCAGATCCTCGTGTACGAGAAGGCGTCCGGCACGGTCGGTTTCGCATCCGGTCCGCTCGGCGATCGTGGCCGCCAACTCGCTCGCCTGAACGCCGGCCGACCAGATGACGGTCTTGGCCGGGTAGGTACGCGACGTCTTGGTGTCGACGTCCTGCACCGTCACGACGTCGTCGGCGATGTCGGTGACCATGGCCCCGGTGACGACGTCGACGCCCGACTTCTCGAGCTTCGTGCGGGCGTACGCGCTGAGCTTGCCGCCGAATGCGGGCAATACTTCCTTCACACCGTCGACGAGGGTGACCGTGACGTCGCCCGGTTCGATGTCGGGGAACGAGCCGGCGAAGTAGCGGTGCGCGAGATCCCTGATCTGGCCGGCCAATTCGACGCCCGTCGCGCCTGCACCGACGACGACGAAGCTCAACAGCTCCTTGCGGGCGGCGGGATCGGTCGTCATGTGCGCGGTCTCGTAGCAGCTCAGGATCTGCTCACGGAGCGCAATCGCGTCGTCCACGGTCTTGAGCGCGAACGTGCGGTCCTTGAATTCGTCGCGACCGAAGTACGCCTGCGTGGCACCCGTTGCGACGATGAGCCGACCGAAGCCGATGGTGTGGCTCTGCCCGGCACCGATGTAGGTGACCTGGTGCGCCTCGGGATCGACGTCGACGACGCGACCCAGGCGGACGTCGGCGGAGTCGTACTGCGCGAGGATGCGTCGGATCGGCGGGGCGATCTCACCCGTCGAGAGCATTCCGGTGGCGGCCTGGTAGAGCAGCGGCTGAAAGAGGTGCTCGGTGGTGCTGGAGATGAGCGAGAACGTCACACCGGCCTTGCCCAGAGACTTGGCAGCAGCCAACGCTCCGAATCCCGATCCCACGATGACGACGTCGTACGTTTTCACAGCACATCCCTTTCTGAGCCCAAGTCCTTTCCCAAACGAAGAACTACCTCCATGAAACTCCGACCTCGGTGGTCTATCAACGCGAAAGTTGGAATAGCATCCATGAGTAGAACTCATGATTGGAGACGCGCGTGGAACTGCGACAGCTGAAGTACTTCCTCGCGGTCGGGGAAGAACTGAACTTCTCGCGTGCCGCCGAGCGCTGCTACGTCTCGCAGTCCGCGATCAGTCTGCAGATCGGCAAGCTGGAACGAGAAATCGGCGAGCCGCTGTTCGAGCGAACCTCACGCGTCGTTCGATTGACCGTTGTGGGAGCACAATTGGTCTCCATCGCGCGGCACATGGTGGAGCTCGAGCAAGCCGCCCTGGCATTGACGGCGCGCCGCCGAAACCAACTACGCCTCACCGGAAACATGACCTTCGCCGCGAACGCCATCGCCGCCATCGTCTCGGTGCGCGAACACCATCCCGACGCCGAGATCGACTTCGTGCTGAAACGATTCGCAGAACAGATCGAAGCGGTGACGTCCGGAGACTGTCAGGTGGCGCTCATTCGCGGCAGCGTCGAACGTTCGGGACTGCACGTGACCGAACTGTGGACCGAGGACCTCGTCGTTGCGCTCGCCGAGGGTCATCCGCTGGCCGGCGAGGACAATCCGAGCCTGAGCCAACTCGCCGACTACCCGCTACTGCTGCCCAAACGCAGCGAACAGATCCTGCTGCACCGGGTGATCGAACGCGAGATGAAACGCAGCGGGCTTCCACTGACGTTCGGGCCGCCTGTCGCATCGGATCACACCGCAAGCGCCGAACTGCTCAACCATCCGCAATGCTGGACGATTCTGTACGCCAGCACCGCCGACAGCACTCCCAAGACCGGGCTCGTCTTCCGCACCGAGGCCGACCGAAGACTGCAACTACCGGTCTCGGCGGTGGTCGACGCCACCGAGCCAGTCACCGACGTCCAACGCGACCTCGTGGCAGCCCTGGCGGCGACGGCACCGGTTCAGCCGACGGCACCTGTTGAACCAACGACACCTGTTGTACCCAAGAGACCGGCGAGCTGAGCGAAAGCGGCGTCCGCGTCGAACAACTCGGCGCGATCGTACGTCGATGTCGAAGCCATGATCTCGTTCGCGCCCGTGCGATCGATCAATTCCTCCAGCCGCGGGCGCACCTCCCCTGCGGTACCGAGAATCGTCGACGCGAGCGAGTCGTCGATGCGGCCCCTCGTCCGCGGCGTCCACTGCGAGTCGTCGATGGCCGACGCCGGCTCCAGGGCCGGAAATTCACCCTCTCGCCGCGACCTGGCCATGGCCCACGCCTCCGGCAACGCGAGCCTGCGCGCGTCGGCGGTATCGGCTGCGATCGTCACGTCGAGCGAGATGATCACGTACGGTTCAGGATTGGCGGGCGAGGGTCGAAAACTCTTGCGATACATCGCCAATGGGTCGGTCTTGTGCAACACCGGTCCACCGACGACGACCGGAAGACCGGCGCGGGCGGCAACCTCGAGGCCGGCACCGGTCGCGAGAACGAACACCGGCGGAGGCGCGGCGACCGGGCGAGCGGTCACCGATGCCGAACCGTCCAGATACGAACGCAATTCGGCGATGTCGGTATCGAAGGTATCGGCGTGCGCGCTACGTAGAGCTGCGCGTACCGGTTCGGTGAACCCGAGCGAACGGCCGACGCCGAGATCGATCCGGCCGGGAAAGAGGGACTCCAACATCAGGAATTGCTCGGCCACGATCAGCGGCTGATGGTTGGGCAGCATCACTCCCCCGGATCCGACGCGGATGCGTGAGGTGTGCGACGCCACCGCCGCAGCCAGTACCGCCGGAGCGCCCGACGCGATGCCGGGTACACCGTGATGCTCGGCCACCCAGAACCGATGCAGCCCTGTCTTCTCCGCGTGCACCGCCCTTTCGACGGTATGACGCAGCGCCGAGGCGTCGTCCGTACCGGATCGAGTGCGGGATCTGTCGAGAAGGGAAAGCAGCACAGCTAGGACAACCGCCGGGGCGTCGGGCATATTTCTCGTCATGAGTTGGTGGGTGTTGACGCACGTCGATGTCGAGGGTCCGGCGCTGATCGGGACGATCATGGCCGAGCGCGGAATCGAGTACACGGTGGCCGCGTTGGGAAGTGGGGACTCGTTGCCCACAGCCGATGCGGTCACGGGGTTGATCGTGATGGGCGGACCCATGGACGCGTGGGGCGATGTCGCTCACCCTCACGTGCGGACCGAACGGGAACTGATTGCCGAGTGTCTGCGCCGGAACATTCCCGTGCTCGGGGTGTGTCTCGGTGCGCAACTACTCGCGGCCTCGCAGGGATGTGCGGTGTACCGGGGTCCTGTCGCGGAGCTGGGTGCCGGAGAGGTCACCGCAACCGATGCCGGTGTATCGCTCTTCGGAGCAGATTCGGTCTCGGTGGTGCACTGGCATACCGATACCTTCGACCTGCCCGCCGGGGCGGTGCTCCTGGCGAGCTCGAATCTCTACCGCAATCAGGCGTTCCGGTTCGGCAGCGGTCTCGGCCTGCAGTTCCACGTCGAGCTCACACCTGCCGAACAAACGATGCTCGACGCACACATGCCTGCGGGAACGGCACCGAACGCACAGGTCCTCGGTCGCGTCGCCGAGGGCGGACGAAGAATTCTCGGAACATTCTTCGACGAGGCGTCATAGCGGACCGAACATGTCCGCAATGGCGCTCATCATTGCTTCATGAACCTCACCATGAAGATCGAACTCGTCACCCTTGCCGTCACAGACGTGGACCGCGCCAAGGACTTCTACGTCTCGATCGGCTTCAACGCCGACCACGATGCTCGGCCCTGGGACGGCATCCGGTACGTCCAGCTCACTCCCCCGGGCTCGGCGTGTTCCATCGCGATCGGCGAGAACATCACCGATGCCGAACCGGGCAAGGGAGCGGGAATCCTGATGGTCGTGGAGAGCGTCCAGGACGCCTACGAACACCTCACCGCGGCCGGACTGATCATCGACCCGCCCAAGGACGAGGGCTGGGGCACGTTCGTGTACTTCGCCGACCCCGACGGCAACAAGTGGTCGGTGCAGCAGTTGCCCGCGCAGCCCTGATCAGGGCTGACTGGGACCGAAGGCCAGCCGAGCCAGGATGCCGTGGTGGTCGGAGCCGGGAATCGTCACGGCCTCGACCGAACGCACCGCCATGTCGGCCACCAGAACGTGATCGATGGCAATGACCGGCGGGTGCCAGGTGTGCGCCGGGTACGTCCTGAGCATGCCGGCTCCGGTGGCCACCGCGGCATCGACGAAACGCCCGTCCTGCAGGTCTCGATATCGCCGATGATCCTGCGTCGCATTGAAATCGCCCGCCACCACCACGGGACCGTCGTCTGCGGGAATCTTGGCCAGCAATTGCCGCAGCAGCCCCAGCTCGCGGACCCATTCGGACGGTTCCCGCGGCCACGGCGGCACGGGATGCACCGCGAACACGAGCGGGCGGCCCGGCATCTCCACCCGCGCCGAGAGCAACTCGGTCACGAAGCCGTCGTGGCGCTGCTGGTCCACGAGCGGGAAGCGGCTGTAGATGCCGGTTCCGTCGCCGCCCGCGGCAGCGCTCACGTACGTATGCGGCAACGACCCCGCGAGCCTGAGGCGAAGTTGCGCGTCCGCCTCGGGCGTCAACTCGACGAGGGTGAGCACATCGGGGCGGTGCTCGTCGACCAGCGCGACCACCGCGTCGAGATCGGCCTGCCCCAGCCAGATGTTGGCATGCAGCACTGTCAGAATCGAGGCGTCGGAGTTCGTTGTCGATCTTCGCAGCAGTAGGGGCATCTGCGTTGCGGCGGCGCTCGCCATTATCGCCGCGCCGGCCGCCACACCCCACCAACCGAACGCGAAACCTGCGACCACGGTGCCGGGCACAGCGGCGAGCATGAGGACATGTGCCAACGCAGCGGCCACGAGCATCCCCTGTCCTCGCGAGTCGAGGAGGTGCGCCGCGATGCCGACCACCGCCGTGACAAGCAACAACAGAGCCACCGAAGCCGAAACCATGAGCGGAAGTCTGACAGGCAAACCTGAGGCCGAGCTGGGAAGCATCCTCGAGACCGACCGAACCGTTCGCTTTCTCGCGGCAAACACGACAGAATCGACAACGCTGTCCGTGAGTCAAGTAGGGGGACTTTCCGTGAACCGAAGGCAATTGCTGCGGTTGGCCGCTGCCGGAATGCTCGGCGCTGCCGCCGCTCCGGCCCTGAGCTCCGCCGGCCTGCCGGGTTCCGCCCCCGCCGGCGCACTCCCCCTCGGTGCCGACCGAATCCGGTCACTCGTTCCCGAACTGTTCGCGGACCCGCCGCGCCCACCGGACCACTCGTCCGTCATCGTGGTCGGCTCCGGATTCGGTGCCAGCGCCGCCGCGCTGCGTATGGCCCAGGCCGGCACCCAGGTGACCGTGCTCGAGCGCGGACTGCGCTGGCCACGAGACCCCTGGCGCGAGATCTTCACCGCCGACATGACCGCCGACGGACGCGGTCTGTGGCAGCAGAGCTCGTTCACCAACATCACCGGCATGCCCGTCGGACCGGTCGACCTCTTCGGCGGAGTCCTCGACACCACCCGCTACGAGAACCTCTCGGTGTGGCGCGGAGCGGCCGTCGGCGGCGGCTCGATCGTGTACACCGGTGTGACCATCGCACCGGACAAGAAATTCTTCGACCTCTCCTTCGGCGGACGCCTGAGCTACGACGAGATGGCCGCCACCTGGTACCCCAAGGCCCGTTCGATGCTCCGGCCGTCGGCGATGCCCGAGGACGTGTACAACAGCCCGAACTTTGCGCACTCGCGCACCTGGGACGATCACGCCCGACGGGCAGGATTCACCCCGGAAGCGGTCGACGGAAACTGGAACTGGAACGTCGTGCGCGACGAGATCGCCGGCCGGTCTCGGCCGTCCGCGACCGTCGGCGCGAGCACGTTCGGCAACTCCAACGGTGCCAAGCACGACCTGACGCAGAACTACATCCCCCAGGCAGAGGCCACCGGACGCGCGGCCGTCTGTCACAGCCACCGCGTCGCGGCGATCGGCACCGAATCCGGCGGCCGCTACCGCGTCGAGATCGAACGCCTCGACCCATTCGGCAACGTCGTCGAGACTCGCACCGTCACCTGCGACACCCTCGTTCTCGGGGCCGGATCCATCGGTACCACCGAACTGCTGATGCGCGCCCGCACCACCGGAGCACTGGCGAATCTCAACGAGTTCGTCGGCACCGGCTGGGGTACCAACGGCGACGCCTCGATGACGAGGTCGCTCGGGCCGATGTCCGCCGGACCGCAGGGTGCGCCCTGCGCATCCCGCATCGTCGACGACTCCGGGCTGCCCCTGACCGTCGAGAACTGGTACGTGCCAGGCGTTCCCGTGAACCTCGGATTCATCGGATCCCTCGGCATGACCATCGACCCACTGCGCGGAAACTTCGGATTCGATTCCGCCGCAAACAAATTGACCCTGAACTGGCCCAAGGGTGGCAGCCGCGACACCGTCGAAGCCCTACGCGCAGTGCAGAATCGGATGGCGCAGGCCGGCGGCACCATCGTTGCAGCCGAACCGTTCACCCGTGACGTCGACGACACCTTCACCGCCCACCCCCTCGGCGGCGCGGTACTGGGCGACGCCACCGACGACTACGGCCGCGTGAAGGGTCACCCCGGTCTCTACGTCGTCGACGGTGCACTGATCCCGGGAAGCACCGGAGCGGCCAACCCGTCATTGACCATCACCGCACTGGCCGAACGCAACGTCGCACAGATCATCGCCGACGGGCGCTGAGAACGGGCGCTAGCTCAGCTGAATGTCGGGGCGGCCTTCGGGGACGGTGACCGTTGCTGCGGTTCGCACCGATGCGCCCGGTTCGGAAACGCGGTCGAGAACCCTTACCTCCGAACGCCATTCGGTGTTGGTCAGCGTGCTGCGAAGATAGCCGCGACGAGCGTTGCCGTACTTCACATGCGGCGAACCGTCGGCGATGGCGGCTCCGGTGGAGTCGACATCGGCACCGTCCTTGCCCGACGCTATGGATGTGGTCGCGATCTCGACACCTTGGATCGGCGACACTTGATCCTGGTAATCGCGACGCAGTTCCGACACGATCGTGCGGTGAATGTCGCCGACGATCGACGCCACGTTCTTCGTGCCGCGATCCCTGGCTCCGTCGAGAATGCGATGACGCGAGGCCTCGTACCCGCTCCATGGATCCATGCCGACCTTGCGATCGTTGCCCTGCCCCCGCGCGAGATCGGCGATGACCGTCTGGTGCGCCAGAAAGTTCCACTTCGACGGTGACGCGAACCCGTCGAGGATCCATTGTTCCTGTGCCGCACCGGTGATGGTGCGCGACGGATCGGCCGTCTCGGCATCCTGAGCATGCTCGCCGTCTCCGTGCGCCTGATCGCTGCGGTACTGCCGGGTGTCCAGTACCGAGAAGTCCACCAGATCACCGAACGAGAACCGTCGATAGACCTTCATGTCCGGGCCGACGGGCTTCAGATTTGCGCGCACCGGAGTGTTCTCCCACCACGCCTTGAACGCATCGGCTCTGCGCAACAGGAACTCTCGCGGATCGTCGTCGTCCTGACTGATCTGCGAGGCCCAGTTGTTGTCCACTTCATGGTCGTCGAACGTCGAGACGAACGGTGCCGACGCATGCGCGGCAGCCAGATTCTCGTCTGCCTTGTACATCGCGTATCGGTCGCGATAGTCGCTGAGCACCATGGTTTCTCGAGCCGCCGACTCGGTACGTGGCTCGCCCTTTCGTGCACCCTCGTCCTTGATCGCGTACTCGTATATGTAGTCGCCCAGAAAGAACACCACGTCGAGATTCGAGGCCGCCAAGTCCTGGTAAGCGCCGAAGAACCCGTCCTCCCATTTCTGGCACGACGCCCAGGCGAAATCGAGCTTGCTCAGCGACTGACCCACTGCCGGCGCAGTTTTGGTACGTCCGACCGGGCTCGCGTGTGGGCCGACGAGGAAGCGATAGAAGTATTCGCGGGCCGGCTCCAGCCCGCGGACGTCGACGTGAATCGACCAGCCGTCGAACTCGGTGGCGAGCTCGATGCCCTCACGGCTCATGTGTGCGAATTGCTCGTCGGCCGCAATCTGCCACCGCACCGGCACCACGCCAGGCGTCATTCCGCCCACCGGCGCAAAGGGATCGGTGGCGAGCCTGGTCCACAGCACCACCGAATCGGGCAATGGATCCCCGGAGGCCACGCCGAGACGGAAGGGGTAGTCGGGGGTCACGACGGACTGTGCGTGCGCCGTGGTTCCCGCGAGTCCAGGAGTGAAGGCGAGCGCCCCTACCAACGCACTCCACGTCAGAAACTGTCGGCGCGTGGCCCCCGCCCGCAAGGAGATGTCCTGACCGATCCGAATCTCATTACCCCGTCTCACCATTGGTCGAGACTGTCGTGCCCGGGCAAACTGCGCCCGTCATCGACTCGACACAGAGGTGAACACGATGCGGCCTTCAGATGCGTCGAGCTCCTGGGCCCGCCTTGCCCAGCTCGTCGCCGGGGTTGAGCAAGGTGCACTTGCTGAGCGAAAGACATCCACAACCGATGCAGCCGGTCAGTTCCTCCTGCATCCGCGCAATCGACTGCTTGCGATCCTCCAGCCTCTGGTTCCATGCCGCCGAGATCTTAGCCCAGTCACGTTTGTTCGGGGTGCGGCCCGACGGCAGGGACGCAAAGACCTCGGCCACTTCGGAAAGCGGTATTCCGAACCGCACCGCCACCTGAATCAGCGAAATTCGCCGAATGGCGTGACGGGGGAACTTCCGTACGTTGCCGGCCGTCCGCTCGGCGGGAACGAGCCCGAGGGTCTCGTAGTACCGGACCGCGGACACCGCGGCACCGGTTCTGACCGCGACCTCACCGATCGAGAGCAGCTCATCGCTGATGCGGATCATGCTGCCTCCCAGCGGGTCCATCGATTTGACCTAAAGTGCACTTTAGATCTTAACCTTCGTCAACATGCACCCCTCCACCGAACCCACGACCGGAACCTGGCGACAGTTGCTCAGCGCCCGCTACGTCGGCACCGCAACTGTCCTCGCCGGCGGCGTAGCGCTGTACGCCACGAACGTCTATCTCACCACGAGCCTGCTGCCCACGGCCATCGACGAAATCGGCGGCCAACGCTACTACGCCTGGACCGCAACGGTTTTCCTGATAGCGTCCGTCATTTCTTCGATGCTGGTCAGCAACGTTCTGGCTGCCCGCGGACCTCGCGGTGCCTACCTCATCGGCCTGACGATCTTCGCTCTCGGAACCGTTGTGTGCGCCGTCAGCCCCACGATGGAACTCCTGCTGGTGGGCCGAACGATCCAGGGTTCGGGAGGTGGACTACTGGCCGGACTCGGTTATGCCGTCATCAATGCAGCTCTGCCGCAGCATCTCTGGACTCGCGGAGCTGCGCTGGTCTCCGCCATGTGGGGCGTGGGAACGTTCGCAGGCCCGGCGATCGGTGGCATATTCGCTCAATTCGAAGCCTGGCGGTGGGCTTTCGGCGTGCTCGTCGTCGCAGCACTCGCGGTGGCCACCCTCGTCCCCAAGGCGCTTCCCGCCCACACCAGCGAGCCCACCGACTCCAGCCCGGTACCGACATGGTCGCTGACCCTGCTGACCACGGCCGCAATGCTGGTGAGCGTGGCCGGCGTGATGCCGAGTCTAGCGATCACTGCAGCCATGGTTGCGGCAGGAGTGCTGCTGCTGATCGCCTTCGTCGCAGCGGACCGGCGCGCACCGTACGGCGTTCTCCCGCCGTCGACCTTCAGCGCGTCGTCCCTGAAATGGGTGTACCTGACCATCGTCGTCCTCGCCGTTGCATCGACGGTGGAAACGTTCGTCCCACTGTTCGGCCAACGACTTGCCGGATTGGCACCGTTGGCGGCCGGATTCCTCGGAGCTGCACTGGCATTGGGCTGGACTCTCGGCGAGATTCCGAGCGCGTCGGCCACGGCTCCGCGCATCGTACGACGCATCGTCATCGGCGGACCGATACTCGTCGCTGTCGGATTGTGCACCATGGCAACGTTTCTCACCGATCGAGCAGGTGCCGGCCTGATCACCGTATGGGTGGTGGGCCTGATCATTGCGGGAGTAGGAATAGGAATCGCATGGCCGCACCTGGCGGTGGGTGCCATGACATCGGTCACCGAACCGGGTGAAGGCGCACGAGCCTCGGCCGCCATCAATACCGTCCAACTGATAGCCAACGCTTTCGGCGCAGCCCTTGCGGGAGTGCTGGTGAACCTCGGGGAATCGTCGACGCTGCGATCGGCTCAGTTGCTGCTGTTCACCTTCGCAGCCGTGGCACTGATCGGCGTGGCAGCGGCGGCGCGATCACAGCGGGCTTAGGTTCGGGGCGGCCCCATCCGATTCAGGACCGAACTCGTCCGTGATCTCGGCAAGACTCGAACGCATGACGAACCTCGACCGCACCGGATCTCAAATCGACCACCTCAACATCGGCGTCGCCGATCTCGCCGCCAGCGCCGAGTTCTACGGCGCCGCACTCGCACCGCTCGGGATCACCGAGATCATGCGAGTACCGCACACCCCCGAGGCGAACCAGCTCGCCATGATCGCCTTCGGTTGGGAGGAAGTGAAGCCCTTCTTCTGGATCGTCGACGCCCCGGGGTCGACTGTCGGACCGCACACCCATCTCGCGTTCAGTGCCCCGGACCGCGCCACGGTCGATAGATTCCACGCGGCAGCGCTGTCGGCGGGAGCGATCGAGCTCCGACCTCCAGGACTACAGCCCGAATACCACGCGACGTACTACGGATCTTTCGTGCGGGACCTCAACGGCATAGACCTCGAGGCTGTCTGTCACCACGGATGAACGACGTTGTCGTAGTCCGAGGTGGAGGTTGTCGCTGCGGTCGGGGCAGTCACTGCGGTTGAGGCAGTGTCCCGTTGATTCGGATGTGGTCACGCAGACGCGTGAGAATCGACTCGAGAGTGGAGACTTCGTCGGGTGCAAGCCCGTCGAAGAACAATCGACGCACCACGTCGACGTGACCCGCTGCCGACGCGTCCAGAGCCGCTCTGCCCGCTTCGGTGAGAACGGCATCCGTGGCGCGCGCGTCGGTAGTCGAGACCGTGCGATCGGTGAGACCTCGTGCGGACATTCGGGCGAGGTGATGGGAGGCCCTGCTGCGCTCCCAGCCGATCTCGGCGGCCAGGTCGGTCACCCGGCGACGTCCATCGGGACTGTCCGCCAGCGCGACGAGCACCGAGTAGTCGGCCAGGGATAGACCGTGATCCTCGGTCAGCTGGCGGTTCATCTCGAAGGTCATCTGCAGCGACAGCCCCATGTAGGCGCGCCACGCCGATTCCTGGGACGGCGTCAGCCAGGGAGAGTCGGCCATCGACCGATTACGTGACATGTCATGTTCTTTCTGAGATGCTTGATCCGGGGTGCAGACGCAGTAGACCCCGATAACCAACCTTAGGGGCACAAATGGATCGCACGTCTCATGCCGAGTTGGTACGTCGCAACGTCGTCGAGGTGTTCAACGCCACCGACGCCGAACGACGACGCGAGCTGATCGAATCCATGTACCACCCGGACGCGGTGTTCTACGACGCCGAGCACACCGCGACCGGACGCGAAGCCGTCATCGACGCCATCACCGCGCTCCTCGCGGACTCCGCAGGCCTGTCCTTCTCCGTCACCGTCGAACCCGCCGTGCTGGGCGACGTTGCCCGCATCTCCTGGGCACTCTCACCACCCGACGCCCCGGCCGTCGTCACCGGCCAGGACTTCGCCGTCGTCAAGGACGGCACGATCGCCGAGCTGTACACGTTCGTCGATCAGAAACAGCCCGGCTGACCCGTCAGGCTTGTACGACCCACACCGCGTTGCCGTCGGGATCTCGCAGCGCAAACATGGGCGGTACGCCGTCCACTTCTTCCATCAAGTCGTCGAGATCGACGCCGTCGAGGGCGCTGAGCCGCGCATGCTCGGACGCGACATCAGCTGTCTCGACACCGATGGACCCACCGCCGGGCGTGCCTCCCATCGGCGGGTTGAGGGCGAGCCGCGCGGTCGAACCGGGCGGTGCCACCTCCAGCCACCGGTACTCACCCTCGGGGCCGAAACGCGAATCACCGCGAACCTCGAACCCGAGCACACGCGAGTAGAAATCGAGAGCCGCATCCTGATCGGCCACGGAGAACATGGCCACGCCGATGTTCACGATAGAGCTGGATGTTTGGTTGGTCATACCGGTAACGACTCGAGGCGCATCGAAAACTCATCGCTCCCAGAGTCACAACAACAAAGCCCCGCACCGACCGAAGTCGATGCGGGGCTTGTGTCTGCAGGCTCTGTCGTCGTGAGCGGAAACTCGTAGTGGGCTACGAATTTCTGCTCACGTGCGACGAAGTCGCTCTAGCGGTATTCGTTGGAGAAACCGTAGTCGTCGAGCGGCACTGCAGCGCCGGTTCCCTGGCCGAAGCCGTCCGGGCTGTAGTACTGATCGTCGTACGACGGCACCGCGTATGCCGCGGCACGCGCCTCTTCGGTCGGCTGCACCGTGATGTTCCGGTACCGGTTGATGCCGGTACCAGCCGGGATGAGCTTACCGATGATGACGTTCTCCTTGAGACCTATGAGCTTGTCGCTGCGGCAGTTGATCGCCGCATCGGTGAGCACACGAGTGGTCTCCTGGAAGGACGCTGCCGACAGCCACGAGTCGGTGGCCAGCGACGCCTTGGTGATACCCATCAAGACCGGACGTCCGGCTGCGGGCTCGCCACCCTCGGAGACGACACGACGGTTGCTCGACTCGAATTCGCTGCGCTCGGTGAGTGAACCGGGCAGGAATTCGGTGGAGCCGCTGTCGATGATCGTCACGCGACGGAGCATCTGGCGCACGATCGTCTCGATGTGCTTGTCGTGAATCGACACACCCTGCGACCGGTACACCTCCTGGACCTCGTTGACGAGGTGGATCTGCACCTGACGGGGACCCATCACACGCAGAACCTCGTGCGGATCGGCAGCACCTTCCATGAGCTGCTGGCCGACCTCGACGTGGTCACCGTCCGCCAGAAGGCGCTCGGTGCCGTCGTCGTGCTTGAAGACGCGCAGACGCTGACGCTTGGAGAGCTTGTCGTAGACAACCTCTTCGCCGCCGTCGTCCGGGACGATGGTGATCTTGTAGAAACGATCGCCGTCCTCGAGCTGGATGCGTCCCGACACGTCCGCGATCGGAGCCTTGCCCTTCGGCACACGTGCCTCGAACAGCTCCTGCACGCGAGGCAGACCACCGGTGATGTCATCTCCGGCGACACCACCCTGGTGGAAGGTACGCATGGTCAGCTGGGTTCCGGGCTCACCGATGGACTGTGCGGCAACGATACCGACGGCCTCACCGATGTCGACCAGCTTGCCGGTGGCCATCGAGCGGCCGTAGCAAGTGGCGCAGACGCCGGTTCCGGTGGTGCAGGTGAGCACCGAGCGAACCTTGACCGACGTGATGCCCGCAGCGAGCAGCGCGTCGATGGCCGGGTCACCGAGATCGTGTCCGCGAGCGACGATGACCGTGCCGTTCTCGTCGACAGCGTCGTTCGCCAAGGTGCGGGCGTACGTGCTGGTCTCGACGTGAGCGTCGCGGATCATCTTGCCGTCGGCGGTCTTCTCGGCGATCGTCGTGACGATGCCGCGCTCGGTGCCACAGTCGGTTTCCCGAACGATGACGTCCTGCGAGACGTCGACCAGACGACGCGTCAGGTAGCCCGAGTCGGCGGTACGAAGCGCCGTGTCGGCCAGACCCTTACGAGCACCGTGCGTGTTGATGAAGTACTCGAGGACCGTCAGGCCTTCCTTGAAGGAAGACTTGATCGGACGCGGGATGAACTCACCCTTCGGGTTCGTCACCAAGCCCTTCATGCCGGCGAGCGAGCGAACCTGAGTCATGTTTCCGGCTGCGCCGGACTTCACGATCATCGGGATCGGGTTGTCGTCGGGGAAGTGGGCCTCCATGGCCTTACCGACCTGCTCGGTTGCGTCCTGCCAGATCTTGACCAGTGCGGAGTTGCGCTCGACCTTGTCGAGTGCGCCACGCTGGTACTTCTTTTCGATCTGATCGGCCTGAGCCTCGAAGGTCTCCATGATCTGCGGCTTCTCCGGCGGCACGAGGACGTCGGAGATCGAGATGGTGACACCCGAACGCGTGGCCCAGTAGAAGCCTGCGTCCTTGAGCTTGTCGACGGTCTGCGCGACGACGATCATCGGGTAACGCTCGGCGAGATCGTTGATGATGGTCGACTGACGCTTCTTCGGCATCTGCTCGTTGACGAACGGGTAGTCCGCCGGAAGCAGCTCGTTGAAGAGCACGCGTCCCAGAGTGGTTTCCGCGGTCCATGCCTCGCCACGGTTCCAGCCCTCGGGGAACAGCTCGTTCTCGATCTCACGCGGCGGGCGCTGCGTGGTGAGACGAACCCGAATCTGCGACTGCACCGTGAGCGATCCACGGTCGACGGCCATCTGCGCCTCGGCCGGGGAGGAGTACGCCCCGAACTCTGCGTGATCGGTCTTGGCGTCGGCGCGCTCGCCGACAGCACCGGCATCGAGACGCGTCAGGTGGTACAGACCCGTCACCATGTCCAGACGCGGCATGGCGAGCGGACGGCCCGATGCCGGCGAGAGGATGTTGTTCGACGACAGCATCAACACGCGTGCCTCGGCCTGAGCCTCGGCGGACAGCGGGAGGTGGACAGCCATCTGGTCACCGTCGAAGTCGGCGTTGAACGCCTCACACACGAGCGGGTGCAGCTGGATGGCCTTGCCCTCGACGAGCTGCGGCTCGAACGCCTGGATGCCCAACCGGTGCAGGGTGGGTGCACGGTTCAGCAGCACGGGGTGCTCGGCGATGACCTCTTCGAGAACGTCCCACACCTGCGGACGCTGACGCTCGACCATGCGCTTGGCCGACTTGATGTTCTGCGCGTGGTTCAGATCCACCAGACGCTTCATCACGAACGGCTTGAACAGCTCGAGAGCCATCAGCTTCGGCAGACCGCACTGGTGCAGCTTGAGCTGCGGGCCGACGACGATGACCGAACGGCCCGAGTAGTCGACGCGCTTGCCGAGGAGGTTCTGACGGAATCGACCCTGCTTGCCCTTGAGCAAGTCGGAGAGCGACTTCAGCGGACGGTTGCCCGGTCCGGTGACCGGACGTCCACGACGACCGTTGTCGAACAGGGCGTCGACCGACTCCTGCAGCATCCGCTTCTCGTTGTTGACGATGATCTCGGGTGCACCGAGATCGATCAGACGCTTGAGGCGGTTGTTGCGGTTGATGACGCGGCGGTACAGGTCGTTGAGGTCGGACGTCGCGAAACGGCCACCGTCGAGCTGCACCATCGGACGAAGCTCCGGTGGGATGACCGGGACAGCGTCCAGGACCATGCCCATCGGCGAGTTACGGCCCGCCTGGAATGCAGCGACGACCTTCAGACGCTTGAGCGCGCGCAGCTTCTTCTGACCCTTGCCACTGCGGATGGTCTCGCGAAGAGATTCCGCCTCGGCATCGATGTCGAAGGTCTGCATGAGCTTCTGGATCGACTCGGCACCCATGGCACCGGTGAAGTACTCGCCGTACCGGTCGATGAGCTCGCGGTAGATGAGCTCGTCGACGATGAGCTGCTTGGGAGCAAGCTTGGTGAACGTGGTCCAGATCTCTTCGAGACGATCGAGCTCACGCTGCGCGCGGTCACGGAGCTGACGCATCTCGCGCTCGCCGCCGTCCTTGACCTTGCGACGCACGTCGGACTTGGCACCCTCTGCTTCGAGCTCGGCGATGTCGGCTTCGAGCTTCTGCGCACGAGCCTCGAGATCGGCGTCGCGCTGATCTGCGACGGCCTTCTTCTCGACCTCCATCTCGGCCTCGAGCGTCGAGAGCTCGTTGTGACGGAGCTCGTCGTCGACCGTGGTGATGACGTAGGCAGCGAAGTAGATGATCTTCTCGAGATCCTTCGGAGCCAGGTCGAGCAGGTAGCCCAGACGCGACGGCACACCCTTGAAGTACCAGATGTGCGTGACCGGAGCGGCCAGTTCGATGTGGCCCATGCGCTCACGACGCACCTTGGCGCGAGTGACCTCGACGCCACAGCGCTCACAGATGATGCCCTTGAAGCGGACGCGCTTGTACTTGCCGCAGTAGCACTCCCAGTCCCGAGTGGGGCCGAAGATCTTCTCGCAGAAGAGGCCGTCCTTCTCGGGCTTGAGCGTGCGGTAGTTGATGGTCTCCGGCTTCTTGACCTCGCCGTAGGACCACTGACGGATGTCGTCCGCAGTGGCAAGGCCAATGCGAAGTTCATCGAAGAAGTTGACGTCGAGCACGTAACTTCCTTTCCCCGTTATGGGTGTTGTGCTGGAAGAGCAAATGAGAGAAACGCCTGCCGGATCCGCACTGGGCGGATCCGGCAGACCACAGAACTACTGAGCGAGGTCGTCGACCGTGGCAGCTTCGTTGCGGGAGAGGTTGATTCCCAGGTTGGCTGCGGCACGCTCGAGGTCTTCGTCGTCACCGTCGGCCATCGTGATGGCAGCACCGTCCGAGGACAGCACCTCCACGTTGAGGCACAGCGACTGGAGCTCCTTGAGGAGCACCTTGAAGGACTCGGGGATACCGGGCTCCGGGATGTTCTCGCCCTTGACGATCGCCTCGTACACCTTCACGCGGCCGACAACGTCGTCCGACTTGATGGTGAGAAGCTCCTGCAGCGTGTACGCGGCACCGTAGGCCTGCATGGCCCAGCACTCCATCTCACCGAAGCGCTGTCCACCGAACTGAGCCTTACCACCGAGGGGCTGCTGCGTGATCATCGAGTACGGCCCGGTCGAACGAGCGTGGATCTTGTCGTCGACCAAGTGGTGCAGCTTGATGATGTACATGTAGCCCACCGACACCGGGTACGGGAACGGCTCGCCGGAGCGGCCGTCGAACAACGTGGCCTTTCCGTCGGATCCGACCATCTGCTCGCCGTCGCGGTTCGGAATCGTGCTCTCCAGCAAGCCGGCGAGCTGATTCTCCTTGGCACCGTCGAACACCGGGGTGGCGATGTTGCTGTCGGCCGGAGCCGCCAGCATCTCCTCGGGCAGGCGTTCGGCCCAATCGGGCTTGCTGCCGTCCGCGGCGATCTGCACGTTCCAACCGGTCTTGCCGATCCAACCCAGGTGGGTCTCGAGGACCTGACCGATGTTCATACGACGCGGAACACCGTGGGTGTTGAGGATGATGTCGATCGGGGTGCCGTCGGGCAGGAACGGCATGTCCTCCTGCGGGAGGATCTTGCCGATGACGCCCTTGTTGCCGTGACGGCCGGCGAGCTTGTCGCCGTCCTGGATCTTTCGCTTCTGAGCCACGTAGACGCGGACCAGCTCGTTGACGCCGGGAGGCAGATCGTCGTCGTCGTCGCGCGAGAAGACGCGGATGCCGATGACCTTTCCGTTCTCGCCGTGCGGAACCTTGAGCGAGGTGTCGCGAACTTCGCGAGCCTTCTCACCGAAGATGGCGCGCAGCAGGCGCTCTTCGGGGGTCAGCTCGGTCTCGCCCTTCGGCGTGACCTTTCCGACCAGCACGTCGCCGTCACGAACCTCGGCACCGATACGGATGATGCCGCGCTCGTCGAGGTCTGCGAGGACCTCGTCGGAGACGTTCGGGATGTCGCGAGTGATCTCTTCGGCACCGAGCTTGGTGTCGCGAGCATCGATCTCGTGCTCCTCGATGTGGATCGAGGTGAGAACGTCCTCTTCCACGAGGCGCTGCGACAGGATGATCGCGTCCTCGTAGTTGTGGCCCTCCCACGGCATGATCGCCAGCAGCAGGTTCTTGCCGAGTGCCATCTCACCGTTCTCGGTGCAGGGGCCGTCGGCGAGGACCTGGCCGGACTCCACGCGCTGTCCCTCGTCCACGATCGGACGCTGGTTGGCGCAGGTGCCCTGGTTGGAACGCGCGAACTTGCGCATCCGGTAGGTCTTGCGCGATCCGTCGTCGGCCATGACCGTGACGTAGTCGGCGGAGACCTCTTCGACCACACCGGTCTTCTCGGTGATGACGACGTCACCGGCGTCGACAGCGGCACGCAACTCCATGCCGGTACCGACGATCGGAGCCTCGCTGCGAACCAGCGGGACAGCCTGACGCTGCATGTTCGCGCCCATCAGGGCACGGTTTGCATCGTCGTGCTCGAGGAACGGAATCATCGCGGTGGCGACGGACACCATCTGACGAGGCGAGACGTCCATGTAGTCGATGTCGTCGGACGAGACGAACTCGACCTCTCCACCCTTACGACGGACGAGAATCTTCTCTTCGATGAAGTGACCCGAATCGTCGACCGGAGAGTTCGCCTGCGCGAGCGTGTGGCGATCCTCCTCGTCAGCGGTCAGGTAATCGACATCGTCGGTCACCTTGCCGTCGACGACCTTGCGGTACGGGGTCTCGATGAAGCCGAACGGGTTGACGCGTGCGTACACCGAGAGCGATCCGATCAGGCCGATGTTCGGGCCTTCCGGGGTCTCGATGGGGCACATGCGGCCGTAGTGCGAGGGGTGCACGTCGCGGACCTCGAGGCCGGCGCGCTCACGAGAGAGACCGCCGGGTCCCAGTGCCGACAGGCGACGCTTGTGCGTCAGACCCGACAGCGGGTTGTTCTGGTCCATGAACTGCGAGAGCTGGGAGGTTCCGAAGAACTCCTTGATCGCAGCGACGACGGGACGGATGTTGATCAGGGTCTGCGGCGTGATCGCCTCGACGTCCTGAGTCGTCATACGTTCGCGCACGACGCGCTCCATGCGGGACAGGCCCACGCGGATCTGGTTCTGGATGAGCTCGCCCACGGTACGCAGACGACGGTTGCCGAAGTGGTCGATGTCGTCGACCTCGACGGGAACCTCGACGCCCTCGGGTGCGGTCATCGAGGTCTCACCTGCGTGCAGACGCACCAGGTACTCGATGGTCGCGACGATGTCTTCCTCGGTGAGGGTCGACGCCACGATGGGCTGACCCGAGTTGAGGCCGAGCTTCTTGTTGATCTTGTAGCGACCCACGCGAGCGAGGTCGTAACGCTTGTCCTTGAAGAACAGGTTCTCCAGCAGGGTCTGCGCCGACTCCTTGGTCGGCGGCTCGCCTGGACGCAGCTTGCGGTAGATGTCGAGGAGAGCCTCGTCGGTACCGGCGGTGTTGTCCTTCTCCAGCGTGGCCATGAGGATCTCGGAGAAGCCGAAGCGCTCCGTGATCTGCTCGGTGGACCAGCCGAGAGCCTTCAGCAGCACCGTGACGGGCTGGCGACGCTTGCGGTCGATGCGGACACCGACGGTGTCGCGCTTGTCGACGTCGAACTCGAGCCAAGCACCGCGGCCGGGAATGACCTTGACGCTGTGCAGGTCCTTCTCGGTGGTCTTGTCGATCGAATGGTCGAAATAGACGCCCGGAGAACGCACCAGCTGCGAGACGACGACACGCTCGGTGCCGTTGATGATGAAGGTGCCCTTGTCGGTCATCATCGGGAAATCACCCATGAAGACCGTCTGGCTCTTGATCTCGCCGGTGTTGTTGTTGATGAACTCGGCGGTGACGAACAGCGGAGCTGCGTACGTCATGTCCTTGTCCTTGCACTCATCGGTCGAGGCCTTGACCTCGTCGAATCGTGGGTCGGAGAAGGAAAGCGACATAGAGCCCGAGAAGTCCTCGATCGGAGAGAGCTCGGTCAGGATGTCCTCGAGTCCGCCGGAGACACCACTGTCTCCGCGGGCGGCGGCACGGTCGCGCCAACTCTGCGCACCTACCAGCCATTCGAACGAATCCGTCTGTACATCGAGGAGACCGGGTACCTCCAACGGCTCGCGAATGTTCGCGAACGAAACCCTCCTCGGGGCTCCCGGTGTTCCGACAACTGCCTTGGTCTGGCTAGAGACTGCCAAGATGCGTCCTTCCAGCACCTCACGCGGGTCGCGCCGTTCCGTCGACTGACAGGACCTGTCAGCTGACACGACATGGCGACCGCCGCTGTATCTGTTTGCTATATGTGGGGCGAATTTCGGCTGGTCGCAACCAGACCGAATCCCCATCACAGCGGCCCGAAAACGTGCTTTCGGGTAACAGTGATCGAGAGGTGGACAGGAGGCAGCCAGCGCAACGTCCAAAGGTACCCCAAATGTGCGCACAGCGCAACGGGGGCATCAAAAGTAGCACCCGAGGTCCGTTCGCGCGCCGAGTCGGCAGCAGCGTGTCGACCTTCCTCGCCGCGACCCGATCGAGAGCGCCCGCCGAGCGGACGACATACGGGCCTGCAACCGATGACGAACAGCTGCGGCGAACAGAAAGCTGTGGTGAACGATCGTGTGCGGTCGCCACCACGGGGGTGCTCCTTCACGACAAGAGTGAACCCTGCGTCTTCCTTCGTCAAGAGGTCCGAGTGAATCCGCCGCCGCTATGGCAATCGAGCGCGGCTTCTGCTTGTATTTCTTCTGTCGCAACCGGGGGTGGCGTCGTCAGGTGATCGGGTTCGCCGCGTGACAGATCTCCTCTGTGCCACAGGCATATTCACGGAGCACTCACATCACGTCTCGCGGGGGGACAACATGATTACGGTGGTAGTGGTCGACGCCGGATGCAGGTGTCGAGCCTTCGGTAGTCCCGCGTGACCAGGGGTTCGCCCGTCGTCGACTTGCTCGTTGCCCGTGCCCGCTGGGTCCTGGCCGTCGTGGTTGCGACCGTTCTGCTCGCCGGAACCTGGGGCCTGGGCGTCGTCGACGAACTCAGCCTCGGTGGCTACAGCGACCCCGGCAGCGAGTCGGCGAAGGTCGACGCTCTCGTCGAATCCCGGTTCGGCCGCGATGTTGCGGACGTCGCGGTGGTCTACACCCCGACGGACGGACGAACGGTCGACGAGATTGCCGATACCGTGGGCGCGAGCCTCGCCGGTATCGACGCGGGAGTGCTGGCCCGCGACCCCGTCACCTACTGGACGGTGCCCGACGCCTTTGCTTCGGGCCTGCGATCGTCGAACGGGAACTCTGCCCTCGCGGTGCTGACGCTGACCGGCGACGAGGACAAGCGCGTCAAGTCCTACCAGGACCTGCGCGGGGAGTTGACGATCGATGGCGTGACCGTGCAGTTCGGTGGATTCTCGGCCGTCGTCGACGCGTACAACGAGCAGGCGAGCGCAGATCTGGTGCGAGCCGAGACCATCACCTTCCCGATTCTGCTGGTTCTGCTCCTGATCGTCTTCGGCGGACTCGTCGCCGCAGGAACTCCGTTGGTGATCGGCGGACTGAGCGTGCTGGCGTCCCTGGCCGTGCTGCGAGCAGTGAACAGTGTCTCCGAAGTGTCGGTGTTCGCGACCAATATCGCGTCCCTCGTCGGACTCGGAATGGCAGTCGACTACAGCCTGTTCGTGATCACCCGGTTCCGCGAGGAGTTGCGCAACGGGCGCGGAACGGCGGACGCGGTACGCCGCACGATGTCCACCGCCGGCCGAACCGTGGCGTTCTCGGCACTGCTGTTGATCTGCGGGTTCGTCGGAATGCTCATCTTCCCGCAGGCGATGATCCGCTCGCTGGGCTTCGGCGGCATGGCGGCAGTGGCCGTCGCCGCCGTGATCTCGCTGACCGCCCTCCCCGCCGCACTCGTCCTCCTCGGCCCCCGCATCGATTCGCTGAGCTGGCGCAAGGGTGCAATCGACCGCGGCGAGGCACGGGCGCAGAAGTTCTGGGGCACGGTGGCAGACCGCGTGATGCGCAGGCCCGTCCTCGTCGCCGGTGCCATCATCGGTGTGCTGGCCGTGCTCAGCGCGCCCATCTCCGGCGTAGCTCTGGGCGACCTCGACCACACCGGTCTGCCCCCGGACTCGCCCGCCCGGATCGCCACGCAGAAGCTGATCACCGAATTCACGCTCGCCAACAGCGGCGTCACCGTCGTCGTCGAATCGGTCACCGATGCACCGCCGAGCCCTGCCGCGGTCGCAGAAGTCACGGACGCCATCGGCCGCGCGGACGGAGTCGCGGCAGCATTTCCCAGCGGCACCGCCGACAATCTGACCGTCGTCGATGCCATCATGACCTCGGCCGATCGCACCCCGGCCGCACTGGCGACAGTCGATGCGATTCGATCGATCCCCGCTCCGGCCGGGACCACGCTGAGAGTGGGCGGCACCACCGCGCAGAGCGAGGACGGCATAGACGCGATCTACGCCACCATTCCGTGGATGTTGGCCATCATGGTGCTGGCCACTTTCACGATGACGACACTGGCATTTCGCTCGATCGTGCTCAGCCTCAAGGCAATTGCCATGGCGATGGTCAGCCTGGCGGCCACTTTCGGTGTGCTCACCTGGATCTTTCACGACGGCCACGGCAGCGGGCTGATCGGCGTCACTGCCGGCCCTTTGCAGTCCACGATGAGCATCCTCGTCATGGCCGTCGTATTCGGCCTCTCCACCGACTACGAGATCTTCCTGCTCTCACGCATCGTCGAGGCACACGACAACGGAGCCACCACCGCAGACGCAGTCCGCATCGGGGCCGCTCGCACCGGACGCATCGTGACGGCCGCTGCGCTGCTGCTCATCAGCGTCACCGCGTTCTTCTCGTTGTCCGAACTGTCGATGATGCGACTCGTGGGCATCGGCATCATCGTCGGTCTCGTCATCGACGCCACCATCGTGCGGATGATGCTCGTGCCCGCCCTCGTCACGCTGATGGGAAATGCGAACTGGTGGCTCCATCCCACCCCAAAACGATCGACGGAGACCAGGCAGGGCGGGGCCGGTCAGGACGGGGCCGGAGTCCACGAGGTTCCGGGAACTCCGGCCCCAGCCGACTACTGACTACCTTCGCGCCATCGGGTGGCCTCGGCGAGCGCGAACCCGTGGACGTCGGCCAGCTCACCCAACCGTTCGACGCTGTCTCCGTCGAGACTGGTGCCGATGCTGCGGAGGTCGAACTCACCCGACAACGCGATCAGCATCGTCTCGGCCATGCAGGCATACGTCAGACCCGGAGCCAACCCGTAGGTCAAACCGAAATCCGAACCCGACGGCACCCGCACGATGCCGCCGTCGAACACCGTCACGTCCGGCCGCTCACCGCGCACATCGCGGCCGATGTTCGGCGGCTGCGCAACATCGCAGACGATGGCACCGTCCATCAGATCGGTCGGGTCGATCAGTGCGTGCGGTGCCGACGTCGCCGCAATCACGATCAACGAATCTTGCACCGCAGCAACGGGATCGGTGAAGAACTCGATGTGCCCGGACCTGATCAGATCATCCAGGTCACCATGCATCTCGAGTGCAGCACCGGCGAGATCCCCTGAGCCGGATCCGCCCGTCGCACTCGCCACCATTTCCTGCGCCGCCGCCCACAACTTCGGCGCGATGACCGAGCTCTCACCCTGCCGACCGACCAGAGCGATACTGCCGACCTCGCCGGCCAGCTGCTTGCCGATGGTCCGCCCGATGGCACCGGCAGCACCGAGAATCGTCACCCGGGCCTGCGCGACGTCGATTCCTCGTTCGCGGCACACGCGTCGGACAGCCCGCAGACTCGCCGCGGCGGTGAACGTGTTGCCGGTGGTGATAGGCCGAGACGTTGCCCCGAGACCCAACCCGTTCCCGGTGATCACCGACGAGTAGCCGCCCAACCCCACTACCGTCGCGCCGCGCGAGATCGCGAGTTCGACCGCACCGCCCACCACCCGCAGCGCCTGCTCGGTCGGCAGATGCAGCAACTGCTCCGAGGTGTAGGGCAGCCCGATCAGGTCACCGTGTGCCGTCGCGTCCCCTCCCCCGACGACCCGGCCACTGCCGATGACGAACGACGCGGGGTCGAGCTCGGACGTCGATGCAGCGAACCGGCGAAGCAGATCCTGTCGTTCGGAATGATCGAACACCTCGAGCGCAGGATCGAAGGCGGCGAAGAACCCCAGATCCAAAGGGTGCGCGATGAACGCGAACCGGCGATCCGTGGAGCGCACGGCGATATCGGGGGCGCGGCCCGGACGTAGTGCGGTGAGCGAGGGTGGGGTGCCGACGGTCGGGCGACCCAGCAGGTGCCCGAACAATCCGTCCAGGTCACCTACCGCCGCGTAGCCCAGCGCGCGATCCAACGCGGCCACCAGACGTGCACACTGCGCCGCCGACACCGTCAGCGGTGGCTCGATCCGAATCACCCTGGTACCGAACAGCGTAGGAGCAACCCGGATCCCTTCGACATTGAGCAGGTAGGAGCAGATCACCGCAGTCAGATTGTGTTGCTCGGCAATCGAACCCAGCAGCGACTGACGCCCCACGAAGTTCACGTCCGCAGTCAGCTCGATTCCGAGCAACAAGCCGCATCCGCGAACGTCGGTGACCACGGACGGATACTTCTCGGCCAACGCACCGAGATCCTTCGTCAACTCCCGACCGAGCACGGCCGCGTTTGTCACCACCGCGCAGTCGTCCCTCGTGAGCTCGTCGATGACTGCGATGCCCACCCGAGCCGCCAGCGCGTTGCCCGCGAACGTCGACGTGTGACGAAGTGCGAAGCTCTCGTCCACCAGCTTCGGCGCACACAACACCGCACCCACCGGCACTATGCCGCCACCGAGCGCCTTCGCCACGGTCAGAATGTCGGGCACCACCCCCTCGTGTTCCGCGGCGAACATCCGCCCGGTCCGGCCGAGCCCGGTCTGCACCTCGTCGAACGCGAGGAGCACACCGTGCCGATCACAGACATCCCGCACACGCCGCAGATAGCCGTCGGGCGGACACACCACTCCGCCCTCACCCTGAATCGGTTCCACGAGAAAGACCGCATAGTGATTCGGCGCGGCCGTCAGGGCCGCATCGAGTGCATCCGCGTCGCCGAAGGCGATGTGATCGAACCCGGCCACCGGTGCCCCGAATCCACTCTGGTACTTGATGTTTCCGGTCGCAGACAGCGCGCCGAGCGTCTTGCCGTGGAAACTGTTGCCGGTGGTCAACACTCCCAGTCGTCCGGTGTGCGCTCGCGCGAGCTTGAGCGCAACCTCGGTGGCCTCGGCACCACTGTTGACGAACGTCGTTCGCGTCAACCCGTCGGGTGCGATGCGCCCCAACCGATCTGCCAGTTCACCCGCTGCCGTCAGCACCGAGGGCTGCACGAAAATTGCCTCTCCACTGCACCGAACATCGTTGATCGCCTGCCAGATCGGCGTGGGGCCGTGCCCGAACGGAAGTGCCCCGTACGCACCGGCGAAATCGAGATAACGTCGGCCCGAGGCGTCGAACAAGACGGTCCCGTCGCCGCGCACGTACTCGCGATCCAGATCGAGGGCGGACAACAATCGGTACAGTTCGGGATTGACGTTCTCGGCGAAGCCCGAGCGACCGGACCTCGATTCCAGCACGGATAGATCGATAGTTGTGTCAGTCATGACCAGCATGCTCCGTTTTCATCGGATCCATCCCTGGCTGTCGAGCGTCGAAATGGTTGTCCCGAACAACCAGGGCTCGTCCCAAGCCAGGACGCAAACGCGATGGTAATCCGGTCGTGCGCATGCGACAGATGAGTACACAACGCACGAAAAAGCCCCGTTCGAGCAGAGTTTCTGCGTCGAACGGGGCTGAATCGAAGAGCGGGGCCGAATCCCTGAGCGGGGCCAGCGGGTACCGGTACTACTGGTCGTCGATGGCCGACAGCTTCCAGGTGCCGTCGACCTTCTCCATGTTGACCGTCAGCGGGCCCTCGGCACTACCCGACGCCACACCGTCCTGCGTGGCACTGATGTTCACGTTGGCGATCAACTCGGCCTTGTCGTCCTCCAGCCGCGAGACGCCGATGTCGGTAACCATGGCCTCGGTTCCCGTTTTCGTTTGCACCACAGCGGATTTGGTTGTGTCCGCGGTGGAGTTGAACTCATCGAGCATCGACTGATTGAGCACCGCACGGGCAGCATCGAAATCGGCATCGATCGTATCGGCCTTGTACGTGTACAGAGTCTGAAGCGCGTCGGTCGCCGCCGCGGTGACTTCCTGGGTGGCTGCAGAATCGACCCAGGCAGCATTGTCGATCGTGGCGAACGGCTTGAACGCCGCAACAGCAGCGAATGCACCGAGCACCACGGCGATGATCGCGACGACGATCACGTGCTTGTAACCGATACCCGACGCCTTGCGCGAGGTGACAGCCTGGTCCGCGTCCGCGTCGGAAGCCCCTGACGTCACGGAGTCCAGCGGAGTGGCGGCCTTCTCGGTAGCGTCGGACTTGGTCGCGTCGGGCTTGGTGGCGTCGGGCTTGGTGGCAGCCTTGGCCAATGAGGGCTTCGAAGTCGCGCTCTTGTCGGCAACGGTCTTGTCGGCCGCAGTCTCGTCGGCAACCGTCTTGTCGGCAACCGTCTTGTCGGCAACCGTCTTGTCGGCAACCGTCTTGTCGGCAACCGTCTTGTCGGGCGCAGGGGTGCTGGGTGCCGGCGTTGTGATCGCGGTCGTCTCGGTCGTGTCCGAACCCTCCGCGGTGGTCGAACCCGCGTCGGACGCTGCGGGCTTACCGGTGCCGGCCACCTTGCGGCGCACCTTGCTGGTGGTGGTGGGTGGGACGATCTTGCGACGCTGGGGAGGCACTACAGAACTCCTTCGAAACTCACTGCACTGAAACTCACTGCACTACAGACGGAAAAGACACTGCCCGGGGAACGTCAGTTGCCACCGGAATCCGGCTGTGGGGCCGGCGTCGCTTCCGCGCTGGGGGTAGCCGCATTCGGGTCTGCTGCATTCGGGTCGGTAGCACCCGGTTCGCTCGGGATGACGGGATTGGTGTTGGGGTTGTCCAACGAGATCCGCGAACCGATGGGGTCGACCTTGTTGGTCTTCCACACCCCGTCGACCTCTTCCATGGCCAGTCGCATCGTGAGCTTGCTTCGCTCGACGCGGTCGGGCCACGTCGTAGTCGTCTTGATGACTACGAGAGCCTCGGCGGTGTTCTCGTCGGTACTGAGCTCGGTCACCGCGGCATGCAACACCTCGGCCTCACTCTTGGCACCGGACTGACGGACCTGATCGGTGATACCCGAACGCGTCTGCTCGAGGTCGTTGAGCATCAAGTCACCGGTGATGGACGACTTCATGTTGTCGAACGACTGATCGATGTTGGCGGCGTCGACCGTGTTCAGGTTGACCGCCGCCTGCTGGGCACCGGTGAGGGCAGAGTCGCGAGTATCTTCCGTCGGCTTCTGGCTGAACAACGCCGTGCCCCAGCCGTAGCCGAAGAACACTGCCGCTGCGAGAGCAGCCACGGCGATCACCGTGACGACGGCAAGAAGAATTTTCGCTGTCTTGTTCTGCCCTGGAGTCGCTGGGGACTCCAGGGCTTCGGTGCTCGAGTTCACAATTTCACCCTACTACTCGGTAATATCCGGCCGAACCACTCTCGGCCCGACGATAGTGCTGAGCAGCAGTTCTTCCGATGTCGCTACTTCGGCGTGACGCCGATGAGCGGTGCCAACTGGGTGGCGATGGGGTTGAGGTTGAGCTTCTCGGGATCGACCTTGGGGTTGAGGTCCCACGGCTGCGGCACGTCCGGATCGGCAAAGACGATTCGGTTCGCGCTGCGAACGCCCGTCACGCTGCCCTGTGGCGTTGCACAGTTCGCGTCGAGGTTCAGCGGGTAGTTCTCTCGGGTCGGGTCGAAGTTCGGGTTCTTCCGCTTCTCTTCGTCCAGGATCGCCTGCGAGCCCTCGTAGCCAACCGTGCAGGGCGGCGGGTTGTTGACCTCGAGCAGCAGACCCTGATGGATCGTGCCGTCGTTCGGGACGATGGTGGAGATACCGGCACCGAGCGCAGGCAGGAATGTCAGGAACGGCCGCAGAGCGAGATACCGCGGCTCGGCCTGAGCGGCGACCAGCGCAAGGTTGTTGATGTCGGTCGTCAAGGCCGGACCGGCATCGGTGATCAGACCACCGAGCTGATCACCCGCAGCGGTTCCGGTGTCGATGAGCCGACGGATGTCGGGATCGCTGGACTTCAGCTGAGCCGTCACCTGATCCAAGCTGGTACTGAACTCGCGGATCAGATCCGACTGCTCGGACTGTGTGTCGAGCACCGGCACCGCGTCGCGCACCAAAGCCAGCGTCTGCGGCAGTGCCTCGTTGCCCGCCTCGGAGATGTTGCCGAGCGAGTCGACGAGCGATTGCAGGTCGTTGCCCTTGCCGTCGAACGCCACGCCGAGCTCGTTGACGACCTTGGTCAAGTTCTCCAGCGGTACCGACCTCACCAACGTGTTGGTGTTGGCCAGCACGTCCTCCACCGGAACGGGTGTCGAGGTGTCGGCGGCCGCGATCTGAGAACCGTCGACCAGAAACGGTCCTTGATCGGTCTGCGGCTGAAGGTCGACGTACTGCTCGCCGATCGCGGACCTGTTCGCCACGACGGCCTTCGTGTCGGACGGGATGTCGGGACCGCCGTTGTCGAGCTTGAGCTCCACCTGGACACCGTCCGGTGTCAACTGCAAGCCACCGACGGTACCCACCGGCACCCCGCGGTACGTGACCTCCGCGTTGGTGAAGATTCCACCGGAATCGGCGAGATTGAGCGCCACCTTGTACTGCCCGAACCCGAGCATGTTGTCCAGACGAACGTACTTTCCGCCGACGAAGATCAACCCGACGAGGGCGATCACGACGAATACCACCAACTGGTACCGAACGAGCTTCGATCTCACTGGCCAACTCCGAACTGTTCGAGCAGATCATTCAACGGGGCCAACGGGGTCAGCGGCGCAGGCTCTGCCCCGGCGGCCTGACCGCTCGGTGCACCCGGTCCGGGAACCGGTGACGGGATGATCGGCGGCAACGGCAGCAACGAGATCGTGGGCCAGCCCGGACGCGGTCCGTTTCCGTTGTAGTACGGATTGGACGGATCGACGACGGGGAGCGTATTGCCGTACTTCGGCTGAACGTAGACCGGATCTCCCTCGCCCACACCGAAGTTGCGAAGCGCCGTTCCGATCGACAGGTCCAGCGACAGGAACAGGTTGGCCGAGTTGCCCTCGATGATCTTCTCCGTGCCGTCGGCGAACGGCAGTGTGGGGATCACCGACAGCGACGTCACCACGTCGTCCGCCGAATCGGCCAGTGCCTGCAGCGTGGGACGTAGCGCCCGCAGGTCTGCGATCAGATCGTCCTTGGATCGGTTGATGACATCGGTGCCGACCGAGCCGAGACGATCGAGCGCACCGAGCATCTCCGTCAGCTGCGGTCGCTGCTGCTCGAGAACGTCGGTGGCGATCGGCAGGTCCTTGAGCACCCCGTCGATCTTGTCGGTCTGCGAGTTGACGCGCCCGCTGAGCGTGTCGAGACCGTCGATGGCACGGGTGATGTCGTCACGCTGCTGATTGAGTCCATCGATCAGCGTGTTCGCCTGCTGCAGAAGCTCTTTGGTCTTACCTTCCCGACCGTCGAACGCCGTACTCAGTTCCTTGACGATGGGCGAGAGCTGACCGACGCCTCCGCCGTTGAGCAGCAGCGAGAGCGCACCGAGGACCTGTTCGATATCGGTGGCGTGGCGAGTTCGATCGAGCGGGATCGTGGCACCGTCCTGCAAACGCGCGGCTTCCTCGTCACCCGGAGGCGCGGACAGCTGCACGAACTTCTCGCCGAGCAGGTTGGTCTGCTGGACCGACGCGATCGCGTTGGCCGGCAGGTCGACGTCGGAGTTCAGGATGACGTTGACGTCGGCGGTCCAACCGTCGTTCGGAACCGTGATCGTGTCGACGCGGCCGACGGCCACACCATCGACCTTGACGGTCGACTGCGGGACGAGGTCCAGCACATCGTCGAACTGCACCGTCAGGTTGAACGGGTTGTCTCCGACATCGGCACCACCCGGTAGCGGGATGGCGTAGATGCCTGCCGACGAGCACGCACCGGCAGACAGGGCCACCACGCACAGTCCTGCGCCGAGGGACAACGAACGCTTCACGCGAGCTCGATTCCGATTCACAGAGGTACTCACTGTCCCCCACCTCCGATGTACGACTGCTCCAGACCCGGCATCGAGCTGGTTCCGAGCTTGGGCGAAACCACGCCCGGGACCGTGCCCGGCACGGACTGGTTCTGCTGGATGTCGTTGGTGAGAACACCGAACGGCAGCACAATCCGGTTCTGGTCGGCGAGAGGGGCCTGAATCATGGTGGTGATGTTGGCGCACTGATCGATGATCGGCTGAATCTGCGCTCCCAGAGCCTCGAAGCGAGGATCACCGGGTACCAACTTGCCCAGGTCGATCAACCGGCAGACGGTGCCGAGAGGATCCTGGGTCTCGTTCTGCAGATTGGCGCGCGAGGCGAGCGTGCCCGACTCGGCGTCGTACGCATTGACCAGGTTGCTGATCGCCAGTGGCAGCAACGTCAAGGTCTGCACCAGCTGCTCACGGTTGTCGGCCAGGGTTTGAGTGGGCTGTACGAGCCCGTTGGCCGCGTCGGTCAGTTCGGTTCGGTTGTCCGCGACGAACGTTGCGACGTCACCGAGCGACACCGAGAGTTGCTGCAGCGCAGCACCGAGATCCTCACGCTGACCGGACAGGAAACCGGTCAGGTCGGCCAACTGGGTGTTGAAGTTGCGCACCTGCTGATCGTTCACGGACAGAGCACTGACGAAGGTCTGCAGATTCTTGATCGTGTCGAACACATCGGTACGCGAGTCGCTCAGGGTCCGACCGGCCGCCGATAGCTGAGTGATGCTGTTGCCCAGCGCTTCACCGTTGCCCTCGAGGTTGGCGGCACCGGTGTTCACGAAGTCCGTGAGCGCGCCGTCCTTGTTGGCCCCGTCGGGTCCGAGAGCTTTGGACAGGTCGTTGATCGACGAGTAGAGCTCGTCGACCTCGACAGGTGTGGCCGTGCGATCGCGACCGATGGTCGTTCCGCTGGCCATGGTGTCGCCGCCGGTGTACGCGGGTGCGAGCTGAACATAGCGATCGGCGACGAGCGACGGGGTGACCTGGACGGCCTTCGCATCGGCCGGAATGTCGATGCCCCGGTCGACGCGGAGGACGACCTCGACGTCGTCGCCCATCGGAGTGACGGAATCGACGGTACCGACCTTGACGCCGAGCACACGCACCTCGGAACCCGAATAGATGCCGACCGACTTGTCGAAGTATGCGGTGATCTTGGTTGTTCCGGCTCTGGTGAACAGCCACCAACCGGCGACCGCTACGACCAGTGCCACCACCACGACGACCGCGATGATTGCGAGCTTGTTCTTGTTTCGTGGCGCTGCCTGAGTGTCTGTCATCAGTTCCCCGCCAACTTGTCGACCGAGGGCTCGCGGTAACCAGGTATCAACGGAACTCCGGGTGGTGTGAGGTTGGCCAGGACGATATCGAGCCACCGGCCGTTACCGGTCACGTTGGTGTAGAGGCGAATGAACGGCTCGTACAACTTGAGTGCCCGGTCCAGATTGTCGTTGTTGCGCTGCAGGATCTCGATGACTCCGTTGAGCTGCTGCAGCATCGGGTTGATGGTGGCCTCGTTGTCGCGGACCAGACCGGTCAGCTCCTGAGATACGCGCTGCGTGCCGGTGAGGAGCTGCGAGATGGCCTGCTGCCGGTTGTTGAGCTCTTCGAGCAACGGGCCTGCATCGGTGATCAACTTGTTGAACTGCTCGTTGCGGTCGGCCAGCACCTTCGATGTCTCGCCGGTGGCGGCGAACAGCTTCTTCAGTTCCTCGTCGCGGCTTGCCACCGTCTGCGACAGCCGAGTCACGCCGTCCAAGGAGGCACGAATGTTCGCCGGCGTCTCCGAGAACGCCTCGGACAGGGTTCGCATGCTGTTCGCGAGTTGATCGGTGTCGATGTCGTTGATCGTCGATGCCGCCGCCGAGAACGCATCGATGACGTCGTACGGAGACGTGGTGCGATCGAGTGGAATCGTGTCCTTGGGGCTCAACGTGTCCGAGCCACTGGGGTCGAGGGCCAGGTATTTCTGACCCAGGAGCGTCTTGATGGCGATGGCCGCCCGTGACTCGTTGCCGACCCAGGCGTCCTGCACCGTGAAGTCCACGAGTACCCGGTCGCCTTCGAGACGCACATCGGTCACCTTGCCGACCTTGACGCCCGCGATACGGACCTCGTTGGACGGTTTGAGACCTGCTGCTTCGCTGAACTCTGCGGTGTACACCGATCCTGCACCGATGATCGGAAGCCGGTCGAGAAAGAAGACAGACATCGTGGCGAGCAGGATGATGGCGATTCCCAGCGCACCGATGGTTGCCGGACTACGACGAGATTTCATTGCTTGATCCCCCCAGCTTTGCAGCGCTCTGCCGAGTTCGTGTACAGCGGCTGGTTTACGGTCGGAAGCCCGGTCGGCAAGTTCAGGTTCGGCGAAGACCCCGGTCCGGCAACGATGTCGATGCCGCAGAGGTAGAACGTGAACCAGGATCCCTGCTGGGCCGTGCGGATGAGCTTGTCCAGCTTGTTGGGCAGAATTCCGAGGACCTTGTCCACGTCGTCGCTGCGGCGGTTGATGGTCTCCGACAGCGTGTTCAGCGCCGTCACCGATCCCTGGATCGACGGCCTGGTCGGCTCGAGCAAATCGGCCGTTGCGTTGGTCAGACCGGCCAACGACGTGACCGCCGAGCCCACGACATCACGATCGGCCGACAGTCCGGAGACCAGCTTCTGCGTGTTGACGATGAGACTGTCGAGCTGACCGTCGTTCTGATTGACCGTCGCCAGCACGTTGTTGAGATTGGTGATGACCTGGCCGATGACCTGATCCTTGTCTGCGACCGTGTTCGTCAGACTCGCAGTGTTGGTCACCAGCTCGTTGATGGTGCCAGACTCCCCCTGGAACACCTGGATGATCTGGTAGGACAGCTTGTTGACGTCATCTGCACTGAGCGTGGTGAACAGCGGCCGGAAGCCGTCGAACAGCGTGGTCAGATTCACCGCAGGCTTGGTCCGCTCCAGCGGGATCGTCGCACCCCCGTTGATCTTCTGTCCTTGGTCCCCCGAGCCCTGCTCGATGGCGATGTAGCGCTGGCCCACCAGGTTTCGGAAACGGATGGTCGCCGTCGAGCTCGCCGGCAGCCAGTCGCGGCTACTGAGCGTGAAGTCCACTTTCGCTTCGCGCTCATTGGCGATCTCGATGTTGTCCACCTGGCCGACACGAACGCCTGCGATCCGAACTTCGTCGCCCTTGTTGAGAGAGGTGACGTCGGTGAACATGGCCGAGAACGTGGTGCCGCCGCCGCCGCTCGAATTGGCGATGGTGAAGGCAAGGGTGGCCGTGGCGAGGATCGTGACCACGGCGAACACGACCAACTTGATGATCGGCGCGAGAAGGCCTCTCATTTCACGCTCACCTCCGCTCCTCTCAATGCCGGAGCGCCGATAGCGGCTGCCCACGACGGAATACTTTCGGGTGCAACACCACTCGCCTGTCCGTAGATCACGGCGAGAGTGTCACGCTCGAAGTCCGAGCCCTCGTAGCTCGCCGGCTCCGCGGATTCCGCGATGGCCGGAACGATGGAACTCTGAGCCGACTTGGGTGGGCCCTGTCCGGGGATCTCCTGCGGACCCGGGTTGCGGGTCGGGACCTGGTACGAACCGTCGTTGATCGAGCCTCCCGGGTACTGCGGGAAGAACTCGCCGGGTGCTGCAGGCTCGAAGCACGTGGCTCCGCGATCGTCGAACAAGCGCGGCTCGTCCTGGTTCGGCAAGTAACGGCCCTTCGGGTTCACGAACGATGCGGAGACGTTGATGCCGGGGTACTCGTCGCCCTCGCCGAGCACCACCGCGCCGCGCCTGGCACCTTCGGCGAACTGCGTGAAGGTGCAGCCGAACGTCGGTGAGAACTCGGCAAGCAGTTCGAGAGCCTCACGGGAATTCGACGCCAAGCTGATCAGATTCTCGGAGTTCGCCTGCAGGAAGTCCGCGGTGACGTTCGACGCCGACGTGAGCGAGCCGTACAGCGTCTCGAGACCGGACTGACGCTCGACGACGGTGTTGCCCGTCGTACGCAGATTGTCCAGAGCCGAGATCAGCTCCGGTGCCGCGTCCGCGTAGGTCTGGGAGAAATCCGCGAGACCGACGAGGGTCTGCTGAATGTTCGGCAGCTCCGTGTTCAGACCCGACACGATGTTCGTCAGATTGTCGATGGTCTGCCCCAGTTGCTCGCCGCGCCCACTGAGACCCTGAGCCAGTGACCCGAGGGTATTGGCCAGATCCTGCGGCGGAATCGCCTGCAGCAGCGGGAGCAAGCCGTCGAGCAGCTGCCCGACCTCGATCGCGTTTCCGCTCGTGTCCTGACGGAGAACCGTGCCGTCGGTGATCGGCGACGCCGAATCGTTCTCGGGCACGATCAACGAGACGTAACGCTCGCCGAACAGAGTCTTCGGAAGCAGCCGAGCCGTCGCGTTCGACGGAATCAGCGGTGCCTTGTCCGGATCGATCGCCAGCTGCGAGGTGACGACACCGTCGACGCTCGACGCCGATCGCACCTCGCCCACGATCATTCCGCGCACCTTGACGTCCGCGTTCATCGGCAGAGAGTTTCCGACCGAGTCGGTCTCGAGGCTCACGTTCACCACGGACTTGAACGTCTTGTTGTAGGAGGTGATGCTCCATCCGAGGAACAGGATGAGCACCAGGAAGAATGCAAGTCCGAGCAGTACTCGCTGCAGTCGCGACGGCGAGTCGATCATCCGGCAACCCTCACTGTGGTGGTCGTGCCCCAGATGGCGAGGCTCAGGAAGAAGTCCAATACGGCGATCGTGACGATTGCCGTACGCACGGCGCGGCCCACTGCGACACCGACGCCAGCCGGTCCGCCCGAGGCGTGATATCCGTAGTAGCAGTGGATCATGATCAGCACGAAAGCGAAGATGAGCACCTTGAGGAAGGAATACAGCACGTCTTCGGGGGGTAGGAAGAGATTGAAGTAGTGGTCGTACGACCCCGACGACTGGCCGTTGAAGATCGTGCTGATCCCCCTGGACGCGACGTAGGACGCAAGCAGACCGACGATGTAGAGCGGGATGACCGCGACGAAGCCGGCGATCATGCGGGTGGTGACGAGGAACGGCACGCTCGGCACAGCCATGACCTCGAGCGCATCGATCTCCTCGGAGATCCGCATGGCACCGAGCTGAGCGGTGAAGCCACAGCCGACGGTTGCCGAGAGCGCCAGGCCCGCGACGATCGGTGCGATTTCACGGGTGTTGACGTACGCGGACAGGAACCCGGTGAGCACGGAGCTACCGAGCTGTTCGAGCGCTGCATAGCCCTGCAGGCCGACGACGATGCCGGTGAAGCCCGACATCATCACGATCACGCCGATGGTGCCACCGATGACGGCCAGCGCACCGCTGCCGAAGGTGACCTCCGCCAGCAGGCGGAGCACCTCCTTCTTGTAATGCACGGCAGTCTTGGGGATCCACCCGATCGCCCGCAGATAGAAGGACATCTGCTCGCCTGCGCGATCGAGCACGTTGAGCGGAGCATTGCCGACGCGCTTGACGCGCATCAGTGTGCGGTCACCGCGACCTCTTGCGATAGTCATCGCGGTTACGCTCCCTTCGCTGGAACGACCTGGAGGTACACCAGGGTCAGAATGAGGTTGGCGAAGAAGAGCAACAGGAACGTGATGACCACGGTCTGATTCACTGCCTCGCCGACGCCCTTGGGTCCGGGATTGGGGTTGAGCCCCTTGTACGAGGCGATGATGCCCGCAATCAGACCGAAGATCGCCGCTTTCGCTTCTGCGACATAGAGATCCGGGAGCTGTGCCAGCGCCGAGAACGATGCCAGGTACGCACCGGGGGTACCGCCCTGCAGGATCACGTTGAAGAAGTAGCCACCCGCGATGCCGACCACCGACACCAGGCCGTTGAGCAATAGCGCGATGAGGATCATGGCCAGCACACGCGGAACGATCAAGCGGTGCACCGGGTCGATACCCAGGACACGCATCGCGTCGATCTCCTCACGGATCGTCCGTGAGCCCAGGTCGGCGGTGACGGCCGAGCCTGCGGCACCGGCAACGAGAAGGGCCGTCACAAGGGGTGAACCCTGCTGGATGACCGCGAGCACGCTGGCTGCACCCGTGAACGATTCCGCACCGAGCTGCTTGATGAGCGATCCGGTCTGCAGCGAGACCACAGCGCCGAAAGGAATGGCAACGAGCGCAGTCGGCAAAATCGTCACGCTGGCAATGAACCAAGCCTGCTCGATGAACTCGCGGAACTGGAACGGCCTACGAAAGGTGTTCCGAACGACCTCGACCAGCAGTTCGACGATATTGCCGGCTTGTGTCAGAGCGGCGTTCGCCGGAGCGAACGCGGACTTCTTCGATCCCGCCATGTCTGCTATTGACCCCGACCTTGCGTAGGAGCTTGGTAGCCCTGTTGATCATGACCTTGACCGCCGTATCCCTGCTGGTCGTAACCCTGCTGGTCGTAACCCTGCTGGTCGTAGCCTTGCTGGTCGTACCCCTGCTGGCCGGCGTAGGCGGGGTACTGCTGACCGGGGTCGGTGGTGTCGAGGCTCTCCTGGATGGCGACCTGCGCGTTGTGCGGCAACGTGTGCATGATCTGACGGACCCGCTCCTGCCTGCGTCCGACAGCCTGCCGCACCGGGGTGCCGGGGGTGGCCTTCATCTGCGGCACGATGCCTTCCACGTCGTCGACGCCACCGGCGTGGTGCCCGGCGTCGACGAGGGCCTGCTCGTGCGCCATCTGCGCCTCGTCCTTCTCCTCCGACATGCCGATCGGACCGATCATCGTTCCGTTGAGGAACTGCTTGACCACCGGCTCGTCACTGGTGAGAAGCACCTCGCGTGGGCCGAACATGACCAGCTGACGACGGAAGAGCATGCCGATGTTGTCGGGCACCGTTCGAGCGAGGTTGATGTTGTGCGAGACGATCAGGATCGTGGCATCGATGTTGGCGTTGATGTCGATCAGAGTCTGCGAGATGTACGTGGTGCGAACGGGATCGAGGCCGGAATCGGGCTCGTCGACCAGAATGATCTCGGGATCGAGCACAAGAGCGCGGGCAAGGCCGGCGCGCTTGCGCATACCACCGGAAATCTCGCCGGGCAGCTTGTCCTCTGCGCCGAGCAGACCCGTCAGCTCGAGCTTCTCCATGACGATCTTGCGGATGTCGGACTCGGACTTCTTCGTGTGCTCGCGGAGCGGGAAGGCGACGTTGTCGTAGAGGTTCATCGAGCCGAACAGTGCGCCGTCCTGGAACAGCACCCCGAACAGCTTCCTGATCTCGTAGAGCTCACGGGAGGAGCACTGCAGGATGTCGGTTCCGTCGATGAAAATCTTGCCCTGTTCGGGACGCAGCAGGCCGATCAAGGACTTCAGGAAGACCGACTTGCCGGTACCGGAAGGACCGAGGAGCGCACTGACTTCACCCTTCGGCAGGGTCAACGTCACGTCCTGCCAGATCTTCTGTACCCCGAAAGACTTGGTCAATCCTTCGACCGAAACCTCGACTCCCACGCTGACCTCCACAATTCGTACACATCGACCCGGATGTGGGTTGCGTCACTGTATCCCATGCAGGTGTCCGCACCGACACAGGAGCTTACCGCCCAGTAAGAACTTCCCCGAGTCAGGCTGTAGAGCTTGCATCAGTGTGGCTCATCTCACGCGACACGGTCGGCGACTCGCCAGAACTGTGACAAGTACCAGTGGCGAAATGCTGTGACACACCACAAGTGAACCCAACCGAAACCCTTCGACGTGCTTCAGACTTCGGCGAGGTCGAGTAAACAGGGGCCGAATCGGGGTGTCACGCGTTCCGGCAGAGTCAGTGATCGATCACAACGATGCACCCGATACAACGCCTGGAACACAGAAGAGGGCAGGGCTCGAAACACAGAAAAGAGGCCGCTCCCACCGAGGTGAGAACGGCCCCTTCTGCGCTCGTGCGATCAGAGCACGAAGTACGACTGCAACGAAGCGGTCTTACTTGACGGAGATCTTTGCGCCGGCAGCTTCCAGCTTCTCCTTGGCAGCCTCGGCTGCGTCCTTGGCGACCTTCTCCAGGATGGCCTTCGGAGCGCTCTCGACGAGGTCCTTGGCTTCCTTCAGGCCGAGGCCGGAGACGACCTCACGGACGACCTTGATGACCTGGATCTTCTTGTCGCCGGCCGACTCGAGGACGACGTCGAACTCGTCCTGCTCTTCGGCAGCCTCAGCCGGAGCACCGGCTGCGCCTGCTGCTGCGACGGCGACGGGAGCGGCTGCGGTGACCTCGAAGGTCTCCTCGAATGCCTTCACGAACTCGCTGAGCTCGAGGAGGGTGAGCTCCTTGAACTGGTCGAGCAATTCTTCCGTGCTGAGCTTCGCCATGGTGGCGGGTCCTTCCTGTAAGTACCTGGTCGCTGATCCGCGACTTGGTGTTGGTGGTGTGGAGCTGAGCTGTTCGCCAATACCAGCGGATCAGCTTTCGGCGGGAGCTTCCGCCGGTGCTTCTGCTTCTGCAGGTGCCTCGGCTGCGGCGGGTGCGCCGGCAGCCTTCTTCTCCTGCAACGCGAACGCCAAACGCGCGAACTGCGATGCGGGAGCGTTGAACAGGCCTGCAGCCTTCGACAAGTTGCCCTTCATGGCGCCGGCGAGCTTGGCCAACAGGATTTCGCGCGACTCGAGGTCTGCGATCTTGTTGATCTCGTCCACGGACAGCGTTGCGCCGTCCATGTAGCCGCCCTTGACGATCAAGGCCTTGTTGTCCTTCGCGAAGGCCTTGATGGCCTTCGCAGCGTCGACCGGCTCGCCCTTGATGAATGCAATGGCGGTCGGTCCGACGAACAAATCGTCGAGGCCGGTGATACCGGCTTCGGCAGCTGCGCGCTTGACCAGGGTGTTCTTGGCGACGGAGTACGTGGCACCTTCGCCGAGCGCACGCCGGAGCTGAGTCAGACCGGACACCGACAGGCCACGGTATTCCGTGACGACGGCAGCCGTCGAACCCTTGAACTGTTCGGTGATCTCCGATACTGCTGAGACCTTTTCGGGCTTTGCCATACTTCGCCTCCTCTCGTGGGAAGTTGTGTCGATCGCGAGAGGGCCGGAAAACGACGAACGCCCCGGCGCGAGAAGCACACGGGGCGTGAACGAGCGGGCAGCCGCGAGGGCTGCATACAGGTTCCCTACCTCGTTCTCCTGCGTGGGCCGTCCGAAGCGATCTCGGACCTTCAACCGCGCAACTCCCGGAAGCGAATCCTTCGAGAAGGCGGTGACCAACGGTCTTGGGTAGAACTTGATTGGGCGATCTGGATTCGAGTGCGAGCACTCGTGATCCGAACCGTCGACCAGACTACAACACCCTCGACGATAACTCCAAAACGCCGAGCTACTGCCGTACCCCTCCTACTGCCGAATACCGTAGACGACGAGGTTGCGCTCGTAGCTACCCACGGACGTATCGAAATCACCCGAGCACGTGATCAGCCGGATCTCGTCGGCAGGCACCGCCCCGAAGACCAGCGCCGTCGGGAACTCTGCTTTTCCGTAGTCGCCGATCCGATCGACGCGGTAGTCGGCTCGGCCACCCGTCCCGTCCGCCACCGTGACGACATCTCCCGGTCGCAGCTCGGACAGCCGATCGAACACCGCGGGACCGGTCGTGGAATCGACGTGCCCGGCAAGCACCGTCGGACTACCGATCGCGCCCGGTCGGCCGCCGCCGGTGAACCATCCGACGTCGTCGTAGTCGCTCGGCACCTGCATCTGCCCGTCTTCGGTGAGACCGAGGCCGATCAGTGGCTCGTCGAGATCGATGGCCGGGGCGCTGAGCCGCGTCGGCGGCTGCCCCACGGAGTCCGTCGTCGGGCCAGATTCCGGTGCGTTGCTCGAACTCGGCGGCGCGTCCAGCGCGGGCCCAGCCGGTACCGACGACTCGGTCGGTGGTGCGGAAGGTGATGGTGCGTCAGGTGGTGATGGTGCGGCGGTACAGCCCGTCACCACCACCACTGCCGTCACGGCAACCAGAAGCCGGTATCTCAGCTGCGTGCCGTTCCGCTGCGGCGAGCAACCAATGTCGCTCCCGCGATCGCCATTGCGCCGAGGGCTACCGCGCCGACAACGGGGGCTGCCGAACTGGACGCCGAATCGGATGCCGCGGCGAGTGCCGCGCCGCCACCTCCGGTTGCCACTGATCCGACCGGAATCTGGGTCAGCTGCCCACGCACCGCACCGGCCGAGAAGTCGACGGTGTGGGTGTCGGCCGCGAAGCCGGCCGGGTTGGCTTCGATCTGGTCCAAGGTGAATCCGGTACCGCTGTCGGCGCTGGCCCCGGCCGGCGTCAGGCCGGTGGTGAACGGTCCCTGCATGCAGCCACTACTGGTACGCGGGCCGTCACCGATAGGAGTCGGGTTCGGGAACGCCAACCGCGGCGGCCCTGCTGCACCCGCCGCCGCCTGGTGGAGGTGCGTGGCGGTCTTGGCCGGGCTCATGTAGTCGCCGGTGACGCCGTCGAGCGCGATGTCGTAACACACGATGTCGAGGTCGGAATTGATACGCAGCGTGAAGGTTCCCATTGCGCCCGGCTGACCTGGCGTGGCCACACCCTCGCCGTTGAGCACCTGGTCGGGGGTTGCCATTGCGGTGAACGCGCTGGTGAACGAATCCGGTTCGGCAACAGGGGTATCGGCCCCGGCGGGGGCGGCGGTGAACAGCATCAGAGCAGCGGCCGTGCCACCGACGACTGCAGCGGCGGTGCCGCGGACGGACATTGCCGGGCGGGTGATCGAGCGTGTGGTCATCTCGTGTGCCTTCCGTGGGAGTATCGGGCAGGCGAGCCCGTGCAAAGGTGTACGACCGTTGATGCCACGATGTTCAAAGCTCGGTAAAGAAATGTCCCAGTCCCGGATATGAACGCCCGGGCGTCCGTCGACGTAGTCACTGTCATGAGCATCGGGAGCGTGATCGAACTGGACTTCGACGTCGCTGCCGCGTACGACGAGCACGCGTCGGCCATGCTCGGTTTCGCCGTCAATGCACTACGCGACCGAACGCTCGCCGAGGATTGCGTCCAGGAGACGTTCCTTCGCGCGTGGCGAGCACGATCCCGCTTCGAGCCAGGTCGAGGATCGCTGCGCACATGGTTGTTCGCCATCGAACGCAACGTCATCGTCGACGTCCAACGGTCGCTGAGCAGAATGCCCAAGTCGGCGTCGGAACGGATCGAGGACGTCGATCGGCAATCGGTTGCGATCTCGCGGGACACCAGCCCCGACGTCGACGAGCGGCTGCGCATCATCGCCGCGCTGGCGCTGCTCTCTCCCGACCACCGACAGGTCTTCGTCGCCGTGCACCTGGCCGGAACGACCTACGCGGAGCTCTCCGAGTCGACGGGAGTGGCCGTGCGAACACTGCGCACCCGCGCCTTCTACGCATTGAGGGCGCTCCGAGACCATCTCGACGGACAGGAGGAAGCATGAACGCCCGAGACGATCGCCGAGCCGAGCTGATCGCCGCTGCCGTCGCCGACGACCTCGACGACACCGAGACCGCAGAACTGCGCGAGCTCGCAGCGTCGGATCCCACCGTCGACACCGACATCGCCGAACTACGCGCGCTGACCGGGACTCTCGGTTCTCGCGGTCCGACCGGACCGTGGCTCGAATTTTCGACGTCGCCCGACCTGCGCGAGCGAGTTACGGGTACGACGGGCGACTCGGCGTGGCGGTCACCTCGTGAAAAGGACGCGCCCCGATTCGGTGGGCGACGTAGGTCTGCCGCTCTGGTGGCTGCAGCCGCACTGGTGGGACTGGTGGTCGGCAGTGGCGTCGTACTCGGCGTCGACGCCTTTCGGCCGAAACCCGCGGAGCCGTCTGCGGCGATCACCGGCCCACCGGGCACCCTCGGTGCCTACGAGCAGGTCGCCTTCATCACGAGCGTGCCGAACGTGGACATCGAGGGCGGCCTCGTCGCCCACACGTGGGGCACCGAGACCGTCCTCGACATGGATGGCATCTCCGATCGGGGCCCGTACGAGGTCGTTCTCGTCGATCGGTCGGGCACCGAACTGACGTCCGGCACGTTTCTCGGTAGCGACGTCACCATCGAGTGCCGCATGAACGCAGCCGTTCTTCGCGGCGACGTCACCGAGATCGAGATCCGCAGTTCCGACGGCTTCGTGCTGGCGTCGGCTCAGTTGCCGACCACCTGACGATCCCGCGAACCGGGCCACCAGTTTCGCGCGCCGAACAGCTTCATCATGGCCGGCACCATCATCATCCGAACCAACACGGCATCGAAGAGCACAGCCACGGCGAGCGCGAAGCCGAACTGTTGCAGCTCGAGTACGTCGGCGGTCAGGAAGCTCGCGAACACCGCGATCATGATCGCGGCTGCCGCGGTGATCGGCCGGGCAGTGTGTTCCAGCCCGTCGACGATCGCAGTGTCGTTGGCCCTGTCGGTGTCGGTGCCGGTTACGTCGTTGCGCACGAACACTTCTCGCATGCGGCCGATGAGGAACACCTCGTAGTCCATCGAGAGGCCGAAGACGACTGCGAAGACGGTGACCGGTAAGTACACCTGAATGTAGCCCGGGCTCTCGAATCCGAGGAGCGACGAACCCCACCCCCACTGGAACACCGCCACGGTGGCTCCCAATGCGGCACCGGTCACCAGCACGTTCATGGCCACTGCCTTCACCGGAATCACCACGCTTCGGAAGACGATGCCCAGATACACCAGAGAGAAGGCCAGGACTGCGGCGACGACCCAAAGAAATTTGCTCGATATCTCCGCAGAGGCGTCGACCACCAGAGCGGTCGTCCCACCGACGGACACGTTCGTCCCGTCACGTTCTGCTGCCAGCAGCGCCTGCGATCTGATCGACGTGACCAGGTCGGAAGCGTCGGTCGAATCGATCGGCACCGATGGAACCACGATCAGCAGCGTTCGACCACCGTCCTGCTGGGCGAGTGCGTACTCGACGCGGTCATCGGCGCGAACGTCGTCGGCGAACGACGCGACCGTTGCCGTCTGGACCGGATCGAGTGGGCGGTCGTCCTCGCCGGTGAACACGATGGTGATGGGCGAGATGGTGCCGGGAGCGAACTTGTCGGTCAGTACCGCGTTGGCTTTGCCACTCGGTTCGGCGCTCAGCGCGTCGGCTCCGAGATCGACACCGTACTGAATGGAACCGATCGGTGCGAGGCAGGCGAACAGGACTGCCGCGGTGACGGCGGTGTAGCGCCAGGGCCGTTCGATGACGTGCCGAGCCCACCGCGACCACCACGTGGGAACGGCTGCAGCGTGTTCGCCGACCGACGGTGGTTGAAACCGCTGTGGGAGCGACAATCCGGAGATTCTCGAACCCAGGACCGCAAGGATGGCGGGCAGCAGAGTCCACGCCACGATGACGACACACGCCACCGTCAGAGCGACGACGAACGAAATACTCTGCACCGCAGGGACATCGACGATGGCCAACGCACCGAGGGCGATGAGAACCACCAAGCCGGAGATGACGATCGTGTGCCCGGCCGTTCCCATCGCGGCACCGACGGCCGCGTCCGTGCGGGCACGGCCATCGGGCTCACCCGGAACTGCTCGGTCCATCTCCTCGCGGAATCGGCTGACGATGAACAGCGCGTAGTCGATACCGAGGCCGAGCCCGAACATCGACGCCACCGTCGTCACCAGCACATCGAATGTCATGACGTTGGACAGGAGTGCAAAAACTCCGAAGGCGGCCAGCACTCCGATTCCGGTGGTGACGAGCGGAACGATGCCGGCGACCACCGAACCCAGAGCCAGGACCAGCAACACGAATGCGAGGGGCAGTCCGATGCTTTCCGCGCGCACGGCGTCGTCGGATTCGACCTTCGTCAGGTCCACCGTCATCGGGGAGTAGCCGGTGACCGCCACCTCGATGCCGTCGCGGGATGAGCCACCGATCAGCTCCTGGATCCGTTCGGCCACGGCGATGCGATCACGCGGATCGCCGCCGACGCCGACGAACGCCAGCGCCGACGTCCCGTCCGCGGAGATCGTCGGGACGAATCCGGCGCTCTCGTAGGGATCGACGACACGCAGTACGTCCGGTGACTGCCGCAGTGAGGAGACGACCTCCCCCACCCGTTCGCGAAAGGCCGGGTTCCGGCTGTCGACCGTATCGGAGGTGAACGTGACGACGAGCTGTTCGGACCCGAACGACGCGAAGTGCTGTTCGACGAGTCGGTCGGCGCGGCTGGACTCGGTTCCGGGTACGGAGAAGTTGGCGCCCACCAACGAGTTCTGCAGCGCGGGATACAGAATTGCGGACCCCACTGCGAGCAGCAGCCAGACGGCCAGCACCGCCCACCGATGTCGCGCGACCGTTCGGCCCCAACGGTCGCCGATACTGCGCCGGCGTCGGCTGGATTCCAGCACTGCCGACCCGGTCATGTCTGCGGGAGCTCGCGGCTGAAGATTCGGTAGGTCCGGTGCGGTGATTGCTCCATCCGAGTGAGCACCGAACCTTTCATCCAGGGACTGTCGTCGAGTACCGGCGCGGCCTCGACCCTGGTGAATCCGAGATCGCGCATCCGCACCGACATCTCCATGATGAGCAGCGACGACACGGCTCGGTCGGGGCAATCGGGATCGACGAACAACATGTCCACACGGACCCCGTCGATCACGTCGGTTCGACCGGGCCGTTTGACGTGCCAGAGCGTCACGAGGTCTCGCAACCACCTGGACTTCAGGTGCGCCGCCTTGGCCGCGGCCTGATTCACGTCCGGAATTCCCATCAGGAATCCGACGGGCTTGCCGTTCAACTCCGCCAAGAGAGTGAGGCGGCGATCGAGGACGGGCAACATCATCTTCAACAGCTCGAACAGTTCGACGAACGACAGCGGCGAGTAGCCCCAGAAGTTCACGAACGTCTTGTTGTAGAGGTCCCGCACGATGCGTGCGTCGCGGCGCAGCGTCCGATACTTCATCGACCGGAACGTGACCTCGGACCGCGCCTTGATCTTCTCGAAAATCTGCATGTGCCGGGCGTATTCGGGACGGTTGTAGATGACGCACGGATCGTCGAACAGGTAGCTGTAGAAGTCCTTGATGCCCACCAGACCCCACTTCTCGAAGTGAGCGGCGTAGTACAGCGGGTTGTGCGGCATTCCCACCAGCGGCAGGACGGGTACTTCGTCGACGACGATGCCCGCGCTGTAGAACATCGACGGCCCGAACGGCCCGGATACGGTGGCCAACCCGCGCGCGGACAACCATGCCGCTGCCGCATCGAGCAGGCCTGCCGCGATCTCGTGGTCGTCGATCGCCTCGTAGAACCCGAAGAATCCGATCGACTCACCCGTGTACTCGGTGAAGCTCTTGTCGTGAATGGCCACCACCCGTCCGACAGCGACGCCGTCCTCACGGGCGACGAAGGCACACGTGTCTCGCGTTCGTGCGATGGCGGCGGGCGGCGAGATCAGAATGCGATCGAGATCCATCGGCTCGTCGGGCAGTCGGTGCGGGTCGCCCCGGTACACCAGATCGGCGACGGCCTCGAATTCTTTCCAGTCTTTTCCTGATACGACCTGTTCGACGGTGATCATCGTTCCTTCTCACGAGATGGTGTGTCGGACACGGAAATCGGCGAGCGAGCTACGACGGACTCCCCCGCGAACACGTACTGCCCCGGCCTGGCGGAGATGCTCTCGACCAGCGCGTCCGGCACGAACACGTCGCACTGAGAACCGAATTTGATCATCCCGTACTGCTCGCCGCGTTCGACCGTGTCGCCTACCGCGATGTGCGCGACGATGCGGTTGACCCACAGGTCGGCTATCTGCGTCACCGTCACCACGGCTCCGGACGCATGCTCGACCGCAACGGTGAGACGCTCGTTGGTGAGCAGGTAGTCGCAGCCCTCGTCGTACGGAGTTCGCCGCGTCAACAGATTGGCCCCGACCCGTGCCATCGATTTGTTGAACGGTGCCGCAGACCGGTGCCGGCGCATCGCGACGGTGCCCGAGATGGGAATTCGATTGCGGTGCACCGAGTATTCGGACATGTAGATGCCGATGAGATATCCGCTGTCGGCTGCAGCGACACCGGCGATCTCGTCGAGGGCAATGGTTCGCCTCTTCTTGACTGCGAACGCGGTACTGCCTGCCTCCACCCGTTTCACGTACGTGACGAAGCCGTCTGCAGGAGCGACCACCGCCCGCGGATCGGCGGGAGGTACGCGATGCGGATCGCGAAAGAAGAACCGCGTGCGCCAGTAGACGAACGTCGCGAACGGAAGAGCCGTCACCGTAGCGATACCGCCGACCCATCGAGCGACCGACATCAGGTGTGCCGCTGTTCGTCGATGCTCTCCGACCAGCCCACGAACGCGTCGGCCGCCCTCGTTCTCGCTGCGCCGGGCAGGAGTCCGATGAGACCGCAGACGACGTAGAAGCCGAGCGAGAGAACACCATTGGTCACCTCGCGGTGCATCGACACGTCTCGCAGACGTACCGAAGTCGGCTCGAATCCGTCCGCCACGTCAGTGAGCGACAGCGGGCGTGAGCGTCTTGAGCTGCGCCTTCTCGAAGTACAGCTCGAAGAGTCGGCGGTGATCGCACCACGAGATGTCGTGATCGACAGGCAGAATGGCCTCGGGCTTGTGCACCAGGCGCATCAGCTGATCGATGTTGTCGGCCAGCATCGTCTCGGCGAATCGAGGCGAAATTCGAGAACTGACGCGCTCTTTGAATTCGTCCCAGCTCACCAGGTCGAGTCCGAGCAGCTCGGCGTAGAGGTCGTGTCCGTAGCCGGTGGGGTTGCTCGGCAGTAGCCGTGTCAGAGGATGACTGCGCAGCGCATTGCCGGCCATGACGTCGCACATCACGTCCACCGGAACGTAGTTCATTCCCGGGCCGTCCCAGATGGCACCGGCGGCGATGGCCAGTTCGATGATGCGCCAGAAGCTGTACACCCGTCCGGGATCACGGCCGAGTTCGGTACTGCCGAGAATGTAGGGGGCCTCGCACAGGGTGACGGAGTAGGTGTCCGACATCGAGAGCCACCCGAGAAGCGTTGCGTTGACCCACTTCATCTGCGCGTAGCCGGAGTACCACCACGAATCCGGGCGGCGGAAATCCTCGGGCTTCTGGTAGAGGTGAGCGCCGATGCTGCCCACGTAGGTGAGGTGCTTGCGCGTGGAGGTGATGCTGAATTCGAGGATGCGCAGCACGCTGACGAACCAGTCGTCGCGCAGATCGGCATAACTCTCGGTGTAGTCGGTCGAGCTGGCACAGTTGAAGATCTGCCCCACTCCCGCTGCCAGATCGAAGTAGGCACCCTTGTCGAGACCGAAGCGGAATACCGTCGGGGTGCCTTCAACGATTCGAATCTTGTCGGTGTCCACCGCGATCTCGTACTGGTCGAACGTGCGCTGAAGACGCTCGAGAGCAGACTCCTCCTCGGTGGGGCGCACCATGGCGTATACGACCTCCACCGCCGCATCACGCGTCAGTCGGCCGATCAGATGGGCACCGAGAAAGCCGTTGGCACCGAACACCAGCGCGGTCTCGGTGACCGGGGGTGCCATCGCCGCTACCCGGCGGCGGGTTTCCTCGTCGATGTAAGGCCGCAGCGCAGTAGGATCACCGTTGCTCAGGGCAACGACGTCCGCGTACTTTCCGCCGAAGCGAAGCCCCGGGCATTCATTGGTGATCAGTGCGTCCACGTGCGGCCAGACCGGACGCAACGAACCGTCTCCGAACAGTGCTTCTACGTGCATTCGTGCTCCCCTGCAACGATCGGTGTCCCATGTCACTTCGGACCGGCAGAACGTAGCAATCCCGCGGGCTCGAGACTCGCTGACCAGAAAAGTCTGGTACGCCCCATAACGTCGCTCAACTTATGTTGAGAGGGTTCCCAACAAAACACAGGACGACGCTCGTTTTGTTGGAGCTGATGACGACCGATCGGTGTTCCTCAGGACAAATGGGGTCGTTCGAGGGTCTAATCGACTGTCATGACTGCCGTGCAGCCCCACCCCCTCCTGCAACCCGTACGCGATCCCAGCGGCGGTGACGCGGCAGCGGCGTGGGCGGAAATAGTGCGCGAGCAACCGCGCTTTCCGAAGGTCTCGATCTCGGCGAACGTTCGCATCCCGATGAGCGACGGCACGGCGCTGCGTGCGTACGTCATCCGCCCCGCGGACGCCGCGGGTCAGGCGGTGGAGGGCAGTTTTCCCACCGTCCTGAACCTCACGCCCTACAACAAACTGCTGATCAAGGGAATCGACACGATCCTCGAGACGCCTGTTCTCGGCCGTTCCATCAGAGCCTTCTCGGCCGCATTCGATCTCACCGGAACGAGATTCGACGGCATCACCGAAATCACCCGAGTGGTTGCAGGCGGGGCGGCCGATCTGCTCTCGGTCAACCGCCACCTGGTGCGCAGCGGGTACGTGCAGATGATCGTCGACGTCCGCGGCACCGGTAGTTCCTCGGGCACCTGGGACGTGCTGGGCACCAGGGAACAACTCGACTCGCTCGAGGTGATCGAGTGGGCCCGACGCCAGTATTGGTGCAACGGCAGGGTGGGAATGGCCGGGATCTCGTACTCCGCGATCAATGCCCTGCAGGCCGCGGCCAAGCAACCCGCCGGGCTCGACGCGATCTTCGCCGTCGAGGGCTCGGTGGACATCGTGCGTGAAATCTTCGCCACCGGAGGGGCCACCTCGGCGTTCATCCCGCTGTGGCTCGCCGCCGTCAACGGGTTGAAATGGGCACCGGCCATCGGCGGAGTCGATACGTTCACCTGGCTCCGCGATCGCGCTCGATCCCCCGCCACCAATCTGTTCGATCTGGCCAAAGGCTTTGTCACAGGCCGGGATCCGCGAATCTACGACAACGAGTACTACGACGCCATCGACGCCGTCATCGAGGACATCTCGGTACCGACCTTCCTGTACGGCTGCTGGCACGACATCTTCGGTGGATCCGCTCCCGACATCTACAACCGGCTCCCACTCGAACGTGGATCGAAGCAATTGCTCGTCGGCGACGGGTACCACGGCAACCCCGGCATCGGGTTCGGCGAGCCCGGATTTCCACCGCGCCTCGATGTGCTCGAGCGAGCCTGGTTCGACAAGTGGCTGCGCGACGTCGACAACGGGATCGAGAACTACGGTCCCGTCACGCTGCGTCAGCAGGGCGGCAATTGGACTGCGCACGGGCGCTTTCCGGCTCCGCAGGCGCAGCCCCGGAGGCTGTACCTGTCGGCTGCGCCCTCGGGCACCGCAGCCCATGCCGTCGCCGACGGCAGCCTCACCGCCGCACCGGCCACAGCCCGCGACGTCCTGACGGTGCGGCCCTCGTTGCGGGCCGTCGTCTCGCGTGACACCACGCAGGTGCTCGCCGGCGTGACGGCCGTGTTGGGTGGTGGATTCACCTACGACAACCGATTCGCCGAAGGTGCCGCCGTCACCTTCACCACCGGTCCGGCCGAGTCGGACGCCGTCGTGTCCGGTCCGATGAACCTGCATCTACGCGTGGTCTGCCACGCGCGGGAAGCGTTGTGGGCCATCATGATCTGTGACGTCGCTCCGGACGGGACTTCGACGGTGCTCAGCAACGGCGCACTTCTCGCCTCGCGCCGGGCCGTGGACGACGAGCGTTCGCTGTTCGCCCCGAACGGCGACTACACCCGGCCGTACCACCCGCTCACCGAGGCGGCGCTACTTCCGGTGCCCGTCGGTGAAGCCATAGTTCTCGACATCGACATCCTCACCACCGAGGCCGTCATCGCGACGCGGCACCGACTGCGAGTCGACGTATTCGCCACCGACACACCACGGTTCATCCCGATCCTGCCGGACCTACTGCGTACGCGGCTGCGCAAACAGGACATCAGCATCGACCCGGAGAGTCCGAGCTACCTGGTGGTGCCGATACTCGGCGAGCCGGGCTGGTAGGAACGACATCATGAGAATCGAACAAGGCATCGCGCCGGCGAACTCCGTCGAGATCGCGTACGAGGACATGGGTTCCGTCGAGGATCCCGCGGTCCTGCTCATCATGGGCCTGTCCGCTCAATTGACGTTGTGGCCCATGGATTTCTGTACCCGCCTCGTCGATGCGGGATACCGAGTGATCCGGATCGACAACCGCGACATCGGACTGTCCACGAAGATGACCGGGCAGAAGGTGCGGGGATCCCAGATCCTTCGGATGATCCGACACGAGCTCGGGATGTCCTCGGACGTCCCGTACACGATCGTCGACATGGCCTCCGACGCCGTCGGAGTACTCGATCACCTCGGCATCGACACCGTGCACGTCGTCGGTGCGTCGATGGGCGGGATGATCACTCAGGTCTTCGCCGGTAGCTACCCCGAACGAACCGAATCGGTTGGCATTCTCTTCTCGAGCACCAACGAGCCGTTCCTGCCTCCGCCGGACCCACGCGCTCTGCTGCCCCTGCTCGGTGGCGTCGGGAAGGACGCCACGAAAGAACAGATCATCGCGCATTCGGCGAAGACGCTGTCCACCATCGGCTCTCCCGGATTCCGCACTCCACTCGAGGAGCAACTGGAGATCGCGCAGGTGATGTACGAGCGCAACTACAACCCGTCGGGCGTCGTACGTCAGATGGCTGCGATCACCGGCACCGGAAGTTTGCGGCCCTACGCGAAGAAGATCACCGCACCGACCACCGTCATCCACGGCACCGCCGACAGACTGGTCCGACCGTCCTGCGGCAAGGCCATCGCCCGCGCCGTCCCCGGTGCCGAACTGACGCTGATCGACGGCATGGCCCACGATCTACCGGCAGCGTTGCTCGACCGCATCAGCGGCATCATCCTGGCCAACTTCGCTCGCGCGAACGCGGCCTAGATCTTCGGCGAGACATACGACTAAGGCCGGCCTCCCACAGGGAGACCGGCCTTAGTTCGGAGCTGTCGAATTACGCGTTCGCGTCGTCCTCGAGGAGGTTGCGCGTACGGTTCGGATCGACCTGGACGCCGGGTCCGGTGGTGGTCGAAACGGTGACCTTCTTGACGTAACGACCCTTGGCCGACGACGGCTTCGCACGCAGGATCTCGTCCAGCGCTGCGCCGTAGTTCTCCACCAGCTTGGTCTCGTCGAACGAGGCCTTGCCGATGACGAAGTGCAGGTTGGCCTGCTTGTCGACGCGGAAGTTGATCTTGCCGCCCTTGATGTCGTTGACAGCCTTGGTCACGTCGTTGGTGACCGTGCCCGTCTTCGGGTTCGGCATCAGGCCACGCGGTCCGAGGACACGGGCGATGCGGCCGACCTTGGCCATCTGATCAGGGGTGGCGATCGCAGCGTCGAAGTCCAGGAATCCGCCCTGGATGCGCTCGATCAGATCTTCTGCTCCGACGACGTCGGCTCCTGCTGCCTCGGCCTCTGCGGCCTTCTCACCAGCGGCGAAAACAATAACCCGAGCGGTCTTGCCGGTGCCGTGGGGAAGGTTGACGGTGCCGCGCACCATCTGATCCGCCTTGCGGGGATCGACGCCGAGTCGCACTGCAACCTCGACGGTGGGGTCGAACTTGCTCGACGCGGTCTCCTTGGCCAGCTTTGCGGCTTCGAGAGGCGAGTAGAGGTTGTCCTGGTCGATCTTTGCGGCCTGCTCGAGGTAGGCCTTGCTGCGCTTTGCCATGTCTTGCTGTCCTTCGTTCGAGTTCAGTGTGGTTGACGAGCCTGGCCGGCTCTCCCACGTGTATTGCTGTTACTGCTGAGGGCTGAAAATCAGCCTTCGACCGTGATGCCCATCGAGCGAGCAGTGCCGGCGATGATCTTCGCGGCCTGATCGATGTCGTTGGCGTTGAGGTCTTCCTGCTTGGTCTTGGCGATCTCGCGCACCTGATCCATGGTCACCTTGGCGACCTTGGTCTTGTGCGGCTCGCCGGAACCCTTTGCCACGCCTGCAGCCTTGAGCAGCAGCTTGGCAGCGGGAGGAGTCTTGAGCTTGAAGTCGAACGTGCGGTCTTCGTAGACCGAGATCTCGACCGGCACGACGTTGCCGCGCTGCGACTCCGTCGCGGCGTTGTACGCCTTGCAGAACTCCATGATGTTGACGCCGTGCTGGCCCAATGCGGGGCCGACGGGCGGTGCCGGGTTGGCGGCACCGGCCTGGATCTGAAGCTTGATGATCCCGGCTAGCTTCTTCTTCTTCGGGGGCATTTCTTTTTCCTTGTATTCGCTCGGGTTTCTTGCGGTTGCTACTGCAAGTCTGTGCGCGCGGCTTCTAGATCTTGGAGACCTGGGTGAAGCCGAGCTCGACCGGGGTTTCACGGCCGAAGATCGATACCAACACCTTGAGCTTCTGCTGCTCTGCGTTGACCTCGCTGATGCTGGCGGGGAGGGTTGCGAACGGGCCGTCCATGACGGTGACCGACTCGCCGACCTCGAAGTCGACCTCGATGGTCGGCTTCGAGGTGGTGTCGCCACTCTGGTCGCTTGCGCCCGCGGTCGCTTTCGCGTCCTTCTTGGCGCCTTCCTGCGGCATGAGGAACTTGACGACCTCGTTGATGGTCAACGGTGACGGACGCGACGTCGCGCCGACGAATCCGGTGACGCCCGGGGTGTTGCGCACCGCGCCCCAGGACTCGTCGTTGAGTTCCATGCGGACCAGGATGTAGCCGGGCAGAACCTTACGGTTGACCTGCTTGCGCTGACCGTTCTTGATCTCGGTGACCTCTTCGGTGGGAACTTCCACCTGGAAGATGTAGTCGCCGACGTCGAGGTTCTGAACACGGGTCTCGAGGTTGGCCTTGACCTTGTTCTCGTATCCGGCGTACGAGTGGATGACGTACCAGTCGCCGGGAGCGCGGCGCAGAGCCGCCTTCATCTCGGCAACGGGATCCTCGGGTTCGGCAGTGACGTCGGCATCGGCCGCGTCGGCACCGTCGACGGCAACTTCCTCGCCGGTCGCTGCTGCCACATCGGCCTTGATTGCTTCGTCGGTCTCGCGGTCCTGAGCGGCCTGCTCCGCTTCGAGGCCCTGCTTGGTCGCCTCGACATCGGCGTCGAATGCGGCCACTTCGGTGGCGTCGTTGTGCGGCGTGCTCACGTCAGCACCCTTTCTCTAGTTTCCTGCTCGGTTCGATCGTCGAAAAGTCAGCCGTGTCGGTCAGCCGAACAGCCAGCCGACGCCCTTGAGGAACAACACGTCGAGACCGCTGATGTACGCGACCATGAACGCCAGGAAGACGAGCACGACGGTGGTGTACGTGACCATCTGCTTCTTGTTCGGCCAGATGACCTTGCGCAGCTCGGCAACGACCTCGCGGAAGAACTGCAGCAGCCGAAGAAAAACGTTGGGACGCTTGTCCGCCTTGGTCTTGCCCGAACGTCCCTTGCCGGACTTGGCTTTCGCCGGCGTGGTGGGAGCCTTCGTCATCGACACCGCGGCACTGCTGCGTGACCTGCTCGACGATCGTTTACCGGTGGGCACCACTGCATCTGCAGCGGTTTCACCGGCGGACGTATCAGCATCGGAGAGACGGCCCTCGGAGCCAGGTACGACGTCGTCTGGGGTCGAAGAGTCCTCGAACTCCCCCGATCGACCGTCGCGCTTACCGCGCTCCTCGCTCACGTCGTTCCTCTCAGTTGCTGACACCTTGGGCAGGGGCGACAGGACTTGAACCTGCAACCTACGGTTTTGGAGACCGTTGCTCTACCAATTGAGCTACGCCCCTTCGGCCGAAACTTCTCGGCCGCTCTGGTGTCCATCCGACTCACGCGAAGACCCACGCACCCTCAGGAAGAGGACGCGGGCAGCGCAGAGCGCCGGATTACCCCAGAAATCTCAGTGTACTGCACACCCTTCGGAACAGATAAATCCCGTCGTCCCGGCCACGAACTGCCTCAGCCGGATCGACATGCTCAGGCCAAACGTACCGTTGCGGTCGCTCGCCCGAAAATCTTCTTGCCCGCGGACTTCGCGACGATGGCAACGGTCGCAGTTCGCGCCTCGGCGTCCATCGATTTGATCTTGCCGGTGAACTCGACCTGCGCTGCGGAATCTGCCGAGACGTATACCGGGGTGGAGAAGCGCACGTTGTACTCGGTGACCGCACCCGGATCGCCGAGCCACGATGTGACGAAGCCTGCGCCGAGACCCATCGTGAGCATGCCGTGCGCGATCACGTTGTCCAGTCCGGCCATCTCGACTACTTCGTCGCTCCAGTGGATCGGGTTGGGATCGCCGGACACACCGGCATAGTTCACCAGGTCGCCGCGGGTCAGAGACACGATCCGCTCGGGCAGGTCGTCGCCGACCGAGACGTCGTCGAAGCTACGAAGCGCCATGCCTGATCACTTCCTTGACCGCGTGAGCGATGTTCTCGTCGATCTCGCCACCGGTACGAGCCACAATGGTCGTCCACGTGGTCTGCACGAGGTCGCCATTCTGGTCGGTGATGATGTTCTTGGTGGTCATGATGTCGCTGCCGCTCATCTGCCGGAACGACTCGAGATACACGTCGCAGAAGATCCGGTCACCGACCTGGAGCGGTCGATGGAATTCCAGCCGCTGATCGGTCTGCAGAATCTGGCTGGGGTCGTAACCGGTGATGACCTCTTGCAACATCCGGGTCTGCGACATGATGCCGAGCAGCGAAACGAAGGTCAAGGGCGCGAGGAGACCGTCGTAACCGAGGCCCTTCGCTGCGTCCTCGTCGTGGTGCGCGGGATGAGAATCTTGGACGGCACGCGCATACTCACGAATCTTCTCGCGGCCGACCTCGTAGAAGTCGTCGACGCGGAAATGAGAACCGACCATGGACGCCGCGTGTGCGGACGCATCCATGGTCGGGACGTCATGTGGAGCTTGTGACACGGTGGAGACCTTTTCTACCCTGGACGCAAGAGCCGTTAGGGGAAGAAAATGCGACCTAACGCCGGGCGCCGATTAGAGATCGGAACTGCGAACCAGCGAGCCGTGCAATCTAGCGAGATTCGCGGTGAGCCCGGTGCGTTCCGCAGTTGGAGCAGAACTTCTTCAGCTCGATACGGTCGGGATCGTTCCGACGGTTCTTCTTGGTGATGTAGTTGCGGTGCTTGCAAACCTCGCAGGCCAAGGTGATCTTGGGCCGCACATCGGTGGAGGAGGCCACTGGACGCCTACTTTCGGGTAAATCTGATCTGGGTCAATCAGGACTGTTCATGGGTGCTACTGGTCGTGCTTGCCTACTGTGTAGCGGTGACCGGACTTGAACCGGCGACGCAACGATTATGAGTCGTTTGCTCTACCAACTGAGCTACACCGCCTCAGGTGCTCATCGTCTACCATCCCACGTGAGGAACGCGACGTCGAGCAATCCAATCCAGCGAGCCCCCTAACGGAATCGAACCGTTGACCTTTTCCTTACCATGGAAACGCTCTACCGACTGAGCTAAGGGGGCGGGATCAGTTCACGTTGCCGTGCGCTGAAGCCTTCAAGAGGTTACACATTCCGAGCGCCCAGTACCAAATTGCGTGGTCAGCGACCCATCCCTGTCCTCTTCACATGGAAACCCCAGCGAGAGAAACACTCGCCGGGGTTCCAGGTGTGGCAGATGTAGGATTCGAACCTACGTAGGCATAAGCCGACGGATTTACAGTCCGCTCCCATTGGCCGCTCGGGCAATCTGCCGTGCTGCGATCGAAGCTCGTACTGCTCTTCGGCGCGGTGAGAAGAATACAACGAACGTCCCCCCGGAACGCAAACCGGGTGGATACGGTCGGTAGCGGGCCGATAAAGTCCCTGCAGGATGTGAGCCGACCCCCTCGCCACATCAAATATTTCGATTCGACTGGAGAGTGTGAGAAGTGGCTGATTCGTCCTTCGACGTAGTGAGCAAAGTCGACCGCCAGGAAGTGGACAACGCTCTGGGACAGGCCGCGAAGGAGCTGGCGACCCGCTTCGACTTTCGCGGATCCGACACCAGCATCGAATGGTCCGGCAGCGGCGAGTCCGAGACCATCGTCATCACGTCCGAATCCGAGGAGAAGGTCAAAGCTGCCCTGGACGTGTTCAAGGAGAAGCTGATTCGACGCGACGTCTCGCTCAAGGCCTTCGAGACCAACGATCCTGCCGCGTCGGGCAAGGTCTACAAGGTCACCGGCAAGCTCGTACAGGGCATCACCACCGAGAACGCCAAGAAGATCTCGAAGAAGATCCGCGACGACGGTCCCAAGGGCGTCAAAGCGCAGATCCAGGGCGACGAGCTGCGCGTGAGCAGCAAGAAGCGCGACGACCTGCAGGCCATCCAGCAGTTGCTCAAGAACGAGGATTTCGGAATCGCACTGCAGTTCGTCAACTACCGATAGAGCGGCTTCTCACCTGGGTCGTTCCGCAGGCTCCACTCCTGCGCCGCTCAATACGGCCGGTGGCCGGCCATCCGTTCGAGTCGCTCGATGCGGTCGGCCATCGGCGGGTGGGTGGCGAAGAGCGCACCCGCCTTGTCACCGATCCGGAACGGATTGGCGATCATCAGATGTGACTCCGCCGCCAGCCGCGGCTCGGGCGGCAGCGGCGCCAGCTGCACACCCTGCTCGAGCTTGCGGAGCGCCGACGCCAGCGCCAGCGGATCGCCGGTCAGCTCGGCGCCGGACTGGTCGGCCTGGTACTCACGCGAGCGAGAGACCGCCAGGCGAACCAGGCTGGCCGCAATGGGCCCCAGCATCGACACCAGCAGCAGCGCGAGCGGGTTCGCTCCCCCGTTGCCGCGTCCGCCGAAGACGTTGGCGAAGAAGGCCAGGTTCGCCAGACCCGAGATGACCGACGCCATCGCACCGGCAACCGACGAGATCAGGATGTCGCGGTTGTAGACGTGCGACAGCTCGTGGCCGAGCACCGCGCGTAGTTCCCGCTCGTCGAGGATCCGCAGAATGCCCTCGGTGCAGCACACGGCCGCGTTGCGCGGGTTTCGCCCGGTGGCGAAAGCGTTGGGATTGTTGGTCGGGCTCACGTACAACGCGGGCATCGGCTGATGAGCGGCCGTCGCCAACTCGCGCACGATCCGATACATCGCCGGCTGCTCGATCTCGGTCACCGGCACCGCATGCATCGACCGCAAGGCCATCTTCGCGCTGTTGAAATACGCATAGCCGTTGACGCCGACGGCCAAGACGATCGAGCCGACCAGAATGGTCGCGTTACCGAACAGCGATCCGATGAAGACGATGAGTGCAGACATTCCGACCAGCAGGCCGACAGTCTTCGCGCCGTTCGCATAACCGTTCATGTCCGAAGTGCCTCCTCGTACCGGGTGTTACTACCCGTTTCAACGAAAAGACCCCGAGCTGCGGTTCCCGGGCCTTGCCCAGGTCGTCAGCCCACGCGTTCGACGGTGTAGTTCACCAACCGGCCGAGTGCATCGTTGGCCGGCCCCTGCGGCAGCTGCGCGAGCTCTGCGTGGGCCCGAGCTGCGTATTCACCGAGCGTCTTCTTGGCCGAGACCATTCCCGGCGAGCGCTGCAACAGCTCGAGGGCCTCGGTGACCAAGGCGTCCTCGGTGACCGGGCCGGCCAGGATCTCGCGCAGCCGGTCGCCGTCCGCACCCTCCTCGCGCAGCGCGAAGAGCACCGGGAGAGTGTGTACGCCCTCCCTCAGATCGGTGCCGGGGGTCTTGCCGGACTGCTCGGTGGCCGAGGAGATGTCGATGATGTCGTCGGAGATCTGGAAGGCGGTGCCGACGGCGTCACCGAGGCGCTCGAGGCGTCCCACGTGCTCGGCGTCGCCGCCACTGAACGTTCCGCCGAAGCGTCCGCACGACGCGATCAGCGATCCGGTCTTCTCCCACACGACCTTCAGGTAGTGCGCGACGGGATCCTCGGTGCCCTTGGCTCCGATCGTCTCGCGCATCTGCCCGGTGACCAGCTCGGCGAAGGTCTCGGCGATGATGCGGACGGCGTCGGGACCGAGTGTGGACACCAGCCGCGACGCATGCGCGAACAGGTAGTCGCCCGCGAGAATCGCCACACTGTTGCCCCAGCGTGAGTTCGCGCTCTCCGCACCGCGGCGCATCGACGCCTCGTCCATGACATCGTCGTGATAGAGCGTCGCGAGATGAACCAGTTCGACGACCGTGGCGGCGGTGACGATCGCGGGGTCTGTCGGTGACGGTCCCAGCTGGCCGGTGAGCACCGTGAACAGGGGCCGGAATCGCTTTCCGCCGGCCTTGGCCAGGTGCAGCGCGGCCTCGGTCAGGAACTCTTCTCCATCGGAGAGTTCGCTGATCATCAGCTCTTCGACGCGTGCGAGGCCGTCGGCGACGGATCGCGCGAGCTCCGGGTCACCCAGGTCGACTCCGGCAACGACCGTTGCTACGGCAGCGTCGTCTGTACTCACGATGTTGGTCCCTGTCCTGTCGTCGACGTGCCGGCGGGAGCAGCTCAAGCGCCGCTGCTCGCCTTCTACCGTAGTGAACCTAGCGTGCACACCGGTGCGACGGTGTCACCGACCACAGGTGACGCTTCACTCACCCAGGTTGCCGGAAATGACTTCGAGGGTCGCGGCCATCGCCGCCGACGCCCTGTCGCCCAACGCGTCGGTCAGCGCCGCCATCAGTCCCTCCAGCAGGATCACGTGCGGAATCCGGCTGGTGACAGCAAGTTCGCGCTGGAAACTGAGATCTCGCATGCCCACCACCAAAGCGATGTCCGACGCGGCCGCAAGAGTCGAGCGAGCGAACGAGGTCACCGACACCACGGTTGCCCCTCGCTCCCCAGCAGCCTGTGCGGCCTTGGTCGAAGCGCTCGTCGCGCCCGATCCACTGATGATCAGGGCGACATCACGGTCGGTGAGAAGCCGAACGGCAACCTGCTGGGCGATGGAGTCGGTGGGAGCGTGCGAGCGCAGACCCAACGAGCGCATCCGGGCATCGGTATCGGCAGCCAGCGCAGCCGAAAGCCCGTTCCCGATGACCACGATGGACTCGGCACCGGCGAGGATGGACACGGCTCGCGTGACGTCCTCGGCAGTGAGCAGAGCCGTCATCGCCGCGATGGACTCACCGACGTGGGCGAACGTCTCCGTGACGATCGCAAAGGGACCGTCTGCCGAACGCTCCTGGGTGGGCAGCGCGCGCGCCGCGTCACGCGCGAGCAGCACCCGCAACTGCTGATAGCCGCCGAAGCCGAGACTCTGACAGGTGCGCACCACCGAGGCCCGCGATGCGCCTGCTGCATCGGCGACCTGCTGCGAGGACATCTCGACGATATCGGCGGGACGTTCGAGAAAGACTTCGGCGACGGCCCGCTCGGCCGGCAGCAACGACGGAATGATCGATCTGATGTGCGGGACGACTCCACCCGGCGCGAGATCCATGCTCATATCTTGCTCGTACCTTTTCTCTGCCGGCCCGATATGGTCGCTCCGCGGGCTGCGCTCCTGCTCCAGTGTCCGTCGATGATGCGGCGACGCACCCGCCCGGAGATCTGATCGATGATCACGGTGATGACCACAACGACGATCAGCAGCATGCCCACAGCACCCCACTGCCGGTACTGCACGTTGTCGACCAGCATGCTGCCGATACCGCCTGCACCGATCAAACCCAGGATGGCCGACGCACGAACATTGATCTCGAAGCGATAGAGCCAGAACGCGAACACCTCGGGGGCGACATCGGTCCACAGTCCCCACCGCACGATCTGCGCCGTCGAACCACCTGCGGCCCGAGCCGCTTCGATCGGCCCCTTCTCGGCACCTTCGATGGCCTCGTATCCCCATTTGCCGAGGGTGCCCACCGAGCCGATGGCAATGGCGAGGGCTCCGGTGAACGCGGTGAGCCCGGTGACCGAGAGGATGAGAATTGCGATGACCACCTCGGGCACCGCCCTGATGACCGCGAACACCACGCGCAGCGGCCACCGCAGCCAGAGCGGCCCGATGTTCGCGGCCGCGAGGAAGCTCAGCGGAAACGACACGACTATGCCGAGCACCGTTCCGAACCACGCCATCTGCACCGACTCGATGGTGGCCGAGACGGCCTTGCCCAGCGCGGAGACGTCCGGCGGGACGAACATCAGCCCCGCGTAGCGCACCAGGTTCTGAGGTAGCTCCAGCAGCCTGTCCCAGCGAATCTCGATGCCGTACAACGACAGTGCGAACAGTGCGACGATGCCGACCCACACCGCGGTGCGCAGGGGGTTGCGTGGTTTGCGCGGCCGAGCCGGGGTGACGCGGGTGGTGCGGTCGATGACGCTCATCCGACCAACTTTCGACGGGCCCAGGACGAGATCAGTTCCAGCGCCAGGACGATGACGAGAATCTCGAGGATGATGAGGCTGAGCTGGTGATACTTGTAGAAGGTACGGACGTTGTCGATGAGCATGCCGAGGCCACCTGCGCCGACGAGTCCGATGACCGCCGAGGCTCGGACGTTCAGCTCCAACGTGTAGAGAGTCTGCGAGACGAACGCCGGAAAGATCTGCGGCGCAACAGCACTGCGATCGGCCGCGATCCAGGTGCCTCCGGCAGCGAGGGCCGCTTCCTGCGGACCGCGATCGACGGAGTCGAGTGCCTCGGAGACGAGCTTGACGATGATGCCGACGTTGAACACGATCAGCGCCAGAATTCCCGACAACGCTCCGGTCCCGACCACCGCGACCAACACCGCCGCGTACAACAGATCAGGTACGGCGCGAACGACATTCATGATTCCGCGCACGACCGTCAGCAACGGTCGATTCGGGTTGGTGACATGTGAGGCCGCAAAACTGAGCGGAAAGGAGACGGCGGCACCGATGGCGGTCGCGATGACGGCCATCTGCAGCGTCTCGAGGATCGCGTCGACGGTTTCGGGGAAGAACCAGTAGTCGGGCTGCATCAGCTGCACAAGTTTGCCGGTCGCGTTGCCCCAGTTGTCGATGATGTCGCCGAGGTCGGCACCGACACCGATCCCGGCCCAGACCGTGATGACAGCGATAATGGCGAATGCCACAACGGTTTTCCATGCCGACCGCGGCTTGACCGGGCGACTTGCCAGCGGCGCACTCACAGTTCGGCCTTGGCTTCCAGCACGTCCTCGGCGGTCAGCGAGCGACCGTAGATACTCTCGAACACCGCTTCGTCGGCGTCCCGGCCATGGCCGTCGAACACGACCTTGCCGTCGCGCAGTCCGATCAACCTGTCGCCGTAGCGCCTGGCCAGATCGAGGAAGTGCAGGTTGACGACGACGGTGATGCCGAGCTCTGCGTTGATGCGCTGCAGATCCCGCATGACGACGTGCGAGGTCGGCGGATCGAGCGAGGCCACCGGTTCGTCCGCGAGGATCACCCGCGGCTGCTGCGCCAATGCTCGCGCGATGGCTACCCGTTGCTGCTGACCGCCGGAGAGCGACGACGCCTTCTGATAAGCCTTGCCGACGATCTCGACTCGTTCGAGCGCCTGCATTCCCAATTCGGTGTCTTCTGCGGACCACGCACCGAGCAGTGTTCGCCACATCGGCGAGCTGTGCAGCCGGCCCATCATCACGTTGTTCAACACGCTGGTGCGCTTGGCGAGGTTGAAGCCCTGGAAGATCATGCCGATGTCGCCGCGCAGATCTCGTAAACCTTTGTTGCTCAAGCTGTTCACAGCACGATCACCGACGGTCACGGTGCCGGAGGTGGCTGGAACGAGGCCGTTGATGGTGCGAATCAGCGTGGACTTTCCTGCGCCCGACAACCCGACGACGGCAACCATCTGGCCCGCTGGAATCTCCAGCGTCACGCCGTCGAGCGCGGTGTGGCCGCCCGCGTAGGTGACCGAGACGTCGTCGAATGCGATGCTGTCGCCGCTCATCCGAATCAGTTCCCCAGGCCGATGGAGTCCGCCTCGGTCTGCGCCTGCTGGAGCGCAGCGGGATCGGCCTTGTCGAGTCCGGTGATCTGGTAGATCGCCGTCAGAGCCTCGACGCCCTCGGGGGTGGACGCGTAATCCTCCATCGCGTCCGAGATGCGCTGCTGTAGATCAGGGCTGAGCGAACTGCTGATCGAGACACCGTCGTTGGGGATCTCGTTGGTCAGCGCGAAGACCACCAGATTCTTCGCCACATCAGGGGTGTCCTTCACGACGGTTTCGCGGGCGTCCCAGAACGACACACCCACCTCATCGTCGCCGTTGTTCACCGACAGCACCGCCGCCGGGTGCGAGGTGACCTGCGTCAGGTCGAGGTCGGTGGTGGAGTCGATGCCCACCGCCTTCAGCGCGGCGGAGGGGAAGACGAATCCGGCCGAGGACGCTGACTGCAGCATGACGGTCTTGGCATCCTTCATCTTGCTCAGCGAGTCGAGTCCTGCTGGGCCCGTGCCACCTTCGGTTCCGTTGCAGTACAGCAGGCCGTTGGCTCCCGTGACGGGTGCGTCGTCGCAGTACTTGTCGGGGTTGTTGGTGTAGAACTGCGCCGCGTACGTGGTCTTGCCCTTACGCACCGTCTGCAGAGCCGGCTCGGCACCGTACTTGTTGCAGGCCTGCACCATCTGCAGCGGTGGCAGCATGCCGATCTGCGCCTGGTTCGCACCGATGGCCTCCACCGCCGCCTGGTAGTCCTGAGTGATGACGCCGCGGACGGGGATGCCGAGGCGCTCGGTCAGTGCGTCCTGCAGTGGCTTGACGGTTTCGACGAGCTTGTCGGCATCCCCCGAGGGGACGAGTGCGAGCGTCAGCTCGGACGGGTCGGCAGCGTCTGCAGCGCTGGACCCGGTGCAGGGCGACGCAGCCGTGGACTCGGTGGTGGACTCGTCGCGGGCACCGCACCCGGCGAGCGAGGCAGTGAGCAGTCCGGTGGCAACCACCGCGAGCAAGGGCGTACGAATTCTCATGACTGTCCTTCATGGGTGAGTGCGAATGCTGCTGGTTCGGTGGACCATTCGAGGAGTTCGTCGTACATGGCCTGAAACGTCGAGGCGCAGAACGTCGCCTCCGGCCGAGGATGACCGTGACGGTCGATGTAGGCGGTGACGGCGCCGCGACGATGCGGCGCGTCGAGATCGTTGCGCCAGATGTCGCCGACGCTGGCCAGTAGATGCGGTGGCCGCGTGTCCAGTAGCGACTCCACCAGCTCGGGCATTTTCTCGGGCTTACCTGCATCGGTGAACACACGGTCCATGCGCCCGGTCAGACCGAGACGCTCGAGGGTTTCCATCACGCCGCGCTGTGGGGCATTGGTAGCCAGCACGACCTCGGCGGACACACGGCCGAGGAATGCCGCGAGCCCGGCGGGAGCCCACACCTCGAGCTCGCCCGCCGCCAGGCGTTCGCGGGAGTGCGCGTACGCCGCGGCAAGGGTGGCAGCATCGACGCCCATCGACAGGTGCTGGACGGCGGAGTAGCCGTCGAGGTACTCCCCCGCACCGGTCTCGAGGAAAGCCGTCAACCCGGCGCGCAGTGTTTCGGCAGAGGCCGTGTCGAGGCCGTCGGCGACAGCGTCTGCGTACGCCCGCACGGGGTCGTCGCCGAGGCAGACGGTGCCGTCGAAGTCGAGTAGGAGGATCGGTCGGTGCACGAGAGAGACGCTAGACCCGTCATGAACGATCCGTCCATCGATTCTGAATCTATGAAACAAGCGTTCACACGGCGTTAACCGGAGGCCCTCGACGCACCCGATCGCGTAAATCCGGATACTGGAGTACGTGAGCACTCCCCAGCCGGCCCCACCCACCTCGACCGATGTTCTGGTCGTGGGCGCGGGCCCTGCAGGATCGTCCGCGGCGGCATGGGCAGCACGATCTGGCCGCGACGTCGTCCTCGTCGACGCAGCCGTCTTTCCTCGGGACAAGACCTGCGGCGACGGCCTGACGCCTCGCGCCGTCGCCGAACTCGATCAGCTCGGCCTGGGCGAATGGGTGCGCGGCAAGGCACGCAATCGCGGTCTGCGGTTGAGCGGATTCGGCCAGGAACTGCAGCTCGAGTGGCCGAGCAAATCCCTGCCCACTGTCGGAAGTGCCGTTCCCCGAACCGAATTGGACGATCGAATTCGCGCGGTTGCCGTCGAATCCGGGGCGGTCATGGCCGAGGGGTCGAAGGCCGTTGCCGTCACCCGAGAGGGAAACTCCGTCCGGTCGGTGACGTTGCAGACCGCCACCGGCACCCACGAGATCTCCTGCCGCACACTGATCGTTGCCGACGGCGTCCGCTCCACCCTGGGCAAGCAACTCGGGCGGCAGTGGCATCGGGACACCGCCTTCGGCGTCGCGGCTCGCGCGTACATCACCTCGGGACGCAGCGACGACGAGTGGATCAGCTCGCACCTCGAATTACGTGATGCCGCAGGCACTCTGCAGCCCGGCTACGGCTGGGTCTTCCCGCTGAACGACGGGAACATCAACATCGGCGTCGGCACCCTGGCCACGGCCAAGAAACCGGCACCCGGCGCGTTGCGCCCACTGCTCGACCTCTACACCCAGCAGCGGCGTCCGGAATGGGCGTTGACAGGCGAACTGCGTGCGGTGGCGTCGGCGCTGCTCCCGATGGGCGGCGCTGTCTCCGGTGTCGCGGGCACCAACTGGGCCATCATCGGCGACGCCGCAGCGTGCGTGAACCCACTCAACGGCGAGGGCATCGACTACGGACTCGAGGGCGGCCGCATGGTGATCGACCTGCTCGATCACCCCGACCTCACCGACGCCTGGCCGACCCTGCTGCGCGAGCACTACGGACAGGCGTTCTCCATTGCGCGACGCCTCGCCGGTCTGTTGACCGTGCCGAGATTCCTGCCCGCAGCGGGACCGGTGGGCATGCGCTCGCGGGCCCTGATGAAAGTTGCCGTCCGCTGCATGGGCAACCTCATCACCGAGGCCGACAGTGACCTCGTCGCCCGCACCTGGCGGGCATCGGGAACCGGGTCACTGAAAATCGACTCCCGGCCGCCATTTTCGTGAACCGCTCTACGGTCGAGTTGCCTTGTGCAGCGCCACGATTCCACCGGTGAGGTTGCGCCACTGCACATCCGTCCAGCCGGCATCGGCGATGCGCTGCGCCAACTGTTCCTGCGTGGGCCAGGCACGGATGGACTCGGCCAGGTAGACGTAGGCATCGGGGTTACTGCTCACTGCACGAGCGACTTTCGGAAGCGCCTTCATCAGGTACTCCATGTACACGGTGCGGAACGGGCCGAACACCGGGGTGGAGAACTCCGACACCACAAGGCGTCCACCGGGTTTGGTGACCCGGGCGATCTCGCGCAGTCCGGCGTCGAAGTCCGAGACATTGCGGAGGCCGAACGAGATGGTGGCCGCATCGAAGCTGGCGTCGGCGTAGGGCAGCGCCATCGCGTCACCCGCTACCATCGGAACGCCGCGTTGCAATCCCGCCTGCAACATGCCCTTGGAGAAGTCGGTGGCCACGCACCACGCTCCACTGCGGCCGAGCTCGACGGTCGAGACCCCGGTACCTGCTGCAAGGTCGAGTACCCGCTCTCCGGGTTCGAGAGCCAACGCTCGACGCGTCAGCTTGCGCCAACTGCGGTCCTGCCCGAACGACAGAACCGTGTTGGTGATGTCGTATCGACGGGCGACGCCGTCGAACATCGACGCCACCTCGTGGGGCTCTTTTGCCAGGGTTGCGCGTGATGTCTGGGCCACGAGGTCCAGACTACTCAAGCAACGTTCGCCGCCTGCGGCGCTGTGATGCCTTGCACGTCGTAGTAATGAGAGATCAGCTCGTCGCAGATGGCCGGCCAGGTGCGGTGCAGAACCGACTTACGAGCGGCGTCGCCGAAGCGGGCGCGGGCGATGGGTTCGGCCAGTGCTCCGACGGCGCTGGGCAGTAGCTCGGTGAACCTCTCGACCGGCAGCAGATAGCCGTTGCGGCAATGCGAGATCAGATCGCGCGGGCCGCCGGCGTCGGGTCCGATGACGGGCACTCCGCTGGCAAGTGCTTCCTGCACTGCCTGGCAGAAGGTTTCGTGTTCGCCGGGATGCACGAAGACGTCGAAACTGGCGTACGCCTGCGCGAGTTCGACGCCACCGAGTTGACCGGTGAAGATCGCGGTGGGCATCAGTTTCTGCAGCGCTGCAGTGTCGGGTCCGCCGCCGACGATCACCAGCTGGATCGACGGGTCTGCGGCGAGGACGGCGAGCCGCTCGACATGCTTCTCCGGGGCGAGCCTGCCGACGAAGCCGACGATCAGCTTCTCGCCTGCTCCCCACTGGCTCCTGAGCGTCTGCGACTTGGCAGAGGGCGCGAAGCGGACGGCGTCCACTCCCCTGGCCCACCGATGGACGCGCGGGATGCCGTGCAGCTCCAGAGCGTCGACGGCGGAGGTGGACGGTGCCAGGGTGCGGGCCGCGCCGCGGTGCAGTCTCCTGGTCCAGCGCCACGCCGCCTTGGACGTCAGGCCCAGGCCGTAACTCGCGGCGAAACCGGCGACATCGGTCTGATAGACGGCAACTGCGGGCACGTCCAATCGGTTGGCGGCGGCCAGGCCACCGGCCCCGAGCAGGAACGGCGAGGCCAGATGCACGACGTCGGGGGCGAACTCGCGCAATGCCGACACCATGCCGAGTCCGGGGACCCCGACGGGCAACGAGCTCACCTTCGGAACCATCACGGACGGCACCCGATGCACCGGAACGTTGTCGTGCCACGTCGCAGCCTTCGGGCCGGACGGATTGTCCGGGGCGATGACGATGGCATCGTGCCCGGTCTTGTCGAGGTGTTCGAGGACACGGATCACCGAGTGGGTGACGCCGTTCATGTTGGGTAAGAACGATTCCGCAACGATGGCTACTCGCACGATCCTCAGTGTGGGCGGCCTCGCCGTCGACCAGGTATGGACAACGTTACGTGTGGGCCAACGTCACACGAATTGCGTGAGCACCCACGACGGATCGGGGTTGGTGCGGTGCTCGGACGCGGCGAACACCGTCGGGACCGTCTCGTTGCCGTCGTTGACCGACCGAACCCGCGCTGCCGCAGCAGGATCCTGGCGGATGCTCGTCCACACTGCTTTCTTCCCGCGTAGCAGCAGCGCCACCCGCAGTCGCAGGCAGAAGATGCAGCCCGGGCGCCAGTAGATCAACGGCACCGACTTCTCTGCCGCGAGCACTCGCGAGGCGTCGTCGGACAGAGAACGCGGATACAGCACCGGAGTCGTCAGAACGAGTAGGAACACCACGGCAAGCACCATCACGACGATCGACGACGCGATGTTGCCGAAATTCACCAACGCGAACCCGGCCACCGCGGCGAGAGCGGCGATGCCCCACTGCTTGGCGTTACGCATACTTTGCCTCCTTGCGACGGAGCCAGAACAACACAGGCCCGGCTATCAACCATGTGACGACGATGACCGATCCGGCCGGAACGATGGCGACGGTGGCGTCACGGCCTGCGACCCGCACCAGCAATTCGACGTCGTCGGGGTCGGCCTTGTAGTACTCGACCTCGATGCGTTGGCCCGCGACGAGGTTGGTGGGATACAGGACGCCGAGCGCCGGGTTGTGCGTCACGCCGTCCGGAGTGATGAAGCTGACGGCCGACCGCAGCTTGCCTGCCGACAGTACTTCGGCGGTGGCGGTGCCCTTGTCGGAATCGATGGTGACGTCGTTTCGCCAGGCTCCGACCACCAGCAACACCGCCAGCACCGAAATCGAAGTGGCGACCACGAGCACGACGAGCCGGGTCCTGCGCAGGGTTCGGCTGCCTCGGGCTGTGTCGGTCACTTCGACAGATTACTTCGCAGCCGATCGGGCTCGGCTCGGGTAGCGTCTGCTCTCATGTCTCGCAGCTTCGAATTCACCGTCGAATCGCCCAATCCTCCCGCTGAAGTGCACGCCGCACTCACCAGCGAGGACCAGTGGGCAGCCCGCTTCGCCAAGGCGAAGAAGACGGACGGGTACGAGATGACCAAGCACCCCGACGGCGGTCTGACGGTCGACATCACCGAAGAGGTCGGCACCTCCGAACTCCCCGGATTCGTCACGAAGGTCATCAAGGGCAAGCTGATCGTCTCCCGCACCGATCACTGGGGTCCGCTCGAGGGCGACCACGCCGAGGGAACGCTGATCGGCGGCACCACCGGTCTACCGGCGAAGGTGAACGGCACGCTGTCTCTTCGACCCGACGGAACCGGTGCGAAGTTGGTCGTCAAGGGCGAATCGACGGTGAAGATTCCACTCGTCGGCGGCAAGATCGAGGACCTGATCAACAAGATGATCAAGGACATGATCGACCAGGAGACCGGCGAAACGCTCGAATGGGTTGCGGCGCAACAGAGCTAGCGGATGTCTATGCCCGGATCCCTGTGGGCGTAGAAGATCATCTCTCGACCCGGTCGGTCGGGAGCATCGCGGACCTCGCGGATCGTGAACCCGTGCTCGACGAGGGCACCTTCCACCTCGTCGCGCTCGCGGAACCGCAGCGTCGAATTCGACGTCAGCACTTCACCGTCACTGGCGAAGACGTACGTCCACCGAAAACTCACCACAGGCCCGTTCACCTCGGTGGTCTCCAGCCAGCTCTCCACCCGGCCCACACCCGGAATCTCGCGCACTGCTAAGGAGTCTCGTCTGTTCCACTCGGTCCAGGCCGTGCGAGTAGGTATGCGAGTCTCGAACACCAGACATCCGTCCGGACGCAGTGCATCGTGGATTCGCGCCAGCGTGAGCGACCAGTCGTCGTCGTCGACGATGGCCTGCGCGACGTTGCCCGTCATCGTCACCAGATCGACCTGGAGTGCCGGTAGGTCCCCGGCGTACCCCTGAACCCACCGAATCTGTTCGGCACCCGGTTTGCGTCGGGCCACCTCCAGTGATCCGGCCGCCGGATCGAGTGCGGTCACCGCTATCCCACGAGAGGCCAGGAGCAGCGCCAAAGCCCCTGTTCCGCAACCGATATCGAGCACATCGCGAGCATCGACATCCTGGGCCGCCGACACGTAGACGTCCAGATCGGAGCGCTCGCCTTCGAGCGCATCGTAGATGGCCGTCAGCCGGGGATGCTCGAACATCCGATCGGGCACGCTCTCTCGCCCCTACTACAACCGGGCGCGAATTGCCGCGTGCAGATCGCGCAATCCCGATCGCTCCGTGGTCACTTCCAACACCCTGATCCCCTCGGCATGCGCGGTGAGTTCGGTTGCCAGCTCGGACAACTCGACCAAGCGATGCTCCACACGGTAGGCCGCGCACAACGCTCCGAGATCCATTCCGTGTGGCGTACCGAATACTCGCTCGAACACGCCCGCATACTGCGGATCCCCCTGCTCGAGCAGCTCGAAGATACCGCCGCCGTCGTCGTTCGCGACGACGATCGTCAGATCGTCGGGACGCGGCTCGCCGGTTCCGATGAGCATGCCCGCTGCGTCGTGCAGAAACGTCAGGTCCCCGAGAAGCGCTATGGTGCGCCGCTTTCCGGCCATCGCGGCACCGATGGCCGTCGAGACGGTGCCGTCGATGCCGGCAACGCCGCGATTGGAGAGGACCTTCACGCCCGGGATCGGAGTCGAGACGAGTGCTGCGTCGCGCACGGGGTTGGAAGCTCCGAGCACCAGCTGATCGCCGGGCTGCAGCGCAGACATCACGACGTCGGCCACGTGCAGCCCCGTCGGCTTGGGATGCTCTCGAAGTTGTTCGTGCACAGCCAGTTCGGCCCTGTCGGACAGGGTGGCGCAACGGGCGATCCAGGCGGGGTCGGGCGCACCGGTGGTGACCGCTCGGGTGCCGGTGGCCAACACGTTGCCCGAGACGTCGGGCCAACGCGGTCCGGTGGTGAGCGCGATGACGTCGACGGCGGGGTCGGCAAGCAGCGCCGAGACCTGGCGGTGCAGTGTCGGACGACCGGTGATGACGGCCTGACGCGGTTTCAACTGCGCCAGAGCCAAGGGGTGCAACGCAATTCCGTGCAGCGGCGCGGTCGGCTCGGCGACGGTCGGCAAGCCGGCAAGCTCAGGACGAACGGCGCCGCCGTGCCCGGATACGACCACGGTGTCGATTGTCAGGTCCAGCTCGACCGGCACGTCCAGCGTCGCCTGGGTGGTCGACGTCCACGGCATCCCGTCGGGACGCCCTTCGGGCCGCGCCCCCGGATCGCCGAAGGCGGGAACCAGAGGTTCACGCAGTGGAATATCGAAGTGCACGGGCCCGGCGTTGCCCGAGCGAGCGCCGCGCGCCGCAGCGATGACTCGCGAGACCGCGCTGCGCCACTGACTGTTCTGTTTCGGCCCCTCCTCGGCGAGCCCGAGGCTGATGGTCGCGCGAACCTGGGATCCGAACAGGCCGAGCTGCTCGATGGTCTGGTTGGCTCCGGTACCGAGCATCTCGTAGGGCCGGTTGGCACTGATGACGATCAACGGGATGCGGGCGTAGTTCGCTTCGAGTACGGCGGGTCCGAGGTTCGCCACCGCCGTCCCCGACGTCATCACCACCGGAACGGGCTGGCCGCTGCCCAGGCTCAATCCGATGGCAAGAAATCCGGCGGTGCGCTCGTCGATCCGCATGTGCAACCGCAGACGTCCGGCCACGTCGGCTTCCTGCAACGCGAACGCCAGCGGGGCGTTCCGCGAGCCGGGGCAGAGCACGACGTCTTCGATCCCGCTGCGCGCCAGTTCGTCGACGACAGCAGTGGCCTGAGCAGTGGACGGGTTCACGGTTTCCAGAGTGTCAGATGCTCCGGTCGGCCGCCGCAACCGGGCTTTGACAGTATTGAGGGGTGCGTACAGTCTTCCGACCCGATGAGGTCACCCCACGTCGCTTCTACCAGCTCCTGACTGCATCGGTGGTGCCCAGGCCCATCGCGTGGGTGTCCACCGTGTCCGCCGACGGTGTGGCGAACCTCGCGCCCTACAGCTTCTTCACGGTCTCCTCGGTGGAGCCGCCGGTCGTGCAGTTCACGTCGGTGAGCCGAAAGGACAGCCTGCGCAATATCGAGGCCACCGGTGAGTTCGTCGTCAATCTGGCGACGGCACCGTTGGTCGATCAGGTCAACGACAGCTCGGCGAGCTTCGATCACGGCGTCAGCGAGTTCGAAGCGGTCGGCATCGAGAGCGAGCCCAGTGCGATCGTGACGCCGCCGCGAGTGGCGGCCGCACCGATCGCCATCGAGGCGACGTTGCATCGCGTCGTCGAGGTGGGCAACTGCTTCGTCGTCATGGGCACCGTCGTCGCGCTGTCGGTACGACCCGAATTCCTCGCCGAGGACGGACTCCCCGAGTTCGAGACCATTGCCCCGCTCAGTCGCCTCGGCCGTACCGAGTGGGGATTGCCGCCCGAGGTTCGTGAGATCGAGCGACCTTCTTGATTCGCTGGCTGCTGCTGATAGCCGTCACGGTCGGACTGACCGTCGGAGCCGATGCGCTCGGTGTGCCGTCGGCGGCATTGTTCGTTGCGTTGTTGGTGGCCGTGGTGTTCGCACTCGCCGGTTGGGCTCCGACAACGGGCACCGAACGGGCACCGCTGCCGCGCCGACTCGGGATGGCGGCGCAGGCGATACTCGGCGTCGAAATCGGAACACTGGTGCAGCGTGAGACCCTGAGCTCGCTGGGCGATACGTGGCTGCCGGTACTGCTGGCGTGCATCGGCACCCTGCTGCTGTCGATCGCGGCAGGAGCGCTGCTCGGACTTCGCAAAGATATCGATTCGCTGACCGGTTCTCTGGCCCTCGTCGCGGGCGGAGCGTCGGGGCTGGTGGCGATCACGCAGGAGCTCGGCGGCGACGAACGAGTCGTGGCGGTGGTGCAGTATCTCCGCGTCGTGCTGGTGACCACTACGTTGCCACTGGTCGCGACCCTGGTGTTTCGCGCTCAGCCCGGACAATCGACGGTCACCGCCGACGTGCACGAGGCGCTCTGGATCGATCTCACGTTCGTCCTGATCTGCGGCGTCATCGGCGTGGTGCTGGCTCGCGCGATCCGGCTGCCCGCCCCCGCCCTGCTCGGCCCTTTGATCATGGCCACGCTCGCCGATGTACTCGGCGTCTCGTTCGACGCATCCGTCCCGACGCTGTTGCTGTGGGCGGCGTACATCGTGATCGGCTGGCAGGCCGGGCTGCGCTTCACCGTCGCCAGCCTCAAGTCGATCTCACGGGTGCTGCCCGCATCGCTGATGTTGATCATCGCCGTCACGGTCGGCTGCGCGATGCTCGGATTGTGGTTGGCGTCGGCAACCGGAACGAGCGGGTACGAGGGCTACCTCGCGACTACGCCGGGCGGGGTCTACGCGGTACTTGCCATCGCGGCCTCGACCGGCGCGAACGTGACGTTCGTCGTGGCTGCCCAGGTCATCCGGGTGTTCATGATGTTGTTCGCGGTGCCCGTCGGAGCCAAGGTGGTCCAGCGGTACCGGCGCGGCCGGCCCGACTGAGACATCGACGCAACCCCATCGGTGATTAGGGTCGGCTAACCTCTGCGACATGAGCAAGTACCTCAAGCCGGACAAGCCCGCTTTCTACCGCCTCACCGTGCTCGAGAGCGACCGAATCAGCCCCAGCTTCATCCGGGTCACCCTCGGCGGCGATTCGATGTCGAACTTCCGATACATGGGCTACGACCATTGGTTTCGCCTGTTTCTGCCGCAGCCGGGTCAGGACGAGCCGCGCATCCCCAGCACCACCTCGATGCTCTGGTACGCGCAGTATCTGGCGTTCTCCAAGGACACCAAGCCGGTGGTCCGCAACTACACCATCAGCCGGTACCGGGCTGCGGGACAGGGCAAGCACGGCGACGGCCCGGAGCTGGATGTGGACTTCGTGGTGCACGGGAGTGGGGCCGGCGGATCTGGTGGCGGCAGTGGCCCGGCGTCGGTGTGGGCGCAGAAGGCCGCTCCGGGCGACCGGGTCGCGATTCTCGACGAAGGGCGCATCTACACCGACGACGGACGATCGAGCTGGCAGTTGCTCGTCGGCGACGAGAGCGCGGCCCCGGCCGTTCTCGGCATTCTGCGGTCGTCATCGGAGGACGTTCGGGTCAAGGCCTTCATCGAAGTTCCCACCGAGGCCGACATCCAGATGCAGGACGTGCAGGCAGGCGTCGAGATCGAATGGATCGTGCGCCCCAATCCTCACGCCAAGCCCGGTGACGCAGCGTTGGCCGCGGTGCAGAAGGCCGAGCTGCCCGACGGACATCCCGTCGTCTACGTGGCAGGGGAACAGGGACTGGCGACGGGCCTGCGCCGATACCTGGTGAACGAGCGTTCCGTGCCCAAGTCGCAGATCTGCTTCACCGGATACTGGAAGTTCGGTAAAGCCGCCCCGTAGCGCTCGATTAGTGTGATCTCACATGTCCGGCTCCGTAAAAGGTCACACCGTCGTCACCGACTCGGTAGGGGTCGACGGCGCACCGTACGCATCACTGCGCGCTCGGCCGCTCCCCCGGGCCGAGCGGTACGAACTGGGTCGACGCCTGCGCGAGAAGGTGCCGATCGCCTCGCTCGGGGAGTGGACAGCGCCGCCGGATCGCCCCGACCCGGTCAAGCAGATCGAATACTCGCATCAGGGCCGCATCGAATGGTTGATTCCCACCCGCCTCGAGCGGATGGTCGAATCCCCCTACGGATTTCTGCGCGGAACGGCCATCGTCATGGCTCGGGACGTCGCGATGCTGCCCTCGACCGGAATCAACCCGGTGATCAGCGGCGACGCCCACCTCGGCAATTTCGGCTTCTACGCCTCGCCGGAACGTGACCTCGTCATCGACCTCAACGATTTCGACGAAGCGCATCCGGGAGCCTGGGAGTGGGATCTACGACGCCTCGCCGCGAGCATCTGGGTGGCCGGGCGGCAGAACGGACGCAGCGAGGATCAGTGCCGCGATGCCGTCACCGCCTGTGTGTCCTCGTATCGGATCGAGGTGGCCAGGCTGGCGGACGAGCCGCTGATGTCGCGCTCGTTCCAGCGTCTGACGGCAGAGAAACTGCAACGGGACGCCACCGCCGGATCGTTGCGCAAGGAGATCAAGCGCGCCACCAAGAAAGCGCGTCGGCGCACCAGTGATCGCGTGTTGCCTCGATTCACCGAGGAGCACGAGGGCAAGCGCAGGATCGTCGAGGAGCCGCCGATCACCACACGCATCTCGGCGAAGGACGAAGAGCTCCTCGCCGTCGGGCTGGACGAATACCTGCTCACCCTCACCCCGCATTGGCGTCGGGTGCTGGGGGGATACACGTTGATCGACGTCGCGCACCGAGTCGTCGGAGTCGGCAGTGTCGGGCTTCGGGCGTACGTCGCGCTACTCGAGGGCACCAGCGAGGACGATGTGGTGTTTCTGCAGCTCAAGCAGGCCAGACGGTCGGTGCTCGCACCGTACGTGCACGGCGAATCGGCGTGGCACGACCATCAGGGACAACGAGTCGTGGAGTACCAACAGGATCTGCAGACGGTGAGCGATCCGCTGCTGGGCTGGACCACTATCGCCGGCCGGCAGTACTACGTGCGGCAGTTCCGCAACATGAAGGGGACGATCGATCTCTCGTCGATCGATGCACCGGCCCTGGTGGACTACGCGCGGGTGGTGGGGCGCCTCCTGGCCAAGGGACATGCCCGCACCAGCGGCGCATCGATGATCTCGGGATACACCGGCGATTCCGATGAGCTCGACGTTGCTTTGGGCCGATTCGCGCGGCTGTATGCAGATCAGACCGAGGCCGATTGGGAGCGGTTGAGCGCTACGCGCATGTGAGCAGAAACTCGTAGCAGGGTACGAGGTGGGAGTGGAGCCCGCGGAACGACCCGAGGGCTCCACGCTCACATGCGGCGAAGCCGCTCAGGCGTGCTTGGTGACCAGGTCACCCACCCGAGGCAGTGCCTCGGTGACGTTCTTCTTGGCCGAGCCACGCAGGCTGCCGTAGAACTTCTTCACGACGGACTTGTCGGTTTCCTCGATGCGCGCATCGGTGACCGAGAGCAATGCGTCGGAGGCGGCGTCGCCGTTCGCGGCGAGGTACTCACCGAACGTGCCCTGCGGGGCAGCGTTGTACGACTGCCAGAACGGGTCGAGCTTGTCCACGAAATCGGGCCACAGAGCCGAGACCGCGCTGTCGATGTACGACGGCCCGACCTTCTTCACTGCGCCGTATCCCCCCTTGACCGCGAGCCCGCTCGCGCCCTTCTTGTCCGCAACCTCGGCGTCGATCAGCGCCAGGACATCGACGCGCAGCGCGTCGGCCTTCGACTCGTCGAGCAGCGAATCCTTCAGTGCAGCAACCACTTCGAAGTTCCTCCCAGATGTGTAGCGGCCCAACGCGGACCGGGCGCAAGACTACCGCAGAAGGGCGTGGCAGCGCCGAACTCGATCGATCCACCACTGCGTGCGCTCGGCGTCGGCACCGAGTTCGATCAGGGCCTGCGCATCCGGTTCGGCGCTGCGCACCGGATACGTTCCGTCGACCACGTCCGGTGCCGGGGCGACGTCACGGACGAACAGGCTGCCCGTCCCCAATCCGCACGCGAATTCGAGATGCGGCAGCGCAGCGGCTGCGGCCAACCCGGCCGAGATACCGACCGCGGAATCGAGCGCACTCGACACCACCACCGGCACGCCGTACTCCCCCAGTTCGCCGGCCAGTTCGAGCACCGCCCGCATCCCGCCCAGCGGAGCGACCTTCAGCACCGCGATGTCGGCTCCGCCTGCCCGCACGACCCTCATCGGGTCTTCGGCTCGGCGGATGCTCTCGTCGGCGGCCACCCGTATCCCCGGTGTTCGACGCCGCAGTTCGACGAGCTCGGCAACGGTGGCACACGGTTGCTCGGCGTACTCGAGGGGACCGTCGGCTGTCAGGGCCGCCAGCGCCGTCACCGCCTCGTCGACGGTCCAGCCGCCGTTGGCGTCGATTCGGACCCGCGGCACCAGCTCGCGCACTGCACGGACGCGAGCGACGTCGTCGGCGAGGGTCTGCCCTTTCTCGGCCACCTTCACCTTCGCCGTCTCGGCCCCGGGAGACCGACTCAGCACCGACGCCACCTCGGAGGCAGGCACCGCAGGAACCGTCGCGTTCACCGGGATGCGTCGACGCAGTGGGCTCGGCGGGCCCTCCCACGCAGCCTCGATCGCCGACGCCAACCACGGAGCCGATTCGCCGTCGTCGTACTCGGTGAACGGCGAGAACTCACCCCATCCGGCGGGCCCCTGAATCAACATCACCTCGCGGGTGGTGATGCCGCGGAATTTCGTCCGCATCGGCATCGAGAGCACGTGTGCGCCGTCGAGCAGATCGTCGACCGCCGGGATCATTGCTGCCCCGGAAGCAACTGCACCATCAACGCCTCACAGTCGGCCAACAGGTTGCCGTCCAGATCGGTGAGCCGAGCGTTGATGAACGTCTTACGCCCCTCCACCCTGTCCACTGCACCCTCGACGACCAGCTCGGTGTTCAGCGGCGTCACCTTGCGGTAGTTGATGTGCAGGTACGCCGTCCTGCTGATGGGCCTGCCGTAGGCGTGCTGGATCAGGCCGAAGAGGTCGTCGAACAGCAGGGGCAGCGTGCCGCCGTGCGCGGCGGAGTTACCACCGAGATGGAAACGCCGGAACATGCCCCGGCTGCGGACGCCGTCGGCGTCGATCTTCTCGATGATCCAGGGCATCAGCAACAGCGAGCCTCGGCCCGGCAGACGCGGAACTCGCCCGGCCGTCTGACGGCCCTCGGCCACCACGTGCGGCGTCAATAGTTCGATCAGTTCTCGGGCCTTGCCTGCGGCTGTCTCGGCGACCTCGGCAGGCAGCGAGGTGGACACCGCGAGGTCCTGCACCGTGCGCAAGGCCTCGAGCAGCTGCCCGTATTCCGGGCCCACCTTCGCCGGCACGAAACGCGGGAAGCCTCCGTGATGGTCGTAATCGCGGTCGAGCTGCTTCGGATCGGTCATGACTGCACGCTAGCTGCACCGACCGGTCGGCACGGATGCAACCCCGGCCACCGTTAAGCTGACGCCCGTGACCTTCACTCCCGAGCTGTGGCTCCCCGTTCCCGGTTTCGAAGATCTGACCGACATCACGTATCACCGGCACGTGTCGGATGCGACCGTGCGAGTTGCGTTCGATCGTCCCGAGATTCGCAACGCGTTTCGGCCGCACACTGTCGACGAGCTCTACCGCGCGCTCGAGCACGCACGGGTGAGCTCCGACGTGGGAACGGTGCTGCTCACCGGAAACGGGCCGAGCAGCAAGGACGGCGGCTGGGCCTTCTGCTCCGGCGGCGATCAGCGCATTCGTGGACGAAGTGGTTACCAGTATGCGGACGGTGAAACGGCCGAGACGGTCGACAAGGCTCGCGCCGGCCGCCTGCACATCCTGGAAGTACAGCGGTTGATCAGATTCATGCCCAAGGTCGTCATCTGTCTGGTCAACGGCTGGGCAGCGGGCGGGGGCCACAGCCTGCACGTGGTGTGCGATCTGACGCTGGCGAGCCGCGAGCACGCTCGGTTCAAGCAGACCGACGCCGATGTCGGCAGCTTCGACGGTGGCTACGGCAGCGCGTACCTGGCCAAGATGGTCGGTCAGAAGTTCGCCCGAGAGATATTCTTCCTCGGCGAGACGTACTCGGCCGAGGAGATGCACCGCATGGGCGCGGTGAACAAGGTGGTCGATCACGCCGAGCTAGAGAACACGGCCATCGAGTGGGCCGCGAAGATCAACGCGAAGTCCCCCCAGGCGCAACGGATGCTCAAGTATGCGTTCAACCTGCAGGACGACGGCCTGGTGGGCCAGCAGTTGTTTGCCGGTGAAGCGACTCGCCTGGCGTACATGACGGACGAGGCCGTGGAGGGGCGCGATTCGTTCCTGGAGAAGCGCGAGCCCGACTGGTCACCGTTCCCTCGTTATTTCTGACCCGCTCGTGAACTCCCCAGGCGGCTCTCGGAACGCACTCGTGCGTTGGTTTCTGCAGCCGTTCGACTACGCCTGGATGGCGGATTTTCAGAACTCGCGTCCCACCGGACGACTCATCCGCTGGGTGATGGCCGTCCTGACGCTGAACTACGGCGCTCTTGCGGTGGTGTCTCTCTTTTCCGTCGGCACCTCGCGGAGCGTCGTCGCGATCGGCTGGAAAGCCGTCTTGCTCGTGATGGTCGTGGTGGTTGCGGCGGCGTGGATCACCAGGCCGTTCCCCGGCCGATTGGGGGTGGTGGCCTTCGCCGTGTTCGCCGACCTGGGCACAGCGTCCGCGCTCCTGATCAACCCGATCGTGGACGCCATTCTCACGTGCGCACTGTTCGCCGTGATCGGCACCTTCTGCACGTTCTTCCTCAGCCCGCGCTGGCTGGTGGCCCATTTGTTCTTCGCAGTGGCGTGCACTGTCGCGGCTGCAGTGGCGACCCACGCTGCCGACGACGTGGACATCGCATCGTTGATCTTCCGGACCAACGTGGTGCTGTTGGCGATCGCCGGGGTTCCGCTGACCTCGCACCTGCTGGTGACCGTTCTGACCGAGGACGCTCGAAGTTCCTTTCTCGATCCGCTCACCGGACTGCTCAATCGACGCGGACTCGATGCGGCCGTGGACGACGTGTGGCTGCTCGGGCGGGACCAGGATCGGTGCGTGGCCGTGCTGGTGGTGGACATCGACCGCTTCAAAGCCGTCAACGACCGCTACGGGCACGAGGAAGGAGACGCGGTCATCGTGCGCGTCGCCGAGCGGCTCGGATCCCACCTCGGCGAGTACGGGGTGCTCGCCCGCACCGGCGGTGAGGAGTACCTCGCCGTGGTGTCGACGTCGCGATTGCACATCGACGCGCTGATCCACGGAGTGCGCCGAGCCCTACGCGACCCGGCCGACTCCGTCTCGGTGACCGTCAGCATCGGGGCAGCCATCGTGTACTGGGATTCGGCGCTGTGGGATCAGGACGTCGACATCGTCACGCGCGCAACACGGGTGGCGGACTCGATGATGTACGAGGCCAAGGCTGCGGGCGGCGATCGGGTGATCAAGAGCGTGCTGTGAGTCGAACCCGCCGAGTGGAGCCCGCGGAACGACCATGATCCGGAACGACCGCGCGTGAGCGTGGTATCCATGCGGGGTGGACATCCTCGCTTCTCGGACAATTCTGCGGCCGGCCGACTATCGGAAGACCCTCGAGTTCTATCGCGATGGCCTCTCTCTTGCCGTGTTTCGGGAGTATCCCGGCGGCACGGTGTTGTTCGTGGGCCAGGGTTTGCTCGAGATCGCGGCGCATCATCGCGGCGACGAGCCAGGAACGTTCTCCGGCGCGCTGTGGCTGCAAGTACGCGACATCGACTCGGTAACCGAGGAATTGGAATCAGCGGGGATTCCGATCGTGCGCGAGGCGCGAACGGAACCGTGGGGCCTGATCGAAATGTGGATCGAGGATCCGGACGGGATTCGGATCGTGCTGGTGCAGATCCCGCAGGATCACCCGCTACGACGAGACAACCGCTAACCGCTGCCCACGCTGTCGGCGATCGTACGCAGTACCGACTGCGCCGACTGCGGCCGCGACCACAGGTACCCCTGTGCCAGGGTGCACCCGAGTTCGAGTGCAGCGTCGGCCTGTTCGCGGCTTTCGATGCCTTCGACGATCATCGTCAGATCGAGGTCCTTCGCGACTCCGGCCAGCGACCTGATCATCGCCCGTCCGGCGACGGTATCGACGAACCGCGTCAGGTGACCGTCGATCTTGATGCCGTCGGGCTGCAATGTCACCAACCGTTCGAGCGAGGACCAGCCCGAACCGAAATCGTCGAGCAGCACCCGGAAGCCCAGCCGATGCACGTCGTCGATGTGCCGGCGCAGCAACGGGCCCGGTGTCACGGCGGTGGTTTCGGTGAGTTCGAGCGAGATCGACGACGGGGACACTCCGGACGACGCGATGGCGCGTTCGAGGTGGCTGACGCCGTCGGGGTGGGCGAGGTGGCGTCCGGAAATGTTGACTGTCAGCCGAAGGTCGGGACGGTGGACGTGCCACTTCTTCATCTCGGCGGCGGCCTGGGTGAGCACACTGAGGTCGACGTCGATGATCAGTTCGCTGGCCTCGGCGAACGGGACGAAATCCGCCGGTACCACCATCCCACGGGTGGGGTGGTGCCAGCGCGCCAACGCCTCGAAGCCGACGATCTCCTCGGTCCGCAGATCCACGATCGACTGGAACCAGGGCACGATGTGACCGTCGGCAATGGAGTCGGCGATGTCGTTGTCGCTGCCCAAGCGGATGACGCCGGATCCGACGCGGCGATGCAGATCGAGTTGCTCCTCGAGCACCGACGCGAACTGTTCGAGTTCCTGCATCTGCTCACCCGAGAGTGATCGCGGCGTGCGATCGAGCAGGCACAGGGTGCCGATGACCAGACCTTCTCGACCGCGCAACGGAACGGAGGCGTAGGACGCGATGCCGTTGTCGTCGAGGATGGCGCGCTGCCGGGTGGTGGCGTGCACGCGCCCGAGCGCGACGACTGCGGGGTCCCCGGTTCGCACCACGTCGTCGCACAGCGTGTCGGCTCGGTCGACGGTGGACACCGGCGGCCCGCCCACGTTGACCAGCGTGTACTGAGTGTCTTCGTCGAGCACGTTGAGCTGGGCGATGGCGAATCCGACGCTGCGAGCGGCGAATTCGACCGTCGAACGCAACGCTGGAGTGGTCGCCTCGAAATCGAGATATCGACGAGCGGAGTCGCTCTGTCGGCGAGACTGGGAGCGCGCGGTGTCCGCGACCTCACCGTCCACCGGCATCTCCTCACCCAAGACCGGGCCCGTTCTGGAACCGGATCCACGTGAGCTTAACCGGGCGAGTTCGGCAGATTCGACCGATAGCCCAACTCGGAGTGGTCACAACGACGGATAGCGCGTGTGAAGAAGACGGTGCCGCAGTACCGCAGCTGCGAGCCGCTTGCCTTCTTCGGTCGCGACCGATCCGGCAGTGTGCGATCCGGACGTACGATCGCCTTCCGAGAACTCGACTGCTCCGAGTGCGCTCAGCTCGGCCACCAAGGTCCTGGCCAGGGGTTCGGCATGCTCGGGAGACGGAGCCTCGCCTGCGTGGGTCCATCCTTCGGCACGCAACAGTCGCGCCAGGTCGTCGGCGCTCGTCTCCACGTCGGAGACGTCCTGACCGACGATCATGCGAGCAAGAATCACCTCCGCGGCAATCGTGTCCGGGTGATATCCAGTGCCGACGATGCCGCCGGTGAGCACACGCCACAGTCCGTCGGAGCTGAGCTGCCGGGTGCGGGCGGTGGGCACCAACCGTCCGGCGGATCGACGCAGCAGACGCACCCGCATGAGCAGGCGTCGGAGCACGAGAATCTTCTCCGTGTCGAGTTCACGACCGATACGGGAGGGACGCTCGTTCGGAGGAAAAACGGTGTTCGCGATGGTTGCCACCAACTCGTCGGGCAAGTAGCCGGCATCGGTCAACGCGACACCGTCACCGATGCATCCGATGAAGGTCTCCAGCCTGCGAACGCAGCCGTACATCGGCTCGACGGCATCGTGCAGCGCGTCGCGCAGCCCCAGATAGAGCTCTGCCCGCGGTGCGCTGTAACCACTCCAGAGTTCGATGCGGTGGTCGAGCAGTTGCTCCAGCAGAACGGCCTCGGAGTGGTCCCTCCCGCGATCGGAGGTCAACACCGCGTCGGTGACGCCGCGTCGCCGCATGGCCCGCGCGTTGGCACCGAGTGGTCTACCACCCGGCCTCGACGGTTCGAACTCGCCGGCGATGGTCGCCACTTCCAGTGTCTCGCCGATCTTTTCGACGATGACCCGCTCGATGCCGGTGGGGGCGTCCTGCCAGGTGACCAGTTCTGTGTCGAGGGCACCGATGCCCGACTGATCGGTGGCCGCGCGGTACTTCTGCAACCAGGCCGCGTCGTCGGGTGTTCGGACGAGCTCCTCGGTGACCGCGCTGCGCGCGATGTCTGCGTATCCGACGCGGCCGAGGCGGTCGAGCAACTCGCCGAGCGCGCGAGCGATGTCGACGCCGCGATCGGGACCCTCCGCGGCGTGCCGCAGATAGACCCAGAGAAAGGACTGCACAGAATGCTGAGTGGGGCCCGCAGGCGGAGACACGCCGACCAGACCGTCCCACCCCAGACGCGCATCGGCAGCGAGCGCGGGATCGACGGAATCGAAATACGACAGAGCGGCCGACACCGCGTCGTCCATGCTCGATCCCTTCACGGTTTCCACTGTTCCACAACGGCTCGGTTCGAGGCGACGACCGCCGTGTGCTGCGACACAGCAAAATTGGACATATAAGGCAAAAAGGTGAACGGGAGGTGAACTGCGGGCGACTTCACAGCGCCCAAGAAGAACACTTCGCAAGAAATTTCCGCGAAACAACGTTCATGTCCCACACTTTCCACCGTGAGCGCTGAATTCCTCGTACTTCTCGTGGTGGTCGTGACGGCATTGGCCTTCGACTTCACCAACGGTTTCCACGACACCGCCAACGCCATGGCGACGTCGATCGCGACGGGGGCACTGAAGCCCAAAGTCGCGGTCACCCTGTCTGCCGTCCTCAACCTGGTCGGTGCCTTCCTGTCCGTAGAGGTGGCTGCCACCGTCGCGAAAGGCATCGTCAACCTCGGCGACACCGGCGGCCAAGCCCTGCTGACCATCATCTTCGCCGGCCTCGTCGGCGGCATCCTGTGGAACCTCGCCACCTGGCTGCTCGGCATCCCGTCGAGCAGCTCGCACGCACTGTTCGGCGGCCTCATCGGTGCCACCATGGCGGGGCTGGGAACCAGCGGTGTCGTGTGGGACGGGGTGTGGAGCAAGATCGTCTTGCCAGCCGTGCTCGCCCCCATCGTCGCCGGACTCGTGGCCACCGTCGGAACCTGGATCATCTACCGCATCACCGACGCAGTTCCCGAGAAGTCGAAGGAGCGCGGATTCCGCTGGGGCCAGATCGGTTCGGCCTCGCTCGTATCGCTCGCGCACGGCACCAACGACGCCCAGAAGACGATGGGCGTGATCTTCCTGGCGCTCGTTGCCTACGGCACCGTCTCACCCGATGCCGAGATGCCCCTGTGGGTCAAGGTCACCTGTGCACTCGCCATCGCGTTGGGCACCTACCTCGGCGGCTGGCGCGTCATCCGCACCCTGGGCAAGGGCCTGGTCGAGATCGCATCTCCGCAGGGCATGGCCGCCGAATCATCCTCGGCAGCAATCATTCTGACGTCGAGCCACCTCGGCCTCCCGCTCTCGACCACCCAGGTTGCCACCGGCTCGATCCTCGGATCGGGACTCGGCAAGCCCGGTGCCGCAGTGCGATGGAACGTCGCAGGCCGCATGGCCGTCGCCTGGGTCATCACCCTTCCGCTCGCCGGAGTGGTCGGTGCCGCATGCTGGCTGCTCGCACACACGATCGGCGGTCTGCCCGGCATCCTCGTGGTCTTCGCCATCCTCGTCGGCCTGGCCACTGTCATGTACATCCGCTCGCGCCGCGAACCCGTCGATCCGGACAACGTGAACGCCGAGTGGGACGGCGGACTCGTTCCCGCCGCCACCGAAGCCGACTCCCCCGCGAAGGTCTGAAGACACCATGGAAACCCTCAAGCACACGCTCGATTCGCTCTGGCAGGTAGTTCTCGTCGGACTCCTGCTCGGTGCCGGACTGCCCGCGATCTTCGCTTTCGGACTCAAGGCACTCTCGGTCGGTGAGCCCTCGGACGAGGCCACCGCCGCAGGCACCACCCGGGTGGCCCGCCCGGCCGTCGCCACTGCCGCGGCCGTCCTCTGTTTCGCAGTGGTCGTCGTCGCGATCGTGGCCGGAATCCTCTTCATCATGAAGAACTTCCTCGACAGCACATTCGGCATCTCCGTCTTCTGACACCCGAGAAGGGGTACAGCTCTCATGACCGACTCGACCAAGACCGCATTTCCGGCCTCGGTGCTCGAATGGCTCCGAGCCGGATATCCCGAGGGCGTTCCGCCCAAGGACCGCTTCCCGCTCGTCGCGCTCCTGCGCCGCGCCGCACTCACCGACGTTCAGGTGCAGGAGATCGTTCTCGAACTGGTCTCTCCCGCCAACGGCGCACTCGACGACGGTGCCATCTCGCACGACGAGATCGCGACGTACATCCGCGAACAGATCGACGCCGAGCCGACGGCCGAGGACATCTCTCGTGTCTCGGCGCGGCTGGCAGCCGGTGGTTGGCCGCTCGCGGATCCGGCGGCCCTGTAAGTCCATGTCGGTCCCGTCGTTCCTCCACTCGATCGTCGGGTGGCTTCGCGGTGGGTATCCCGACGGGGTACCCGAAGCGGATTACGTTCCCCTCCTTGCTCTTCTGAATCGGCGACTGTCCGACGACGAAGTGCAGTCGGTGATGGATGCCCTCATCGCCGACGGCCAGCTGCCTGCCGACAAAGCAGGTATTTCCGTCACCATCACCAAGGTCACCAACGAGATGCCCCGGGAAGAGGACGTCAACCGGGTACGCGCGAACCTCGCCGCCGGTGGCTGGCCACTGGCCGACCCGTTCACGCTCCGCCGCGAGGACTAACCTCGCACGTGTGCTCGAGAGCGTTCCCATACCGACCGGACCAGCCGCGGCAGACATCCTGCCGCGGCTGAGCCGTGTGCTGGCCGGTGACGGACCGGCCGTACTTCCCGTCCCCGCCGACGACCCGCGCGAGATCCGACGCCTGCACGACGCGTTGGCACCCGGCACACCTATCGAGGACGGCGTCGCACTGGTCGTCGCAACGTCGGGCACAACGGGAATACCCAAGGGTGCCATGCTGTCTGCATCCGCTCTGGTCGCGTCGGCGACGGCCACCGAGGAGCGGCTCGGCGGGCCTGGCTCGTGGCTGCTGGCGCTGCCCGCACACCACATCGCCGGGATGCAGGTCTTGCTGCGCAGCGTGCTCGCCGGAACCTCGCCGGTGATCATGGATGTGTCCCACGGCTTCGACCCGGTCGCCCTGATCGAGTCGGTGGGCCGGATGTCGGGTCCCCTGCGCTACACGTCCCTGGTTCCCGGCCAGTTGGTGAAGGCATTCGAGAACCCCGAGGCCGTGACTGCGTTGGCCTCGCTCGATGCCGTGTTACTGGGCGGCGCGGCAACGCCGATTCCGTTGCGGGAGAAGGCACATGCCGCAGGAATCCGCTTGGTTCGAACGTACGGCATGAGCGAAACCGCAGGCGGCTGCGTCTACGACGGAGTTCCGTTACGCAACACGGTGGTGCGCATCGACGAGGGCAGGGTCGTGTTGGGCGGAAGAACCCTGGCCTCGGGATATCGCGGGTTACCCGATCACCCGGCGTTCGCCGAGCCGGGATGGTTCCGCACGGACGACGCGGGAACAATGGTCGACGGGGTATTGAGCATTACCGGCCGACTCGACGAGGCCATCTCGACGGGTGGCTTGACCGTCGTACCGCAGGTCGTCGAAGCGGCGCTGGCAACGCATCCCGCGGTCCAAGAGTGCGCGGTCGTCGGATTACCGGACGAGCGCCTCGGCCAGAAAGTGGTGGTCGCGGTGGTCGCCTCCGCGCAGGTCACGTTGGCGGAGTTACGCTCTCACGTCGCATCGTCGTTGGACATCACGGCCGCGCCACGTGAATTGTTTCTGGTCGAATCACTGCCGACCCGAGGCCCGGGAAAATTGAACCGCGCAGAATTGCGGGCAATGCTGGGGAAGCGCTGAGCGGGCCGCTGCTCGGCTCGTTCGGGCGCAAACGCGAGCGCGTTTGTCAGGTGCGCGCGAGATAGTTGGCGAACCCGCGCGCGTTCGGCAAACGCGAGCGCGTTTGCGGCGGTCAGTTCAGCGGCGTGCCTTGATGGTGCACCAATTCCCATCCCGATTCGATGCGACGCCACAGCGATGTTCGACGCGCCCGCATGCCCGACCGTCGCGAAATCCAGTGCACCAGAACCAAATCCGTACTGATTGATCGCCCACTCGGTTCGAGCACCTCGATCTCGGCGGAATCTTCGCTGCTCAGTAGGTCGAGGATCGACGCCTTGTCCCACACCGCGCCCGAGGCGCCCACTTCGGTGAAGTCGTCGGCGAGCAGACTGACCAGCCGCCCGCGGTTGCGTCGACATTCTGGGGTCTGCAACTCTCGCTCGAGCTCGAGAACTGTCGACAGGTCGGTGTCCGAACAGGGCTCATCGTTGGGCGACATGAGTCACTGTCTCACGCACGAACGCGAGCGCATTCGCCAGGTGCGCGCGAAATAGATGGCGCCGAGGTAGCGAACTCGCGCGCGTCTGGCAAACGCGCGCGCGTTTGCGCTCGATCAGGGGCCGGGGCAGGGGA
>NZ_NPFX01000033.1:0-1196 GCF_002259335.1 Rhodococcus sp. 14-2483-1-1 | reverse complement strand
CATGCCGCAGCAGGTCCGCGCCGTCGTCGCCAAGAGCAAGGGCGCACCCGTCTCCATCGAGACGATCACCATCCCCGATCCCGGCCCCAACGAGGTCGTCGTGAAGATCCAGGCCTGCGGGGTGTGCCACACCGACCTGCATTACCGCGAAGGTGGCATCAACGACGAATTCCCGTTCCTGCTCGGACACGAAGCCGCCGGCATCGTCGAGACCGTCGGCGACCGCGTCGAGCACGTCGAGGTCGGCGACTTCGTCGTCCTGAACTGGCGCGCGGTCTGTGGGGAATGCCGGGCCTGCAAACGCGGCACCCCGTGGTACTGCTTCGACACCCACAACGCCGCGCAGAAGATGACCCTCGACGACGGCACCGAATTGACTCCCGCCCTGGGGATCGGTGCGTTCGCCGAGAAGACCCTCGTCCACGAAGGACAGTGCACCAAGGTCGCTGCCGACGCCGATCCTGCGGTCGTCGGGCTGCTCGGCTGCGGGGTGATGGCCGGGCTCGGGGCGGCGATGAACACCGGCCACGTCTCACGCGGCGATTCGGTCGCGGTCATCGGCTGCGGCGGTGTCGGTGACGCCGCGATCGCCGGAGCCCGCCTGGCCGGGGCGTCGACGATCATCGCCGTCGACCGCGACAAGGGAAAACTCGACTGGGCCCTCGAACTCGGAGCCACCCATACCGTCGACTCCTCAGTTCTCGACGCGGTCGAGGCCATCCAAGAGTTGACCGGGGGTTTCGGTGCCGATGTGGTCATCGACGCCGTCGGCCGCCCGGAGACGTGGAAGCAAGCGTTCTACGCGCGTGATCTGGCCGGCACCGTCGTCCTCGTCGGGGTGCCGACACCGGAGATGACCCTCGAGATGCCGTTGATCGACTTCTTCTCCCGCGGCGGATCGCTGAAGTCGTCCTGGTACGGCGACTGCCTACCCGAACGCGACTTCCCGCAGTTGGTGGATCTGTATCAGCAGGGCCGGTTGCCGCTCGAGAAGTTCGTCTCCGAGCGCATCGGCATCGAGGACGTCGAGGCCGCGTTCGACAAGATGCATCAGGGCACCGTGCTGCGGTCGGTCGTGGTCCTGTGAGCGGGACGTTTCGTGTCCAGAACGTCGTCACGTCAGGAACGTTCAGCCTCGACGGCGGCACCTGGGATGTCGAGAACAACATCTGGCTGATCGGCGACGACGACGAGGT
>NZ_NPFX01000006.1:0-265030 GCF_002259335.1 Rhodococcus sp. 14-2483-1-1 | reverse complement strand
GTCGGCGATGTCGCCGTGCACGAAGTCGATGCGGTCGGCGACTGGCTCGAGGGATGCCTTGTTGCCTGCGTAGGTGAGCTTGTCGAGCACGGTGACCTGCGAGTCGGGGCGTTGCGCGAGGGTCTGATGTACGAAGTTCGCGCCGATGAACCCGGCCCCGCCCGTGACAAGAATTCTCATGAACCGGCACGCTACTAGTCGGGCATGCGGTAGCACCTTCACGGCGGTCGATGTCACAATTGACTCGTGTGGCTGCACCGCGCGGGCTCGCGATATCTCTGGAAGACTTCGCGGTCATGCGGGGAATCATTCTGGCGGGCGGCACGGGCTCGCGTCTTCATCCGATCACGATGGGCGTCAGCAAACAGCTGGTCCCGGTCTACGACAAACCGATGATCTACTACCCGCTCTCGACCCTGATCCTCGCCGGGATCCGCGAGATCCTCATCATCACCACCCCCCAGGACGCCGACCAGTTCACCCGCCTCCTCGGTGACGGCTCCCAATTCGGCATCGACTTGACCTACAAGGTCCAACACGAACCCAACGGCCTCGCGCAGGCATTCGTCCTCGGAGCCGAGCACATCGGCACCGACAGTGCAGCATTGGTGTTGGGCGACAACATCTTCTACGGCCCCGGCCTGGGAACCCAACTGTCCCGCTTCGAGACCATCGACGGCGGAGCGGTCTTCGCCTACGAAGTCTCCGACCCCACCGCCTACGGCGTCATCGAATTCGACGACAACCGCAAAGCCATCTCGTTGGAAGAAAAACCGGCCGCCCCGAAATCGAACTACGCCGTCCCCGGCCTGTACTTCTACGACAACGACGTCATCGCCATCGCCCGCGACCTCGAGCCCTCCGCGCGCGGGGAATACGAGATCACCGACGTCAACCGCCACTATCTCGAGGCCGGCCGCCTCCAGGTCGAAGTCCTGCCCCGCGGCACAGCCTGGCTCGACACCGGCACCTTCGACTCCCTCCTCGACGCCTCGAACTACGTGCGCACCATCGAACAACGCCAAGGCCTGAAAATCGGATCCCCCGAAGAAGTGGCCTGGCGACGCGGATTCATCACCGACGACGAACTGCGCGTGCGCGCCGAGAAGCTCGTCAAATCCGGCTACGGCACCTACCTGCTCGATCTGATCGACCGAGGACACCGAGCATGAGCTTTCGTGAGTTGAGCATCGCCGGTGCCTACGAATACACCCCACGCCAGTTCGGAGACGACCGCGGCGTGTTCTTCGAATGGTTCAAAGCGTCGGCGTTCGAGGAGACCACCGGCCGAGCGCTGGATCTGAAGCAGGCGAACTGCTCGGTCTCCGCCGCAGGCGTGCTCCGTGGGATCCACTTCACCACCAACCCGCCCGGGCAAGCGAAATACGTCACCTGCGCCCGCGGAGCGTTCCTCGACGTCATCGTCGACCTGCGGGTCGGCTCCCCGACGTTCGGGCAATGGGACTCGGTGCTGATCGACGACATCGACCGCAAAGCGGTGTTCCTGTCCGAAGGACTCGGCCACGCCATCCTGTCGCTCGAAGACAATTCCACCGTCATGTACCTGTGCTCACTCGAGTACACCCCGGCCCTGGACCGCGACATCAACCCCCTCGACCCCGCCCTGGGCATCGACTGGCCCACCATCGGACGCGACGGATCACCTTTGACCTACGAGCTCTCCGACAAGGACACAGCCGCCCCCACCCTCGCCCAAGCCCTCGAAGCAGGAAACCTCCCCACCTTTCACGTGGCTGGACGTCCGTAAACCGAACGGTCTTCGAAATGGATGGTGCTAAACAGTCCTAATTCTGGAATGTGTCGACGTGTCGGGCGTTGAGTCAATAGTTCGCTGAAAAAGATACTTGCACAGTGGTTTTCGCAGGATCCATATTCTCTGCATCAAAGTCGGTCCCCTTGTACGCTGTCCCCAGCATGCTCGGCGTGTCCGAACGGAGCAGGTATGAAAAAGGCGTTCATAACGGGGATCACCGGTCAGGATGGCTCATACCTGGCGGAGCTACTGTTGGCCAAGGGATACGAAGTACACGGATTGATTCGCCGTGCGTCGACCTTCAATACCTTGCGAATCGAGCATCTGTACGTGGACCCCCACGTGTCCGCAGCAAAGTTGTTCCTTCATTACGGGGACCTCAGCGATGGCACACGAATGTTGATGCTCATGGCCGATATTCGTCCCGACGAAGTCTACAACCTCGCTGCGCAGTCGCACGTACGGGTCAGCTTCGACGAGCCCGAGCACACCGGTGACACAACAGGAATCGGATCCATACGACTTCTCGAAGCAGTGAGACTGGCTGGAGTGAAATGCCGCTTCTACCAGGCATCGAGTTCTGAGATGTTCGGTGCCAGTCCGCCACCGCAGAACGAGGACACTCTGTTCTACCCACGCTCTCCGTACGGAGCAGCGAAGGTGTACTCCTACTGGGTGACCCGGAACTATCGCGAAGCGTATGGACTCTTCGCGGTCAACGGGATCCTGTTCAATCATGAATCACCCCGGCGTGGTGAAACATTCGTGACGCGCAAGATCACTCGAGCTGTTGCGCGAATCAAAGCGGGAGCAGAGAGCCGGCTGTACATGGGCAACCTCGATGCCATCCGAGATTGGGGGTACGCACCTGAATACGTCGAGGGGATGTGGCGGATGCTGCAAGCCGATCGGCCACAGGACTACGTGCTCGCCACCGGCGGTAGCTATACAGTGAAAGACTTCCTGACGGTCGCATTCGAGCACGCGGGCCTCGACTGGCGGCAGTACGTCGAATTCGACGACCGCTATCTCCGTCCTACCGAAGTGGACGCGTTGGTCGGCGATGCTAGCAAAGCAGAAAGAGAACTGGGCTGGAAAGCATCGGTCCACGCGCCCGAACTCGCGCGAATCATGGTCGATGCGGATTGCGAGGCGCTCGCCCACGAAGGACGGCCCTGGATCGACACACCTGCGTTGACGGACTGGCCATGAGCACACTGGAGTCTACGCAGAGAGCGACAACGATCGACCGCGATGCAACGTTCTATGTTGCCGGCCACAAAGGGTTGGTCGGCTCGGCAGTGTGGCGGCACCTCGAAGGTCGTGGCTTCACCAACCTGATCGGCGAAACCTCGACCGATCTCGACCTTCGTGACCGCGCTGCGGTGTTCGACTACATCGAGCAGAACAAGCCGACCAATCTTGTACTTGCCGCAGCCAAAGTGGGCGGAATCCTGGCAAACAGCACCTATCCCGTCGACTTCATCTCCTCGAACCTACAAGTGCAGGTCAACGTACTCGACGCAGCGCTACATTTCGGTGTCGAACGGGTCCTTTTCCTCGGGTCGTCGTGCATATACCCCAAGCACGCAGCGCAACCGATCAAAGAGGAATACCTCCTGACCGGTCCCCTCGAGCCGACCAACGATGCCTACGCAATCGCGAAGATTGCCGGAATTCTTCAGATCCAGTCGGTTCGCAAGCAGTACGGACTGCCGTGGATATCCGCGATGCCGACCAACCTGTACGGCCCAGGTGACAATTTCTCGCCCCAAAGTTCGCATGTCCTGCCCGCACTCATACGCCGTTACGACCAAGCCGCCCGGGACGGAACAGCGGCAGTCACCAACTGGGGTAGCGGTTCTCCCAAGCGCGAGTTTCTACATGTGGACGACATGGCCTCCGCATGCTTGCATCTGTTGGATCACTACGACGGTCCCAGCCAGGTCAACGTCGGAACGGGTGAGGATCAGACCATCAAGGAAGTTGCAGAGATGGTCGCCGACGAGGTCGGCTACTCGGGGCGAATCGACTGGGACACATCGAAGCCCGACGGAACGCCTCGCAAACTGCTAGACGTCTCGACGCTGAAGAAGTCCGGATGGAAGCCAGCAATCTCGCTGCGCGAGGGTATCGGTTCGACAGTTCGATGGTATCGGGAGAACATCGACCGTATACGTCAGTAGACATGCGACGAAAGGTCGGCCGCTCTTGCTGCTCGGTTTCACACGCCATTCGTTCGGAGTAGTTCGGCGAGCGCCGGAGCGACCTTCGCCCCGTAATCGATTGTCATGTGCGCAGAATCGGATTTCATGGGAGTGGTTCCGACAAAGCTGGGGCAGTAGTTGTCCGGGGTGCAGAACAGGCTGCGGGTGTCGACGTAGGTTCCACCCACCCGGTAGGCCAGGTTGCGATCCGCACGCGAGCGCGCCTTCCATGTATCCGTCACCCTGCTCAGACAGTCGGCGGGCTTGCTGGTGCGGGTGTAGCAGTCCGCTGGCTTCTTGTCGTTCGGGGGAGCCGCCAGGATCAGGATCTTTCCGACGTTCGCTGCGAATTGATCCGTCAGCCGCTTCACCCCGGGGATCCACAGCTCCGCTGCGATGTCGGTGTGCAGATTGGTGATGATGACGACGTCGGGACTCACCTCGTTCACCGCGGCGATGGCAGCAGCTTTGCGCGCCGGGCACGCTGCGGAGGTGTCGGCATCTTGCGTGCTCACGTCCATGTCGACGAAGGTGCAACCGAACATGGCCTCCGAGCGAGCCTTCCACTGCCTGCCGCTCGCTTCCGCAAAGTTCTTGATCGGCTGTACGAAGCTCATCGCCATCGAATCGCCGAGAACCATGATGGTCTTCGGCGCGTCGGGTGCACCCCACGTGCACTGCGCCGCGTCGGGGCGGTCGACCAGTCCACATTCGGCGATCCCACCCGGGGCTTGAGCGCCGGTGATGGCTTCGTCCATGGTCGGACTCAACGCCGGCCACTCGGTTGCGTCCACCGCAGCATCGATCTCGGCGGCCAACGCAGATTGCGCGGGGCCCATAGGCGTCGCGACTTCGTCTGAGGCAATCGCTGGGTCGGTGGCAGCTCTGGCCGGCGGGGTGGCCGGCGGCTCGAGAGGTTTGAGGGAGAAGGCCGCCACGGCGACCGTCAGCAACGTCAAGGCACCGAGCCCTGCATACCGAACAGCCGGCGGATAGTCCTTGCTGCCGAGTCGATTCTTTCGCCTTCTTCTCGCCTCGGCTCGCACGGCCCTCGGCTCGAGAAAATTCGACCGTCGAATCGGATCCTCCACGAAGTGATAGGAGGCGACGGAGAGCCCGAACGTCGCGAACAAGACGGTGATGTAGTAGTACGCGTTCACGTCCATGATCGATCCGAGTATCACGATGATGGGCCAGTGCCACAGGTACAGGGAGTACGAGATGTCGCCGATGTACACGCTGACCTTGTTTGTCAGCGGAGCGATGAAGGGAGTGGCTGGTCCGATGCCCGCGGCGATCACCATCGCCGCGCCCGCAACGGGGATCGCAGCCAACGGCGCGGGAAACGCCCCGGACTCGCTGACAACTAACGCACCTACCCCGATGGTGCCGAGCCCCAACCAAGCCAACGGCGCGCGTGCAATTCGCGGGAGGTTCGAAATCCAACCGGCCCCGATGGCCAATAGCGCGCCCACCCCGAGCTCCCACACGCGCGTGAACGTGGAGAAGTATGCCCAGGACTGATCGGTCGCGGTGTCGTGGAGTGCCCAGACGAACGATGCCGCGACGATCGACCCCATCACCGCGGCCGAGAGCACACGCTTGACGTTGCCCGGCCAGGAGCGGCGCGCCACCAGCAACCCGATAGCGAACATCAGCGCGGGCCAGACGAAGTAGAACTGCTCCTCGACCGACAGCGACCAGTAGTGCTGCAAGGGCGAAATTGCCGCGTCTGCGTTGAAGTAGTCGGTCCCCTCGATCGCGAATCTCCAGTTCGACGCGAAGAAGAACGCCCACACGGCATCCATCCCTATCGATGCCGCACGACTCGATGCGTACACCAATGCGCCTGTGGCAGAGGTCAGTACGAGTACGAGGGTTGCAATCGGCACGATGCGACGGATTCGGCGACGATAGAACCCAGCAAACGAGATCGATCCCGTTTTGTCGAACTCCCGCAGCAACAATCCGGTGATGAGGAAACCGGAGACAACGAAGAACACATCGACACCGATGAAACCCCCTCGTGGCCAACCGAAGAGATGGTCGACGATCACCAGCAGGACCGCCACCATCCGAAGACCTTGGATGTCCGCACGGGTAGCGGAAGCCGTGATTCGACGTCTGCGTCGGCGCGGGCTGGTCGACGGCTGGGTCGTGGTCATCCGCGGGTCCTCACGGTGAGTCTGCACAGTCGAAACTGACAGGTCGGTTGTTCGGCGAATCGTAGCCCGCCGTCGTTGATTGCGAGGCCGTGTTCCGGCCTTCGTGTACGGGAAACAATCCTGATGCCGAGTACATCTACGGATGTTGTGTTGGCACGCCGCTATCCTGGCCGTTATCCAGGCCCGTCCCTTGATGTTTCGTCGTACGGCCGATGGCGGTTGGCTGAGGATAGTCTGTCGCAATGAGCCTGCAGCGGAAGATTCTGTTCGGTGAGATCGATCAAGTGCTTCGTGATGTTGTCCTGAATCGATTCGTTGCGAGTGGCACGGTGCCCCGAAAGCTCCGAAACATGTTGCTACGCCGCGCCGGACATGACATCCATCCAACATCTCTGATCAACGCCGGGGTGTTTCTCGGTGCCTGGCGGGGGCTGGACCTAGGTGAACGTACATTCGTCAATTACGGCTGCTTTTTCGACCTGGGGTCGGAAGTGACGATCGGACGAGACACTCGGATCGGTTATCAATCTATGTTCATTACTTGTGGACACGAAATCGGTGGTGAATTCGACCGCGCGGGCAAAACGGAGAACCAGCCGATCGTGATCGGTGCGGGTTGCTGGATCGGTGCACGAGTGACCGTTTTGCCCGGTGTCAGCATTGGCGACGGTTGTGTCATCGCATCGGGGAGCGTAGTTGCTGCGAACTGCGTGCCGAATGGCTTTTATGCGGGCGTCCCGGCTGTCCGCAAGCGCTGTCTACCAACTGATTTGGATCCCAAACAAATCTGAAACAGGGCGCATGTCGCTTTTTCTTCCCCGCTACTCATAGGGCGACCGGTTTTGTCGGGAATTTAGGCGATGAACATGGTTTATTCGAGCGAGTTCGCGAACTAGTCGCGAATTCAACCGATTTTTTCTGCTCTATCGCGATATGTTCTGCGTGCGAGTAATTCTCGCGCTAAGCTGCCGAAATAATGCTCGAGGGCACTTCGGGGGGATTGGATGGGATATGTGCCGATGAGCGTTGCATACCATCGAATTCGTCCCGATCGGTTGCATGCGACGGTGTTTCCCGAGGCTGAGTTTCTGCGGGAAGCGCCCGTGCCCAAGCGTGCAGTGAGTGTCGCTCCAGTGCGAGCAGCCGGTGCCCCCAGGGCCGGCCGCAAAGCAGACCGAGACGGTGCAGTTCTCCGATCCCCCGAGCGGGTCTGGCTCTTCATGTTGGGTGGCACGTCTGCGCTGCCGCTGATGAACTTCACGGTCACTGGATTCTCGATCGTGTGCGTCGCGATCGGGTTGGCCTATCTACTGCCGGGCCCGAGACGGAGAACTGCGACTCCGCTGGTGTTTGCCTTGATAGGAACCGGCGCCTATCTCGCTTCGGCGTGGGTCAACGACACCAGCTACCTCTCTCCCGACGTTTTCGCCTTCGGCTCGTTCGCGTTGTACTTCTGCGGCATCACCGTGCTGGCAGGCGATATCGAGCGCATAGCCACGGTGCTGCTCGGAATCGCCTTCGGCTCGGTGTTCTTCTATGCCATGATCGGCACCTTCCTCACCTCTGCCGGCAGCGTGATCGACCTGTGGAAGTACGGGGTAGCGCCTTCGGCAACCATCGCGGTGCTCTACTTGATGGCCACCTGCCGAATGCGCACCTCAGCAGTCGTCGCTGCTTTGCTGTCTCTCGCTGCTCTGAGTCTCGTACTGAACTTTAGATCTCACGCCGTGATCTGTTGCGCGGTCGCTTTGCTACTCCTGCTGTCGAAGTACCGGAGGGGTGCGCTCTCTCTCGGTAGTCGTGTGGTGACACTCGGTGCTTTCGCAGTGGGGTTCACGTGGGCGCTCGAATATGCCGCTCGCGAGGGATTGCTCGGCGGTTCGCTGCGTGAGAAAGTGCTGATGCAGTCGGATGGTTCGGTGCCCATGTTGCTCGCCGGCCGCACCGAGCCACCACTTTCCCTCACCGCCATCGTGAACAGGCCGTTTCTCGGGTGGGGTGAAGCCGACAACATCTCCCACGAGGTGTACGTGCAGGCGCAGCACACCGCGATGGCGGTGGGTTTCGACAGATCCTTTCCCTTCGAGTACGCGTGGAAGCTCAGCAACGGATCGATTTCTCTGCACTCGATTCTGCTCGGGTCATGGGCGGAGGCAGGGGTGCTGGCCGTCCTACTGCCGCTGTGGCTCCTGTGGGCCTGCTACCGCTTGGTCTTCGTGGCAGATTCCGCCGGACCGTGGACTCCGCTGATGATGTATCTCGGCATGCAGAGCATCTGGGATCTGCTGTTTTCGCCGTGGTCGTACAACCTCCCTGCGGTCCTTGCTTGCCTGGCATGTTGTTGCGTTGCAGTGAGTTCGGACGGTCGGCATCATGACGGCGACGCCAAGGACGCACATCTGCTGATGCGCCTTCTGCGAGACAACCGTGCACCGCGGAGTCGCCACGTATCGGAGGCGAAACGATGAAGACTCACTCGAGTATCAGCGTGGTGATTCCCACGATCGGTCGGCCGAGCCTAGGTAGTGCTGTCGACAGCGCTCTGAGTCAATCCGTCGGCGTCCACGAGATCATCGTGGTTGCCGACACCGCCGAGCCCTTGACTCTGCCGACGGACAAACGAATCCGCGTTGTGCGTACCGGCCCCCGATCGGGTGGAGCCAATGCGCGTCAATACGGAATCCAGGAAGCAACTGGCGACGTCATTGCTCTGCTCGACGACGACGACCTGTGGCATCCCTACAAACTCGAACGACAGCTGGCCGAAGTCTCGGAAGCCGACGGTAGCCGCTGGGTGGTCACCTGCAAGTGCGCTGTCCGAGAGCCCGGTCACCGTGAGAAGATTTGGCCCAGAACCCTTATCGGTGAGCGGCAATCGGTGGCCGACTACCTGTTCACCCTCCATCGCTTCACCCTGGGTGATGCAATGCTGCAAAGCAGTACGTTGTGTTTCCCCCGATCGCTCGCGCTCGAGGTGCCTCTCAATTTCGCGCCGGACTCCATCCACGACGAACCGGGATGGTTGATGGAACTGCAGCACCGGGTTCCCGATCTGACCATTCGCCACGTGCCGGAATGCTTCTCGATCTACAACGTCAGCGAGAACTCGGTATCGCGCAGTTCGGTGGACGTGTCGGAGAAGTACATCCAATGGGGTCGAGAACACCTCCGAGACGCGAGTGCGCGTGTTCGCGGCGACTACTTCTTGTTCAGTGCGGTCACCGCGGCAGCGTCCGCGCAGTCCCTGTACGGCATCCGTCGTTCGGTCGTCAGTGGCTTCTCCGAAGGCCGGCCCGGGGTGCACGCGATGGTGTACGCCGCGGCGAAGTTCGGCAGAACTCTCATGGGGCAGGTGCGGTCCCATGCCCATTGACGCCACCCTGAGCGTGATCACCATCAGCTACCACGATCCGGCCGGACTGGCCCGCACGCTGGACAGCGTCGCCGAGCAGACCTACGCGCCGCTCGAACACATCGTTATCGACGGCGGATCGGGCCCCATCGTCGAGAAGATGCTCGGCGACGCACAGCCGTCGTACTGGCAGTCTCGAGCAGATGGTGGACGCTACGACGCCATGAACCAGGGGATCGACCGTGCCACCGGAGATGTGGTGTGGCTGATGCATTCCGGCGATTGCTTCGCCGAGCCGGATTCCGCGGCGATCGGAATGGCGGCTCTTCACGCAGCCGGATCCGTGCGAGACCGGTGGGGATACGGCCGGGCCCGGATTGTCGGCGACCCGGTACGCGAGGGCATCGAATGGGGGTACAGCCCGTTCGAGATGCGAAACTTCGCCCTCGGTATTCGCCCGATCCCACATCAGGCGGTGCTGTTCGGCATGGACCTGCTCCGACGGATCGGCAATTACGACGTGAACTTCGGACTGGCGGCAGACCACCTGTTCATGCTCGAGGCAGCACAAGCAGAACTGCCCATCGTCATCGACGCCGTGCTGTGCAACTTCGATGCGGGAGGGGCCGGAAGCGTTCGCTCACAACGCGATCACTTCGCCGACATCCGGCGCGCCTGGGATGCGGCCGGTTACTACCCATGGGGGCGTCGAGACATCACGGATCTGGCTTCTCGCCTGGTCGAGTATTCGGCGCGATCGAAGCAGTTCGCACGGTCGGTGCTCTCGCGTCGGACACGGATAGGTGGTCGGTGATGTCCGGCCGCCACCGCAGAGCGAGCGAGATGGACGACGACGATGATGTCGTCGCCGGTGCCGGCCTGGACACCGTCGAACGCAGGGCCGTGATCCTCAGTACCGTGTTCCGAATCATCGGCACGCCCGTCGTTGCTGTTGCCGGACTCGTGAGCGCGGGCCTCGTCATCCGGGCCACCGGCCCCTCGGCCTACGGCGTAGTTGCGTTGGTGGCCACGGTCGGACTGCTGCTGCCTTTCGCCGATCTCGGCATCGGAGCCGTGGTGACGAGTGCCACCGCGAGGTCACGGGACCCCATCAACGACGACTACGCGCTCGCGGTGATCCGCCGTGCGTACCGAATCCTGGCGCGGGTGTCCTTCGTCGTGGCGGCTGTCGCCGTCGCGGTGATGGTGTTCGACGGCTGGGGCGCACTGATAGGAACCACTACCGGCCCCGAAGACAGGCTTGCCATCACGGTCGCGGTAGCCCTGTTCGGCGTGACAATTCCGGCGGGCCTGGGTCTACGCATTCTGATCGGAGTCGACCGCGCACAGCTGATCGTCGTTGTGATGGTGAGTAATTCGCTCTTCGCGTTGCTGGTCACCGCAGGGATGTATGCAAGCGGAGTCCGCGGCATCTGGTACGTCTTGCCGCCACTCATCGGTGCCTTGCTCGGAAATCTCATGGGTACCGTTCTGGCGCTGAGGGTTTCAGGCCTCGGGGTGTCGGTCTTCCGGCGAGCGGTAGTGGCGATACCGACCAAGGGTTTGCTCGAGGGATCGCTGTGGCTGTTCGTCGTCAGCGTCGGCATACCCTTCGGACTACAAGCCCAGCGAATCGTGCTCTCACACCTGTCCACTCCTCTCGAGTTGAGCCGGTACGCGCTGATGGCGCAGCTGTACGGGCTGTGCTGGTCGGTGTTCTCGACCGCCGCGCTGGCATTCTGGCCGATATTCGTCAAACGCCGTGCTGCGGCAGAACAAACCGTCAGCCTCTGGATGACGTCGACCCTGGGGTTCGGACTGGTTGCTGTGGTTGCGGCCATCCCCTTGGTCCTACTCAGTCCATGGCTCGCAGATGTGCTCTCGGGCGACACGATCGACATACCGTCGGTGCTCGCCGGGGCGTTCGCGGTCCTGCTCGTGGCGCAGTGCCTTCACCTGCCCTCTGGCATGTTGCTGACCAAGCCGACGGAGGCACGTTGGCAGGCCGGATGCCTCGCCGCGATGGCTGTGGTCACCACCGTCGGGGCAATTGCGGTAGCACCGGAAACGGGCGCCGCCGGAGTTGTCCTGGTCACCGCAGGGGCTGTGGTCTTGTGCCAGTTCATCCCCGACCTCGCCTGGGTCCCCAGGCTGGTACGGCAACGTGGCAACGACGAGAGTGCGTCCCCCGCAACGATCGAACTCGAAGCCGCATCGAGGATCTCATGATCGACGTCGCGAAGTTCCTCCCGCTGTTGCGCACCCTCAACAGGATCGACCAGGACGCCTATATGACCGTTGTGGTCAAGCTGCTCGAGCGCGCGGGCGTGACGATCGAGGGTAGGCCTCTGTGGATCTCGTCCTCGGTGTTTCTCGACAATTCCGGCCCGGGCTCGATCACCTTCGGTGACCGCTGTGTTGTGTCGGACGCCGTCAAGATACTCACGCACGACTTCTCTCTCGACCGAGTGGCAGAAGCGCGCGGAGAACTTCCCTCCGACGAGGAGTTGTACCGCCGGGCACCGGTGTCGATCGGTGCCCGAGCATTTGTCGGACTGGGAACGGTCATCATGCCCGGTGTTGTTGTCGGCGACGACGCCATCATCGGTGCCGGGTCCGTGGTGACGCAGTCGATCGCACCGGGAGATGTGGTGGCAGGCAATCCTGCTCGCCGGATCTGTACGACCGACGAGCTGTGGGACAAGAGGCGGTCGGAATTCGAAGTACGGAAACGGAGACGCTGATGCGTGTCACTCTGATCGGCCTCAACTACAAGCCCGAAGTCACCGGGATCGCCCCCTACACTGCCGATGTCGCGGAAGGTCTGTCGGAACGTGGCTACGATGTCCACGTCGTCACCGGCTTCCCGCACTATCCGCAGTGGGCTCCCGATCCGCGCTATGCCGGTCCGACCATCGAGGAGATGGTCGACGGTGTGGACGTCACTCGGCATCGCCATTACGTCCCGGGCAATATGACCGTCACACAGCGTGCGCATCTCGAGCTGTCCTTCGGCAGCAGGGTAGCGCGCAGCCGAATCCCGGCCTCGGATGTGGTGGTGTGCGTATCACCCGCGCTGGTTTCCACCGGCCTGGTGATGGCCCGACTCAAGGCACAGCCGTTCCGCCCGGCGCTGGGGGTGTGGGTGCAAGATCTCTACAGCCGCGGTGTCATCGAGACAGGCACGATGCACGGGTCGAGTGCCAGTGCGACAACCAATCTCGAATCCGGAATTCTTCGTGCTTCCGATGGGGTAGCGGTGATCCATCAGCGTTTCGCTGACTACGCCCACGATGTTCTGCGGGTGCCGGAGAGCAAGCTCAGCGTCATCCCGAACTGGACACACATGCCGTATCAGGCCTCGATGAGCCGCGACCATGCGCGTGATCTGTTGGGGTGGTCACGAGACTCGGTGATCGCGCTGCACTCCGGAAACATGGGACTCAAGCAGGGCCTCGAGAACGTCGTCGACGCCGCGCGGGAGTCGGACCGTAGAGGTGGGCCGGTGAAGTTCGTCCTGATGGGCGACGGAAATCAGCGCGAGATGCTCGAAGAACTGGGCGCAGGCATCGCCTGCCTGACGTTCGTACGGTCGCTGCCGGAGAAAGAGTTTCGCGCGGCACTGGATGCCGCGGACGTCCTGCTCGTCAACGAGCGGCCCGAGGTGTCCGAAATGGCAGTCCCGAGCAAACTCACCGCGTACTTCGGCAGCGGCAGCCCAGTTCTGGCGGCCACAGCGGCCGGTAGCGTCACCGATCAGGAGGTGCGATCGGCCGGTGCCGGGATACGCGTGGACCCTGCAGATCCGGCGGGTCTGGTGGAGGGCGTGATAGCCCTGGCCTCTGACCCCGAGAAGTCCGCGCAGCTGGTCCGGTCAGGGAATAGATACCTGCAGCACAACATGTCTCGTGCCGTTGCGCTGGACAGGTTCGAGAAATGGGTGCGGACGCTGGCCGCCGCTCACCCTACGAGGGCGCGGACCGCATCGAGTGCTCGCTTGGGGGTGTAATCCGACCGCACCAGGCCGTAGTTGTAATCCGGCACAGCACTTCCCGTCATCGAATCTCGGAAGTCGAAGACGAACACCGGCCCCGCGTAAGGTAGCTGCGAGAGCGTGGAGATGCCGTCGACCAGTATGTCGGCCTGCCGCTGCTCGTCTACTCCCGGACCGGAACCGACTGTGGGCGCACCGAACTCGGTGAACCAGATCCGCTTTCCCGTGTCCCCATGACGTTCCATGACGGCGCGGACGGCGGCGATCTCGTTGGCCGAGGACCATGTTGCGGTGGGCTCACTCAAGAGGTGCGGGCTGCTGTAGGGATGCATCGAGACTGCATCGAAGGTCGCGGCCCCCGCACACCGGTAGAGGGCATCGACGAACGTTGCAGGAGACAGATCGTTGGTGGAATCGATTGCGGGCGAGGTCGGTCCGGTGATCACCAGGGCACCAGGTGCTGATTCTCGAATTGCCTTAGAGGTCGAGGTGAGAACGTCGCAATACTGCTCGGGGTTCACGCTCGGGCCGTAGCTGGCTGCGACGTTCGGCTCGTTCCACACCTCCCAGGCCGTAATTTTGTCGCGATAGCGAGCTGCTGCAGCAGAGGCGAACTCAGCAAACCGCTCGGCTGATTTCGGCGCGGGATGTGAGACCAGTGCGTATTCGGTTGGCACTGCCCACGTGGGTGCCCAGGTCAGAACGCCGAGCACTGCCAGGTTGCGTTCGGTGGCCCACTCGACCTCCGCGTCGGATCGACTCCAATCCATCGTGCCCTCGACGTTCTCGATATCGGACCACTTGACCAGCAACCTGATTCCCGTGAAACCGGCGTCGGCAACGGAGTCGATGTCACGCCGAACATCGGACCCGGGCATTCCGATGCTGGCAACGTTACTGGCAATGCGAACTGCATCCCACGACGAAACGGGACTGGGGTCCGGTTCTGGGCTCCGTTCGGCCTCAACGTTTGTCGCCGTGCACGACGCGGCGAGGATCAGCACGAATGCCAGCGGAACCCATCTGCGTCGCACGGCCATACGATGCAGTATGACGGGTGGACACCACGGCTGCGCGACCATAGATTTGCACGCATGCCGTACACCGCGAAGAAGTCCGTTCTGATCCGGCTGGCTCGCATCTGGGCGCGGCCGCTGTGGTGGGGCGTGCAGACATCGGGAAACGAAGAGTTGATGCGCGCAGATGTGGATCGGTGGATCGAATGCATCGGAAACGACGCGCTTGTCCCGCTGGATGCATATTCGCGATTCGCGTACCTCGCGGGTGCCCTGCATGAATTCCGAAACGTCGTTCATTTTCGGATGCGGCAGAGTCCTTTGGTGGTACGGATCGTCCTGAAGAAAATCTACCGACCGGACCGGACGATCCTTCTCGAATCGAATTCCATCGGCCCCGGGATCTTCCTGCATCACGGCAACGGAATCATGGTCTCGGCCACCTCGATCGGTAAGAACTTCTGGGTGAACCAGCACGCGTCGGTCGGCTATTCACCGAAAGGTCGACCCACGATCGGGGACGACGTCATGGTGGCGGCTGGAGCCGTCGTCGCGGGGCCGATCGTGCTCGGTGACGGCGTGACTATCGGTGCCAACGCTGTGGTGGTCAAGGATGTGCCCCCGGGCACCGTCATGGCTGCGCCGCTGGCGCAGCCACTCAGGAAACGGACGTGACCGATCGCTCGCTCGTAGGTTTCACCGGAGCGGGATACGACAAAGGCAGACAGTTCCACGTTCAAGTGCTGTGGATGCTCGCGTCGAGTCTTGTGGTCTCGCACTGGTGGTGCCCGAATTCGGTTCGGTTGCGGATCCTCCGAATGTTCGGCGCGAAGATCGGCGTCGGTGTCTTGATTCGGCATCGGGTTCGTATCCACTGGCCGTGGAAGTTGACCGTCGGCGACTATTCGTGGGTCGGTGAGGACGCGTGGATTCTCAATCTCGAGCCGGTGTCCATCGGCGCGAACACCTGCATCTCCCAATCGGTCCTGCTGTGCGCCGGCAGTCACGACCGACGCTCCGGGACCTTCGAGTTCGACAACGCACCCATCCGTGTCGGTGACAGAACGTGGATCGCGGCCCGCGCGACCGTGCTGCGCGGTGTCACCATCGGCAACGACGTGACGATCGGTGCAACGGCGTTGGTGACCACCGACGTCCACGACGGCATGACAGTGCTCGCACCCGCCGCTCGTAGATCGGAGTAAGCGATGCGAATCCTGCACGTCGTAACACTGATCTCCGAGGACGGTGCCTATGGCGGGCCCGCGCGGGTTGCCCTCAACCAAGCCGAGGCGCTCGTCGGTCTGGGCCACGACGTCACCGTCGTCGCGGCGGGAACTGACCCTCCTCCGAAGTCGGGTGCTGTGGTCATCGAGCTCTTCCGACCGCGAAGAGTGATTCCGCGCAGTGGATTTGCTGGCCTTGCCGCACCTGGCATGCTTCGTTGGATTGCCGGGAGGGCTGGAACGTTCGATGTCGCCCACTTGCACCTCGCCCGTGATTTGGTGACGCTTCCTGCCGCTCGGCTCTGCCGAATGCGGGGAGTGGCGACAGTGGTACAGACCCACGGGATGATCGATGCAAGCGACAAGCGGCTTGCCGTCCCGCTCGACGCGCTGGTCACTCGGTCGGCGTTGCGCCGAGCGGCCGCCGTCCTCTATCTCACCGACCGCGAGCGTGCCGATCTGATCTCGGTCGCGGGCCCTGAGATGACGTTGTCGAAACTGATCAATGGCGTCCCCGCGCTGACGGAGAAGGCTCCGAGCGCCGATCTCGAAGTACTGTTCCTGGCGCGCTTGCATCCACGCAAGCGCGCCGACCTCTTCGTGGAGATGGCGGAAAGCCTTGTGCGCGAGCATGAATCGGTGACATTTGCGATTGTCGGTCCGGACGCAGGGGCCGGAGACGCGGTAGCGCAGCGGACCGGGCCCAGGATTCGCTGGGAAGGACCTTGTCCCCCCGCGAAGACCGCAGAACGCATGCGGGCGGCCAGTGTCTACGTACTGCCTTCGGTCGACGAGCCGTACCCGATGTCCGTGCTCGAAGCCATGGCAGTGGGGCTGCCCGTGGTGGTCACCGACAGTTGCGGTCTCGCGCCCGACATCATGCGCATCGGCTGCGGGATCGTGGTACCTGGTGGTGCGCTGAAGCCCCTGGTCGACGCCGTTCGCTGTTTGCTCGACGATGCTGAGCTACGGACCGAGATGGGCAGGCGGGGTCGGGTAGCGGCGCACAGCGAGTTCGGCACCGACGCTGTGGCCCGGGAACTCGACGAGCACTATCGGGAAGCAGCGCAGCATGTTTCGAGGTAAAGCGCTTCTGGCGACCTTGTTGGCGATCGTTGTCGTGGTCGGTGTTGTGGTTATCGGCCTGCGATACGACGCGACGCGCACCGAACAAGGACCGTCCGGCACATCCGCTACGCCGTTCGCTCCGCCTGCCAACGGTGGGCCGACCGCCGTCTTCATCGGTGATTCGTACGTATCAGGAGCAGGTGCAAGCGATCTCGGTCATCGTTGGACATCGCTCGTCTCGATGTACAAACTCTGGACGGAGGAGAACATCGGAATCGGTGCGACGGGTTACGCACTTGCGGCACCGGGATGCGGAGCGGAACGCTGCGGCAGCTTCGAGGAGATGGCCGGTTACGCGGTGACTCTGAACCCACCCGTCGTCGTGGTAGGAGGCGGCATCAATGACTTCGACCAGTTCGTTCGGGATCCCACCGCCATCGTCAACGCGATCTACAACACGATGGGCGTGCTTCGCACGGGGTTACCCACCGCAAGGATCATCGCTGTCGGGCCTTCTGCGGCGGGCGAGGTTCCCCCGTTTGTCACGGCCTACGAGGGCGTGGTGCGCGATGCGGTGAACGCGATCGGTGGAGAGTTCGTATCGCTGACCGACCCGGACGTAGTCGACGAGAGCATGCTCGATCCCGATAAAGTGCACGTCGACGACAAAGGACACGCCGCCATCGCGGCGGCGGTCGAACAGGCTTTGAAGTAGCCCCGTCACTTCAGAGCGGACTGCACTCGTCGACTGACGGCAGTGTGGCCCGGACTGCCCAGGAGCGCGAGGATCGGCCCCCGAGTGTCGAGAATCACCTCAACTTTTCCGCGTGCCGGACTGCCGTCTAGCGTTCCGGCGCACACGGGTCCGATATCTGGATCCGCCCCTGCGGGGGCACGGATCCAATTCATGTGAATCGGGCTGTGTGGGGGCAGTGAATCCTCACAACGGGACATTTACTTGATAGTGCTCGTGAATCGAACTAATGAATTGACCGAAACGGTGGGCCTTCTCATCCATTGCACAGAAACCAAATACCTATGTAACGATTGAGCCACGCAGTGACACGTTGCGGGTTGTACGAACGGACGAGGAGCTCGAAGCATGGAGATACAGGATTACCTGAAAATCCTGAAGGCGCGGTGGATCATCATCGCCGTCACCGTGGTCGTAGCGATCCTCGGGGCTCTGGGTGCATCCCTCCTGACCACACCGATGTACGAGTCGAGCGCCAGAATGTTCGTCTCCACGTCCGGCGGAACATCGGTGAGCGAGACCTATCAGGGCAACTTGTTCTCGCAGCAACGTGTGGCGTCCTACTCCGAATTGGTCACCAGTGAAGCGCTGGCAGCGCGAGTTCTCGATGTACTCCCGCTCGGTCTGACGCCGTCCCAGCTGGCCGCGAAGGTCAAAGCATCGTCCACTCCGGATACCGTTCTGTTCGACATCACAGTCACCGACTCCTCTCCTGCGCTTGCTCGTGACATTGCCAACGCGATGGCTTCGGAGCTGACGACTCAGGTTCGTGACTTGGAGACGCCGGAGGACGGCGGAACTCCGTCGGCCGGGGTGAAGACCTTCCAGCAGGCCGATGCCTCGTCGACGCCTGTCAGCCCCAAAACCAAGCGCAACCTCGCCCTCGGTGCCGCGGTGGGCCTGCTGCTCGGAATCGCACTGGCGGTGTTGCGTGACCGTCTGGACAACACGATCAAGAATCGTCGGGAGATCGAGTCGATCTCCGGCAAGGCTCTCGTTGGCACGATCCCGTTCGACAAGGAACGCAAGGCACATCCGGCCGTCGACTTCCAGGACCTCGGTCAGTCGTCCAGCGCCGAGGCCTTCCGTGAGCTCCGTACCAACCTGCAGTTCCTCGAAGTCGATCATCCGCCGCGCGTCATCGTTGTCACCAGTGCGATCCCGAGCGAGGGTAAGACGACCACAGCGGTCAACCTGGCCATCTCGCTTGCCGAGGCCGGCCACCACGTCGTTCTCGTCGAAGGCGATCTGCGCCGTCCTCGCATCTCGAAGTACATGGGCCTCATCGGTGCAGTGGGTCTGAGTACCGTTCTTGCGGGCCAGGCGAAAGTGGACGAGGTGCTTCAGCCGACCCAGTACGAAGGCCTACAAGCCATGGCGTCCGGCCCGATACCGCCGAACCCGTCCGAGCTGCTCGGCTCGGAAGCGTCCCGCGCCCTGCTGGTGGAACTGCGCTCCAAGTTCGACTACGTCATCGTCGATGGCGCTCCGTTGTTGCCGGTCACCGATTCGGCCGTTCTCACCACACACACCGACGGTGCCCTCCTGGTCACCCGCTACGGGCACACCAAGAGCAACGAATTGTCCAGGGCCATCGGCAATTTGGAGACAATCGGAGCGCACGTTCTCGGTGTGGTGCTGGCATTGACGCCCTCGAAGAAGGGCGACATGTACAGCTACTCGTACAACTATGCCGCCGATACCAACCTGCCCAAGCAGGTGACACCGCCAGTGCCCGCGCCGACACCTCAGGCACCAGTCGCCCCACTGACGCCGGTCTCGCCTCCCACTCCGGCACCGGTGCATGCTCCGCCGACACGACAGTCCTCCCCTCGGGCTGCTTCTGCGTCGCCTGCTGCCGGTCCGCGTACAGCAGAGGCAACTCGGGAACCCGAGTCATACCCCCGATCCCATCGGCCGGAGACTCTGCCCAGAAACGGCTCCGGAGAGCCGAGACTGCGGAAGTAGTCCGAGCCTGCAGAAGCAGACAGAAGAGGGCCGAACTCAACTCGATCGCAACGAGTTGGTCTTCGGCCGTCGGCTGGTGCCGGTTGGTAATTCAGGTGCCGCGTCCGAAACACCAACGCTTCGCGACTACGTAGGTTCAGTCTCGGGTCCAGCGGCAGGCAGCGCAGGTGCACTCTTGGGTGCGTCTGCCTTGACCTGTGAGGGGGGCGAGGATGCGACGAATCACTGCGATCACGTCGCATATTCGTGACCGATCACAGCGCGGATGGGTCAAACTTCCGCATCTGCGCAAGCATGGTCCGGCGCTGCGCACGGCGTCGGAATGCATGCGATGAGCGGCGATCGACGTATCTCTGAGTTCGAGAGCATCGCGTCATGCCTGGACGCGAACGGCTTCTCTTCGAAGACGTTCGCATGGCCGATCGGCCCATGACACCGCTCCCGAATACTTCACTGGCGGCGATGACGGCCACACGCGTACTCAACGAGAGGCGAGGCTCCCGAGGTATATGTCCGGGACGGGCACCTGGTGATTCAACATCCATACGCCGTCTGACTCGCTATAAGCGGTAGATGGATCTATCAGTTCCGAACGCTCGTGGTGGCGACGGCTGGCGTGTCGACTTCCCAGACGTTGTCGCCGTCGCGAGCTTGTTGGCGGTATGCGACGGCGAGACCGGCGAAGAACCACACTGCCGCGCCGTACTGGGTGATTAGAGCGACCGTTGCCAGCGTCGGGATCTGGGCGACTACCGCGATCTCGGCGACCGAGCCCTTTCGGTTGAGGACGCGCCAGCACACGATGGCGATGCATGCGGTGAACATGGCGACGATGATCCAGCCGAAGTCGAGGCCGATCAGTAGTGGTGTCGAGTCGACGGATCCGAGGTTCCTCCACAGTGATCGACCCTGAGAATCGATACCGACATTCCTGGCCTGGCCGATGATGTTCAGGTCGCCAGGAATGTCGGTCCATAGATTCTCGCGGTACGCGGTGCTCGGGTCGAGTTCGTTGCTGATCTCGTCGAACTTCTGCAGGAGTGGGGGTACAGCGAAAAGCGCGACCAGGGCCCCCACGACGACGGTCCAGAAACGGACCGCTGTGCTGACACCCTTCGGTAGAAACGCGACAGCCAGGACGACGGCGACGATTGCCGAAAGCATGGGACCGCGGCTTAGGGTCGTCACGGTTCCGAGGACAACCAGCGCTGCCATTGCAAGCCGGAATCGGTAGCTGCTGGACATCACGAAGGGGACAGTGGCTGCGAGGAAGCCTCCAAGTGCGATCGCGTGACCGAACCCTGCCTCGCTGCGCGCCAGTCCACCGCGGACCTGAATCTCGGCCCAGAATCCGAGGTCTAGCTCGGTGCCGAGGTGCTCGTACACGTGCAACTTCAGAGCGAACTCGATGACGGCCCATGCAGCGACAAGGACGCCCGCCATCGCGACGACGTCGGTGACGTACTTGCGGCCGAGTGAGTACCCGAGTCGACGTGCAACGAAGAACGCGGCCGCCCATTGGATCACTAACGCTGAGGCTGCGTATCGGGGGCTGAGACCGAGACCGGCGGCGACTAGTGCGAGTATCGACGTCACCACGAGCATCCAGTCGACACCGGACATTTTGTCTTGTGGCCTGGCGCGGACCACAGCGGGCAGCACAATCAGCGTGGCGATTGTGCTCGGCGGGATAGCTATTAGGCCGGGTGTCTGCAACCAGAATGGCGCGACACACAGGGCGAAAAGCCAGAAGGCCAGCGCGGCCTTTGGACGACTGGCGAAGTAGTAAGCCCCGCCCGCCGCGATGATGAGTCCGGCGAATCCGAATAAGACGGCGCTTACACTGTCGAATGCAGTCATCGGTCTTGTCCTCCTTGTGGCGATCGCTACGAGCGCGAGTCTTGCGCAATGATGCCGCAATGAGAGGTCCGCTGCGCCCCTAGTAGTCGTAGTGCTCCTTCACGGAACCCGCTGCGCGGCGGTCGCCGAAAACTTCATTCGAGTGAATGATGTGTAGGTTGACTCCTGACAACCTGGTTTTCGCTACCGACGAAACTGTGTGGGCGAGCTGGACGCAATCAGCACTGCGGAACGTCGATGCTCACCGTGGGTTGATCCACCAAAGGCTGCAGGGGCACCGTCGCCTCGCCCGAAGCCGAGGGCTCTTCGAGTTCCCACGTCACCGTCTGCGACTTACCCGGCGGAATGGTGAGGTACGCAGCCTGCACCGGCCGCCCCAGCTCGGTGCCGGCCTGGATGGAGAATCCAGTGATGCCGTTGACCTTCATGGACGTGATCTTCGCGCCCTGAGTGCCGTACAGGTAGACGATCGATTCGTTGGTGCCGTACTCCACCGTCGGCTGGAATGTGCTTGCCACGTATGACGTCAGGCCCGTCGGATCCACGTTATTGGTGAGTGTGGCTGTGACCGTCGACTTGCGGGTGCCTGCGGTGCAGGATTCCGCTGAATACGTGATGTCGCGAGTCAGGTAGTAATCGAGTTTGTTGCCGCCGGCGTTGTTGACCACCACGTCGGCGAACGGTGCCGGGCTGTCCGGCAACACGTGACCCACCTTGGTGCCGGCCAGAATTGCCTGCTCGGCCGGGTCTGCACTCCACACCGAGATGCGACCCTCGCTGCCGGCGCGGCCCACCGCGTCGAGCAAAGATCTGGTGGGTGCCGCGCCCGTGGTCATCTTCTGCACCACGGCCGCGGCGATCTCCTGCAGATACGCCTTGCGAGCCAGCTGGTCGTCGCCGAACCTGGAATACGCTGTGCTGAGAGTGATCTCGACGACGTTCTCAGCGGTGATCTGCTCGCCGTCGGCCAACGTGACCGGGCCGGTGGCACCGAGGATGTAGCTCAACGCAATCGGGTCGGTGGCAATAGTGCCGTTGAGCACTTCGCCCGTCTGCTCCGTCCACATGGACGACCAGATCTGGCCGGCATACGGAAAGTGCGGGCTCGCATTCGAGTTGCGGAAGTCGGTGGTGGTGTTTCGCGGAGCCCACAGTGCGTTGTATTCGGGCCCCAGATCGATGGGCTGTTTCGCGAACTCGAGTTCGTTGTTGCTGCCGAGGGTATCGACCCGGGCCGTACCGTTCTCGGCCCGAATGATGCCGTAGCCACCGAGCAATCCGCCGGTGCCCCGAGCCTCCGCATTGGTCTGGAATGCGAGGAAGTAACTGCGCGGGCCGTTGTCGCCGAGCATCGACGGCAGCAGTTCACTGGCGATACGGGTGTTGGTGAGCAGATTCGCGAGTTCGTTCGTCTGATCGATCAATGACGTGCGAGCCTCGTCCACCACGCCGAGGAAGGCGGGCTCGTCCACCTGCTGGGCACGCTCACTGAGCTCGTCGGCTGCGGCGGAGGTCTGCTGCAGCACCGGTTGCGCGTCCCGCAGGGCCGCGGTGTCCACCTTGCCGCCGCCCTCGACGAGGCTGCTCGGGTTCAGGCTGGCACCCGCTGCCGACGCGGGGGCAAGCACATCCACGGCCAATCCCTGCACCACATCGCTGATCTGCGCTACCGATTTCAAGGGGCTACCGAGGTAGGGAACGGCTTTGGCGATGGAAAACGGGATGGACGTCGTCGCCGAGACCGCATCGTTCGCAGATTCGGAGGCGCGCGCCGCTGCTGCCTCGGCTCCGGCCGAATCGCCGTCGAGCAACGCGTCCTTGGCCTGAGTGGCCGCGTCGCGTGTGGCGGTCAGACTCGACTGCGCGGAATAGGACTCGTAACCAAGCCACACCACAAAAGCAATGACAATGACCAGAAATACGCCCACCGTGATGAGAATTGGCCGCTTTCTACCCGATTTCCGGCCTCGGGTATCGGTCGAACTGGTTGCCATCGTCGGTGGCCTCTCGGTCGAGGAAATGTATTCGCGTGCACAGCCTAAAGGGGAGTGGACAATCTGGCGTACCTGTCCTTCGATCCAGGTAGAGCATTCACACCCGGTCGACTAGTTTGTAATGGGCGATGAAAGATCGACGTCGATGAGCGGCGCGCAGGCCGAATCGAAGCCGTCAGGGCGCGTCCGTTGAGGAGGTCGGGGAGTGTCGCCAGAGGCGGACGAGCGGTTCGAGGATGGCCGCTTTCCCCTGTCGGCTGCTCAGATGAATATCTACCTCGCTCAGCAGCTGGCACCGGACGTGCCGTTCACCATCGCGCAATACGTCGAGATCCGCGGCGATATCGATCCGGCCGTGTTGATTCGTGCGACGGACATCGCCTGCCGACGGCTCGAATCGCCTGCAGTACGAATCGGTGTGGACGACGGTCACCCGTACCAATGGTCGGACCTGCGGGTGCCGTACGCGATGATCTACCGCGACTTCACCGACCGCGACCATCCCATCGAGGATGCCCAGCGCTACATGGACGAGCAGTACCGGCAGCCCGTGGATCTGGTTCGCGACCAACTGATCGCCTCCGACATCATCCAGGTGGGCCCGTGCCACTACTACTGGTACAGCCGAGCTCACCACATCGTGATGGACGGCCTCGGCGCAATCTCGGTGCAGGAGCGCACCGCTGCGGTCTACACCGCGCTGACCGAGGGCACCGAGATTCCGAAGACTCGTGCCATCGGAGTGCGGGAGATCTACGACTACGAGGCCGCGTACCCCGACTCCTCCCGCTACGAGACCGACCGCCAGTACTGGCTGGGCCGACTCGACGGCCACCTCGAGGCTCCCCGGCTGGCCGGTAGCCCCAGTGAACCGGCCGCTCCCAGTGGAGTGACGGTCAGTGTCGGTGCTGTGTTGGACTCTGACCTCACCGAAGCCGTTGCCGCAGTGGCACATCGGTACAACTCCTCCGACGTCCCCGTTGTGCTCGCCACGTTCGCACTCTATCTCGCGCGCATGACCGACACCGAAGACGTCATGCTCAGCTTGCCGGTATCGGGCCGAGCGACCACCAAACTGCGGGAATCGTCCGGCATGATGTCCAACGTGGTGCCGCTGCGCATCGGCGTCGAACCAGGAGTCACCGTCGAAGAACTCCTTCGGCGGATTCAGGTGGAACTCACCGGCGCACTTCGCCATCAGCGATTCCGTGTCGAGGACATGCAGCGGGCGACCGGCGACGGCACCGGCAGTGCCGCTGCCGGACGCGGAGTGTTCGGTCCCACCGTCAACATCATGATGTACAACAGCACAATTCGGCTCGGCGACGTCATCGGCGAATACCGCGTGCTCTCCAGCGGACCCATCGACGACATGATGGTCAACGTCTACCCCGGTGTCGCCGGCACGAGTACCCGCGTCGACTTCCTCGGTAACCCGGCGCTGTACACCATCGATGAGCTCGCAGCACACCATCGACGCTTCCTGGCTCTCCTCGGCGAGGTGGTTCATGCACCCGAGGGACTCGCTGTGTCCGAGTTGGAGCTGATCGACGCCGAGGATGAGGTGATCGGCGCATCTGCCACCGCAACCGCCGCGCTGCTGCCCTCGCTGTTGACGGCCGGTGCCGTGGTGCGTGCCACCGGAGTCGATCAATCCAGTGACGACTTCACCAGGGTTGCGGAACATATTGCTGCGCAGTTGGTCTCGATCGGTGCAGGCCCGGACAGGCGCATTGCCGTGGCAATCGAGCGCTCCTATGAATCGGTGCTGGCGTCGTGGGCAGTCTCGATGTCGGGTGGATCGTTCGTTCCACTCGACCCGACCGAGCCTGCCGAGCGACTGGCTGCAGTACTCGCCGAGGCGAACGTCGAGTTCGGTGTCACCACCGGGGCTGTGCTGGAACAACTTCCGAGCACGATCCATTGGTTCGACATCGAGGACCTACTCGACGCAGACCCGATCGCGTTCTCGCCGCCCACCCTGCACGTCGACAACGAGGCCTACGTCATCCACACCTCTGGGTCGACCGGGAAACCCAAGGCCGTCAGCGTCACTCACCGCGGACTCGCGCAACTCGCGGCGAACGTCGTCGACCGGTATGCCGTCACTCCCGACTCGCGGGTGCTGCACGCGGCCTCACCGGTCTTCGACGCGTCCATTCAGGAAATTTTGGCCGCGTTCGCAGCGGGTGCCACCCTGGTAATAGCCCCGGCCGACGTCTACGCCGGTCCTGCCCTCGCCCACGTGTTGGACCGCGAGAAGATCACGCACCTGATCACCTCGCCGACGGTGCTGGCCACTCTCGATGCCGACGACCTCAGCTCCATCGACGTGTTCGACGTCGGGGGAGAGGAGTGCCCTCCTGCGTTGCGAGACAGGTTCGTCGCTGCCGAAGCGTCGATGCTCAACGCCTACGGGCCGACCGAGACGACGGTGTTGGCCACGCTGTCCGAGCCTATGCAGGCTGCCGAACGGGTGACCATCGGCGCGCCGCTGCCGGGTGTCCGCGGGCTGGTGCTCGACGCGCACCTGCGGCCCACGCCCTGTGGAGGTGTCGGGGAGCTCTATCTCGGCGGCGACGGACTCGCCCGCGGGTACAGCGGGCAGGCGGGCATGACCTCGACGCGCTTCGTCGCAGACCCGGGGGTCCCCGGAGCTCGGTTGTACCGCACCGGAGATATCGTCCGCCGCTCGTTCGACTGTTCCACGATGGAGTACCTGGGCCGCAGTGATCAGCAGATCCAACTGCACGGGCGTCGTCTCGAACTCGGCGAAGTGGAGTCCGCGGCAACGACGTGTGCGGGAGTGGCAGCCGCCGTAGCCGTCGTCCGCGACAATCGACTCGTCCTGTACGTCACCGGAGTCTCGGCGGGGCTGGACGGTCACCTTCGGAATCGCTTGCCTGCCTGGATGGTTCCCAGCACCGTTGTTGTTCTGGACACACTCCCCATCACTTCGAGCGGCAAGGTAAACCGTCGTGCGTTGCCGGCCCCCATCGCATCGGTCACCACCGACTACGTTGCGCCGCAGACCGACACGGAACGTACCGTGGCGAAAGCATTCGCCGACGTCCTCGGTGTCGAGGATGTGGGGCGTGAGCACTCCTTCTTCGAGCTCGGCGGTGACTCGCTCAGCGCCACCCGAGTTCTCGCTCGCCTCGGGTCCTCGATCTCGTTGACTGCGTTGTTCGCCGACCCCACGGTTCGCGCCGTCGCGGCGGCCATCGACTCGTCCGCGACGCGCGAGGTGTCGCTCGAGCTACTCGATACCGTGCTGCCCGAACGTGTCCCGCTGTCGTACGCGCAACAGCGGCTGTGGTTTCTCAACCAGTTCGATCCCGCATCGTCTGCGTACAACATGCCCGTGGCGGTTCGAGTGGGAGCCGGGGACGATCCCTCGATGGTTCTGACGGCTCTGCGCGACGTCATCGAGCGACACGAAGCCCTGCGCACGTACTACCCGGCCGACGGCGACGGGCCGCGGCAGGTAGTGCGGCCCACCGGTACCGTCCTGGTCGAGGTACCCGAGCGCACTGTGTCCGAGCGGGATCTGGACTCTGCTGTCGCAGCGGCCGCGGCCGAGGGTTTCGATGTGTCGGCCGAAGTACCCATCCGCGCAACACATCTGAGGGTGGAAGAATCCGGCGACACCGTCGTCGTCGTGGTGGTGCACCACATCTCGATGGACGGGTGGTCGGTCGACCCACTCGTGCGCGACTTCGCCTTCGCCCACGCCTCTCGTGGAGCAGGACACGCGCCCACATGGCCACGTCTGCGCGCGCAGTACGGCGAGTACGCGGTGTGGAACCGGGCAATGGTGGATTCGGTTGCCGACGAACAGCTCTCGTTCTGGGCTTCGGTCTTGAGTGGTTCGGTTCTGGGTGATGTAGACACCGCAGCGGCGGAGCTACCAGCGGACTTCCCCCGGCCATCGGTGCAATCGATGATGACGGACTCGGTCCCCTTCGAGATCGGATCGGAACTGCACGCGGGTATTCGTGAGCTGGCCCGATCTACCAACTCGACCACGTTCATGGTTGTCCATGCCGCCGTGGCTGCGGCCCTGAGTCGGTTCGGTACCTCGAACCGGGTGGTGGTCGGGTCTCCGACTGCCGGGCGAGGTCATGAGGCACTCGACGAGATGGTGGGGATGTTCGTCGGAACCCTTCCTCTCCCAGTCACTGTGGACCCGTCGGGAAGTTTTGCGTCCTTGCTCGACGCAGTCCGCACAGCAGACCTCGATGCGTTCTCGCATTCCGACGTCCCGTTCGAGCGCATCGTCGACGCCCTGGCGACCGAGCGATCCCTCGACCGGCATCCGCTCTTCCAGGTGATGCTGGCATTCGACAATGCGCCGCACCGATCGGTCGAGGACTTGCCCGTCTCGGTACTGGAGATACCCACCCGCACCTCGGAATTCGATCTCATGCTCGTGCTGGCCGAGGAATACGGTGATTCGGCGGTCCTCACCGGGCAGATCGAGTACGCGTTGGACCTCTACGAGCGCACTACCGTCGAACAGTTCGCCTCGGTGATTCTGACCATCCTGAACGCGGCGGTGGCGAACCCCGCTGTGGTCGTCGGCGACCTTGCCCTTGCCGAGACGCCGGCACTGCCTTCCTCGCCGGCCGACAGAACGCTGCTCGACGTGTTGTGCCGTGACACAGCTGTTTCCGGCGATACTGTCGCGATCGACGGCCTGGAATCGGTGACGAACGCCGAGCTCGATCGTCGCTCGAACCGGATCGCACGGCTGCTCATTGCACACGGCGTCGGGCCGGAAACTCTTGTCGCTCTGTCCCTCGAACGTTCGGCCGAATACATCGTTGCGCTGTGGGCCGTCGTGAAGGCAGGCGGCGCGTTCGTACCCGTGGACCCGCGTTACCCGGCGGCGCGCCGAGAGAAGATGTTGGAGCACATCGAGATCGGGTTCGGCGGCGTCGAGCCGACAGTGCACTGGCTCGACGAGACTCAGGCCCAGAACGTCAGCGACCTGCCGCTGACCGACGCGGACCGCCTGGCGGCGATCGAACCTGCGCACCCTGCCTACGTGATCCACACGTCGGGTTCGACGGGAACACCCAAGCCCGTGATGGTGACGCATCAGGGTGTGTATGCGCTTGCGCAGCAGGTGATCCCACGGTATGGCGTGACATCGAGTTCGCGCGTGCTGCATGGATACTCGGTGAACTTCGATGCCGCTGTACTCGAGCTGGTCCTTGCCTTCGGGGCCGGGGCAACCATGGTGATCGCGCCACCCGACCTACTCGGCGGGGACGAGATGGCGGCCTTCCTCACGGCGCATCGCGTCACGCATTACCTGTCGACACCCGCAGTGCTGGCCACCGTGCCGCCGACCCCTGGGATCGAGACCGTCGCGGTCGGCGGAGACGTGCTGGGCACTGGTGTTGTGGACGACTGGTCGGCAGGGCGATCGATGCTGAACGCCTACGGTCCCAGTGAGGCGACGGTGGTGGCCACGCTGGCCGAGTCGCTGCGCGCCGGTGCGCCGGTCACCATCGGTCGGCCGTTGGCGCATGTGGGAGCGTTCGTACTCGACGACCGGTTGCACTCGGTGCCGGTCGGTGGCGTCGGGGAGCTGTACCTCGCGGGCTCGGGCGTGGCTCGCGGGTACCACGCGGACCCGGCGTCGACAGCCGCGCGCTTCGTCGCGGCACCCGGCGGCAACCGGATGTACCGGACCGGTGACCTCGTTCGGCAGCAACCCTCGGGCATGCTCGACTACCGCGGGCGCCGGGACGACCAGGTGCAGATCAACGGTGTGCGCATCGAACTGGGGGAGATCGAGAGTGCACTGACGGCGCACCCCGAGGTCAGCGGAGTAGTAACCGCTCTGCGTGAGAACAGAATTCACGCCTGGGTCGTGGGTCTCGGTCCGCAGGAGGCTGCCCAGTGGCTACTGGACAGGCTGCCGTTGTCGATGCAACCGGCCGCCATCACGCAGATCGACGGTATTCCGCTGACCGGCAACGGCAAAGTGGATCTCGCAGCCTTGTACTCGGAGCCGCTGCCGGGCGGCGATCCCGCGGCGGTGCGCACCTTGGCGCAGGAGGTGGTGCTCGGAATCTTCGCCGACCTGCTGGGCATCGACGATCCTGCCGTCGACGCTAATTTCTTCGTCCTCGGCGGGGACTCTCTCGTCGCGACGCGTGCTGCCACCCGCATCAGTGCGGCGCTCGGCACAAACGTACCGGTGCGGACCATCTTCGAGTCGCCCACTGCGGCACAGCTCGCGTCCGCGATCGAGTTGCTGTCCGAGAACTACACACCGCTACCGGCTCTGGTCCACGATCCGGGCGCGCGGTCCTACCCCGGCCTTGCCCCGGCCGAACGACGAATCTGGCTGCAGAATCGATACGACCCGGCATCGGCCGCATACAACATCGCCTTCGAGGTGCCGCTTCCGCCGGACCTGGACCTCGATGTTCTGCGCGCCGCGATAGCGGATGTGCTGGAACGGCATACACCGCTGCGGACGGTGTACCCGTCGACCGCGGACGGTCCCGTCACCGTTGTTCTCGACCCGCAGATCGTGCTGTCGACGTTGGACGACGCTCATGCAGGGACCGATGCTCTGGCCCTGCACGGCTTCGACCTGACCCTCGAAGCGCCGCTTCGACTGGGCTTGATGGATAGAGGCGGCGAGCGGACGCTGTCCGTCGTCGCGCACCACATCGCGATCGACGGCCTTTCGCTCCGTCCACTGGCCCGAGACGTCGAGATCGCTCTGCTCGCCCGAACGTCCGGATCCGCACCGGAATTCGGCTCTCTCGCAATCGACTACTCGGATTATCGAGTGTGGCAGCGGGATGTGCTCGACGCCGTGGCCTCGGATCAGCTCGAGTTCTGGCGTCGCACCCTGGCCGGCGTGCCGGAGTTCCTCGACCTGCCGACCGGAACCCCTGATCCCTCGGCCGATGCGACAGCCGTGGAGTTCTCCGTCGGCCCGGAAACCCTCACGCGGCTGCGCTTGCTCGCGCACCGTTTGGGCGCAACGGTGTTCGTCGTGGTCCACGCAGCGCTGGCTGCCGTGCTCGCCGAATCCAGTGGCACCCAGGACATCGCCATCGGAACCCCGGTGGCGGGCCGATCCGAACCGGAGCTCGACCACCTCGTCGGCATGTTCGTCGGGACCGTTGTGCTCAGGACAGAAGTCGATCCGTCGACGACGTTCGAGGACTTCGTGACCGTGGTCCGCGACCGGGATCTCGATGCCTTCGCGCACTCGGACATCCCGTTCGAGTGGGTGGTGGACGCTGTGCAACCCACCCGCGCCGTCGATACCCATCCGCTGTTCCAAGTGCTCCTTGCATTCGGCGATACGGCAACTCCGACAGTCGAACTGGGGTCGTCGTCGATCGCCCCGCGGCGCGTGGACATCACGGCGACACAGTTCGACTTGGAGGTCTTGGTCGACGAGTCCGAGGCCGGACTGATCGGCCATCTCGGGTACTCGCCCGCACGGTTCTCGCGATCGGTGATTCTCGGATTCGCCGAGCGCCTGGCCGAGGTGTTGACCATGGTCTCCACGCAGCCGAACGTCCGGCTCGGCAGTGCAGAGTTCGGGCACGCCCCGTCGGCCGTTGCATCCCACCGCGGCAGCGCACCCGAATACACATTGGCGGCGGTGTTCGAGCAGGCAGTGACGAACTGGCCGGACAATGCCGCGGTGATCGAGGGGTCCCGATCGTTGACCTACCGTGAAGTAGATCGACAGTCGAATGCAGTGGCAGACAGCCTGATACGTGCAGGTGCTCGGCCCGGCGCTCTGGTGGCCATTGCCTATCCTCGATCCGTCGAGTACCTCGTCGCGATCTGGGCCGTGGCCAAGACCGGGGCCGGCTTCCTGTCCATCGACCCCTCTCAACCCGTGGCCCGGGTGCAGGAGATCCTCGATCGCGCAGCGCCGGTCACGGGAATTTCGGCTGCAGACTTCCATTCGGTCGGTGGCGACTGGGTGAGCGTCACCGGCGACGAGCTCGACTGTGTCGATGTTCGTGCAGCACCGCTGGACAGCGTGGCCTACGTCGTCTACACCTCCGGTTCGACCGGGGTGCCCAAGGGTGTGCGGGTGACGCACCGGGGCATCGCGAATCTGGTGCAGAGCCAACAAGACCTCTTCGGAGTGGAGCCGGAATCTCGGGTGCTCCAGTTCGCGTCGCCGAGTTTCGATGCGTCGATATTCGAGACACTGATGGCCGTCGGTGCGGGAGCCAGCGTGGTGATCGTTCCGTCCGAGGTGCACGGAGGGCGCGAGCTCGAAGCGCTCATCGATCGACACCAGGTGACCCACGCCTGCCTCACGCCGACCGTGCTCCAGGTGACCGACGCCGACGCCGTGCCGTCACTTCGGGTGGTCGTGATGGCGGGTGAAGCCGCCAATTCTGCTTTGCTGCAACGATGGTCACGTCATCGATCGGTGTTCAACGCCTACGGGCCCACGGAGGGGACCGTCATGAGCACCTGCACCACCGACCAGCGTGAGTGGGGCTCGGCAGAGGCGGCGGGTCCGGTGACCATCGGTGGGCCGATTCGTGGCTACGACGCTGTGGTCCTCGATGCCCGTCTCCGCCCGGTGGGGAACAACGTCGTCGGGGAGCTCTACCTCGGCGGGGCCGGTCTTGCCGAAGGGTATGTGGAGCAGAGCGGAACGACGGCAAGTAGTTTCGTCGCCAATCCGTTCGGGGACGGTCGGCTCTACCGAACCGGCGATCTTGTGCGCTGGGTTGTTCAGAGCAGCGTGGTTCGAGGCAGCGATCGCGAACTGGAATACCTGGGCCGAGTCGATTCACAAGTGAAGGTGCGCGGACATCGCGTCGAACTGTCCGAGGTGGAAGCGGCGCTGCTGCGTCATCGGAATGTGCGTCAGGCCAGCGTGATCGGACATGGGCATTCTCTTGCTGCCTACGTGGTGGGCGGCGTCGAACCTCGGGAGGCTCGCGAATTCCTGGCCAGGACACTTCCGGCGTACATGGTGCCCGGTACCGTGACCGTCGTCGATGCACTGCCGATGACATTGTCCGGCAAAGTCGATGTGAGCGCGCTGCCCGAACCCTCGGTGACGTCGACCGAACGACGGGCCCCGGTCTCGGCCAACGAAGTATTGGTGCACGGCGTGTTCTCCGACGTACTGCAGGTGGCCGGTGAGGACATCGGTGTGGATGACAACTTCTTCGATCTCGGCGGGCACTCCCTCTCGGCGGTGCAGGTGATGGATGCGCTGGGGGACCGGCTGGGCCGTCGGCTGCCCATCAGCCTGCTGCTGGTGCACCCGACGATCTCGGCTCTGGCAACGCAACTCGACGGAGGCGAGCACGGTGTCGACAGTGCCTTCGATGTGGTGCTTCCGCTGCGAACCGAGGGCGTGGGCGCACCGCTGTTCTGTGTGCACCCGGCCATCGGAATTGCCTGGAGTTACTTCTCGCTCCTCGGGGAGACCGACCGCCCGCTGTACGGCTTGCAGGTGCCGGGCATCGCCGACGGTGAAGCGCCGCCGTCCTCGATCGAGGAGTTCGCCGAGAGATACGTACGCGAGATCCGAGGTGTTCAGGCGCACGGTCCCTATCACCTGGTCGGGTGGTCGCTCGGCGGAGTGATCGCGCATGCTGTTGCCACACAACTGCAGTCGGAAGGTGAGCACGTTGCCCTGCTCGCGCTCGTCGACGCGCAGCTCTCGGCACCTGAGTTCTCGGCGCAGGGGGGTGCCGCAGAGTTCGGCATCGACGATCTCGCTCGTCAGCTCGGGGTCGAGGGTGACTCGTTCGAGAGCATCGTGGATCGATTGCGCGAGAACAGAAGTGAACTGGCGTTTCTGACCGTGGATCATCTGTGGCGAATGTATCGTCCCGTCGCGGCGGCTCCCACCTGGGTGGCGTCGTATGCGCCGGCTGTGTTCGCGGGGCCGGTGCACTACTTCGCCGCTCGCGGCTCGCACGGTGCGGAGCACTGGACGGACTTCGTGGACGGCCGCATTGCGGTTCACCGGGTGGATGTAGAACACGAAGACATGCTGGGCGAGTTCGGTGCCCGTGCACTAGGCCGAGTGATCGGCACCGATGCGGTGGGGAAAGGTGTGGCGTGATGAGCGAACAATTGGAGCCGTACGTCGATGACGTGCGAGCACATTACGACCTGTCGGACGAGTTCTTCGCTCTGTTCCTCGATCCGAGTATGACGTACAGCTGCGCCTACTTCGAGCGTGAGGACATGACGCTGGAGGAGGCGCAGACGGCCAAGATCGACCTTGCCCTCGGCAAGCTCGACCTGAAGCCGGGGATGACGCTGCTCGACATCGGCTGCGGTTGGGGAGCTCTCGCCAAGCGGGCGGTCGAGAAGTACGACGTCAACGTCATCGGTCTGACGTTGAGCCGAAACCAGTACGAGCACGGACGCACTGTTGTTGCCGGCCTGTCGACCGACCGCACGGTCGACATCCGGTTGCAGGGGTGGGAAGAATTCGACGAGCCCGTCGACCGCATCGTCAGTATCGGCGCGTTCGAGCATTTCAGGCGAAACCGATACTCGGCGTTCTTCGCCAAGTGCCGCTCGGTACTGGCGAACGACGGGCGAATGTTGTTGCACACCATCGTCATCACGCCGCCAGATCCGGCATCCGGTGGGGGCGGACTCACCCGCGAGGACGCGCACTTCTCGCGCTTCATCCTGCGCGACATCTTTCCCGGCGGACAGTTGACGCTCGTCAAGGTGATCAAGTCCAAAGCGGCCGATGCCGGGTTCGAGTTGCTTCGGGAGCACCCTCTGAGGCTGCACTACGCGAGGACCCTCGACACGTGGGCCGAGAAGTTGATCGCGTCCCGGGACGAGGCCATCGCCGTGTCCTCGGAGGCGACGTACGACAAGTACGTGCAGTACCTCACCGGCTCGTCGGCGCGATTCAAGAGTTCACGCATCGACGTTGTGCAATTTACGCTGGCCGCTGCCGACATACCTTCGAACTGACGAGGAGTGCTCACGATGAAGAATGCCCGGCTCAGTGTTGTCGGTGGACTGTTCGCCGCCGCGGTAATGGCCGTCAGCGCGATGGCCCCCGGAACCGCTGCCGCAGCACCTCTTCCGGTCGTCGGACCCGGCAGTGGTTTCGTCACCACCGGAGGCATCGACGATCTCACCGCCTGCTCCATCGCGGCCGTCGGATACGACGACGCCGGCCGACTCGTTGCGCTCACCGCAGGGCACTGCATTCTGCGCACGGGCCTGCCCGTCACGCTCGTCGGATCGCCTGCCGCCCCGGTCGGCACTACGGCCGTCGGGCATTGGGGACCCGATTACGGCATCATCGTCCTCGATCCCACCAAGGTGACGCCGGTGTCGAGTCTGGGCGGAATCACCGTGACGGACATCGGCATCGGATCGGTGGGACAGCCGGTCTGCAAGAGCGGGCTCGGCAGCGGACTGACGTGCGGCACCGTCGTCGACACGCGGGGCAGTGATCTGATGTCCGATGCCGTCACCGTTTGGGCCGACTCCGGAGCTCCGCTCGTGGCCGGAACCACGCTGATCGGAATCGCCAGCCATGCCTCGGGCGCTCCGTTGCTCAGTCCCACCGCCTACGCATCCGCGTCGGAATCGGTGCGTTTGCTGAGTACATCGGGAGCTCCGGGTGCGGGCTTCCGGCCGGTGGGAAGCTGATACACCCGGATGGCGTGAGGTGAGCAGGCGGAGTTTCGGAGACATCGTCAGGGCGGGCTGGCGAATCGTCGCCGTGTCCGTCGTCGTATTCGTGGCCGCGGCATTCGGGATGAGCTTGTTGGTTACCCCGGTGTACGAATCGCGGGCTCAGATGTTCGTCTCCACGCCCAATCAGACCTTCAGACAAGAGGAGTACAGGGCGGACCTGTTTTCGCAGCAACGGATCGCGGCGTATGCGGAACTGGTGGAAGGCAGTCCGCTCGCATCGAACGTTGTCGATGAGCTCGCACTGGATCTCAGTCCGGCGGAGCTGGCCCAGAAGGTGACAGTGTCGTACTCGTTGGGGAGTGTCGTGTTCGACATCGTCGCCACCGACAACTCTCCGGAGCGCGCACGCGACATCGCGAACACTATGGCTATCGACCTGAGTGAACTGGTTGCGGAGCTGGAGGCTCCCGAGGACGGTGGGATTCCCTCGGCGGCCGTCGGGATACGCAACCAGCCCGAGGCCTCGTCTACTCCGATCCGGCCGAACACTGCGCAATATCTCACGATCGGTGCTGTAGTGGGATTGCTTGTCGGTGTTGCGTTGGTACTCGCACAACTCCGTTTCGGAAGGAACCGGCCGTAATTCAGCCGGTACCGCGTATCTGCGCTTCTGTTCGAGCCTCGGCTTCTGCGTAATCGCGAGCTGATGCCTGCAGTTTTCGAGCAAGATCTTTCACGTCGGTCGACAGTGTCGAGTCGGCTGCATCCCACGCAGACAGCAGGAACGAGAACGCTTCGCCTGCTGCTCCCGGCCAACACGCTGTACCCGCCGACATATCGCGAGCCACCACGGCGAGATCGTCGGATGCCATCTCGATCGCGAGGTCGGTTCTGCCTGCTGCGTCGAGAAGCACCGCAACACTGACGTCCAGACGATCCCCCATCACATTCCTCCCCCGAGGCTGTTGGTGCCTGTCACTACGGTGAACGTAACACCCGGTTGGGAGGGCAGTGGGCTGGTACCTTGACCGCGTGGTTGACATCGGGGGAATCAACGACTGGGACACGGCGGGGCTCGAGCGGCTCAGCAGCTCGCTCACCAGCAGAATCAGCACACTGATCGATCTGGGCGATCAGCTCGATCGCCTCGAGCTCATCGACGGCTGGGTGGGGGAGGCAAGTGAGGTGGCCCGTCGGGCATTCGACGCGGTCGTCGATCAACTGACCAACTCCGCCGCGCAAGTCGGAGCGATCAAGCGACTGACCGACGACACCGAAGATTCCGTCGTGGCGTTGAAGCGTGCGCTCGCCGACGTGTCGTCGCTGGCCTTCGCGAACGACTTCGCCGTGTGCAACGACAACACGCTGTGGGACCGATGGGCTTTCGAGCGACCGCCGAATCGGACCGACGCCGAATCCGCGGACCGTCAGCGGATGAAAGTCGAACTCCTCGACCGCGTCGGCGAAATCGTCCGTCGCGGAACAGAAATCGAGGAGAACGCAGCTGCAATCATGACCGCAGCTGCTCGAAACCTGATCAGCGACAACGACAGTACCGACGTGCGCGAGGCGGCGGGGATCGGCAGCGATCAGGGGGCGGCGAAAGCCCCGCAGCCGCCGGCCGAGGGACATCCGGCCGCGAACAATCAATGGTGGAACTCGCTCACCGACGATCAGCGCGACTACGTGCGAGAAGAGCGGCCCCACTGGATCGGTGACCTCGACGGCATTCCGGCGGCCGATCGGTCGAGCGCCAACCTCGCTCAGTTGGATGTCGACCGCAGCTCCGTCGACGGTCAGGTCAACGAGGCGCAGGCTCGCTTCGACCAGACCGGTAGTGCGATGGACGGACAGCGGCTGCAACTGGCGCTCGACAAGCGAACGTCGCTCGATGCCGTCGAACGTCTGATGTTCGAGAAGGGAACGGACGGGAGCTTTGTGCTGGGCGCGGACGGACAGCGCATTCCGGTTCCGGATCGGCACCTGCTGTCCTTCGACGCTTCGCCGGAACGGACGCTGGCGACTGCCGTCATCGCAGTCGGTGACGTGGACACCGCGGATCACGTATCCGTCCACACACCAGGCTTCACCAGCACCGTCCACAAGGGGCTCGGCAGCCTGGTGAACGACGCGGCGAACATCCGTGACCTTTCGCAATGGCAACTCGATCACTACAGTCCCGACGCCGCCGGACAGACCGTCGCATCGGTCGCCTACATGGGATACGAGGCCCCGCAGAAGGTCGGGGTGTTGTCCGACGACATGGCTCAGACCGGAGGCAGCAGGCTTGCGTCGTTCCTCGACGGTATCGACGCATCGCGTTCGGACGATCCGCATCTGACCGCCGTCGGGCACTCCTATGGCTCTCTCACAACAGGATTCGCGCTGCAGGACGGTACCGGGGTGGACGACGCGGTGTTCATGGGATCGCCCGGTGTCGGCACCGACAACCTGGGTGCGCTGCACATCACCGGTGACGCGTACACCCTCGCATCCGGCGGAGACGGTGTTGCGGCCCTTGCCGCATTCGGAGGTGATCCACGCGAGATCGCCGGAGTGCACGATCTGTCGACTCGCGCCGCCGATGTGGTGATGCCTGACGGCACCGACGTCGCGCTCATGTCCACCGATCGATTCACCGGCTCGATCATCGAACGGATGGGAAGTCACAGCGACTACTACAAGGTGGATACCACGAGTCAGTTCAATCAAGCAGCCGTGATCGCAGGCATTCCCGATGTGGCAGTGGCCCGATGACACGACGAAGCAAGGCGTGCACGGCAGCAGCAATACTGGCTGCCGTATTCCTGGGGGGATGTATGAGCAACACACCGGAGCCGTACGAGGGAGAGCATCGTCCGCGTGGGAAGGCCGACTCGGAAATCGTTGCCGAGCAGACCGCCTTGCGGTTCGAGGAGTTGAAGCAGCGGGTGGGGCGGCAGAGCACAGTAGAGCCCGCATTCGAGCGGATGCAGGAAGACATCAAGGCGGCGATCTCGACGCTGGTGCCGGGACTGGAATGGTCGACCACCCGCACACGCAGCGAATCACCCTGCGATGAGCCGTATTCCAATACGCCCGGCTTGAATGTGAAGCTCGTGCCGTTCAGTTCCGACGCGCCGATCCCAGCCGATCGGTGGCGGGCCGTGCTCGAGGCCGTCAATTCCATCGCCGTCGCCAATGGGTTCGACGGCACCGACCTGAACAGCGAGAATGCCGAGCGTCGTCAGGTGAGTTTCCGCGACCCCGATGGTGGCCGCATTCTCCTCGGCGCGGGTGGGCGGACAGCACTGATGATCACCACGGGCTGCTATTTGCGGTGATCGATTAGAAACTCGCCTGCTACACCCGATCGATCCCTGCGTGATGTGTCGGGTCGATCAGGAACAGGCTGCTGCCGTCCAATCCGTCTCTGCGGTGGATGTTTCCGCGCAATCCGGCTTCGACCAAACGCACGGCGATGTCGTAGATCTCGTCGAGACGTTCATCGGTGAGGTCGGGCCGAACTGCAAGATCGATGTCGTCACCGATGTGCCGCATCACTGCCTGGAACGACGGGCTTACTGAGCTGTAGAGCTCTTCGCACTGGGCCACCAGGGCGTCGGACATCACGTAATCGTCCGCCGCGCCCAGCAGTGGCGTCACACCGAAATCCTCGAGCAGGTTGATCAGCTGCACCCCACTGCGTCCAGCTGCCGTCGACCGATCCGACAGCACACCCGTTTCCACTTCCTTCGTGGTGAAGATCAGTGTGGCCTCGGCACTGGGATCGAGTAGCCCCAGATCGGCACGCATCGCCTTGAGCAACAACGAATGCATTCTGATGATGTACGCGTGCTCGCTCTGCAGGCGTTCGTAGGCGGGCCCGGCAATTCCGGTCTCGGGTGCCAGCGGGGTCAACACTCGGCGATCGATGCCTGTCGACAACTCCAGTGCCAATGGATGAACGCGTCGGCGAGCCACCACCAGTGCTGCGCTCAGTGCGAGGTTCAACTGGTCGTAGGCCTTGTTCAGCGCCCGAGTCGCGGCAGCGAGATCGCCTACCGGCGTCGAGATCACCGCTGCGGAAATCTCCTCGGCCACAACACGATCGACGTTCGACAGGGCGAAGAGCAGCTCTTGATAACGCGCGGTCACCTGGTCGCGATTCCACGAGTCGTTGTCGCTCGACTGGCGCACCTGACGATCGACAGCATTGTGCAGTGCCGCCACCTCGCGGGAGATGACGTCCTCGTTCGCGCCGACCCGACGCACGCTCAACGCAGCCCACGCGGCACCCACAGCGGCGATCACCACGACGATCAAGGTCCACAACGCAATTGCGGACACACCCGACTCCGAAGCAGCCAAGACGCTGGTAGTCATCGCTACATCATGCCGGACTGTGTTACTCAACGTCCTTCTTTCGCCGTTCTAACCTGCAGTGCGACATTCGCCGACGACCTGTGCGGCGATGCGGCGTGGGTCGTTTTCGGGCAGCGAGTCGATGAGGATTCGGCGTGGATGCGACGACGGACCGGTGATCAGATACTTCTGACCGGGTCGCACTCGGCCGGCCTCTGCGAGGACCTCGTCGGGCCACTCGGTACTCGGGGTGACGTCGGTCTCGCGTAGTGCGTCGGCGACGATGCGTCGCGGGTCGTACTGGCGCACGTCCATCGTTTCCCATTGGCTGCGGCGCAGCGGAACGCCCATCTCGTCCTCCGCTGCACTGCGAGTGGTGTCGACGAACTGTCGAACAGAGCGCACGGCCCGTCCGAGTTGTTGGGCGTAACCGGGGAGGCGCGAGGGGCCGAGAACGAACCCGGCGATGATCGCGACCAGGAACAGTTTTTCGAAGGTCAATCCGAACATGATGTGAGCTCCGGTTTCGAGGGTGTGAGGGCGCGCCTGCCAGCTCGCCTGTCGTGTACCTCGGTGATCACAATGGCCGCACCGAACAGGGTCGCCATCGGTAACGCGACCAGGAACATGGACAGGACGTCGGCAGCGGGAGTGACCAGCGCGCTGAACAAGGCAATTCCGACGACACTGAGCCGCCAGCTGCTGCGAAGTCGGTGTGCGGAGAGGATGCCGAGGCAGTTGAGCATCACGAGCACTGCCGGAAGGACGAAGGCGATACCGGTCGCCAACACGATCTTCATGACGAAATCCACGTAGTACGAGGCGTTGAGGATGGTGCTGTCCTCGTCGGAGGAGAAGCCGGCAAGGACGCTGACCATGCGCGGGAAGATGGTGAATCCGAACATGCACCCGGCCACGAACAGTGGGGCCGCGGCGGCGGAGAATCCGTACACGTACTTCTTCTCGCGACGCGTCAAACCGGGAGTGAGGTAGGCGAACAGCTCACGTAACCAGACCGGACTCGACACGATGACGCCGGCGAACAGCGCGATTCTCAGTTCGAGATCGAAGGCGCCCGTGACAGTTTCGAAGTTGAGACTGGCTGCACGCGAGAGGGCGAGTTCCTCGACCGGTGCGCGGAGGATGTCGAGAATCTGGTCGGAGAGGGCGAACCCGATCGCTATGCCGACGAGCAGGGACACCGCCGCGCGGATCGCACGGCGACGTGCCTCGCGCATATGGCCGGCCAGGGGCATGGTGCCCCGCGGAGCGGTAGCCCGCGCGGCAGTGCCCCGCGCGGCGGTGGCCGTGATCACGACGCGTGTCGGTACGGAACTGTGGCGGACGAAGCGTCGGCAACCGCGTCATCGCGGGGTGCTGCGTTCTTGTCCTCGCGCACTTCGTCTTTGAGGATGCGCAGCGATTGGCCGACGCCCTTGGCGAGTGACGGGAGTTTGGTGGAGCCGAACACGAGCAGCAGGATGGCGAGAACGATGAGGGCGTGCCATCCGGTGAGGTTGTGCAACATGGTATTTCCTTCGGTGATGTGGGGTGAGGGGGGATCAGTTGGTGGGTGCGGCGCCGTCGGCCGGTGGGCCGCCTGCAGGGGGAGTGCCGCCGCCCATCGGAGGCTGACCGCCACCTCCGGCAGGTGCTCCGCCGCCGCCTGCAGCGGGTTCGGTGGTGGTGTCGATGGCCACGGCCAAGGATCCGACGTAGCCGGATGTGGGGTCGCCCGAGAACGTCCCCATCTCGAGGTCGTAGCCGTCGCCGAAGACGTTGTCGTTGTCGAGGCTGCCGAGCTGGGCCAGGTTCTTCGCGGAGTTCGGGTAGGTGTCGAGTTGGTAGATCGCGTCGAGCATGTCCTGAGGGAACGCGACCTGTGAGGTGGCAATAGCGTTGTCCGCGTTGGTTGCCGACGCCGCATCGGGATAGACCTCGAAGTGCATGTGGGTCCATCGACCGGAATAGCAGCCGGGGACGATGGTCTCGAACGTCACCGTACCGTCGGCACCGGCAGCTTGAATGCCGCGCAGATACGTCTCGTCCTCGACGCCCTCGGAGTACATCGAATACTGGCCGTCCGCGTCGCACTGCCACAGGTACACGGCAGCACCCTCGAACGGTCGATTGTCGTTCGCCATGTCGGTGAGTGTGAAGGTGAACGACAGTGGCGTTCCCTCGACTGTGGTTCCGCCGTCGAGGCTGGAGGTGATGTCGTTGCGCACTATCCCTGATTCTTCGAGAACATTGACGCCGTTGGTGCCGTCGGCCGGGTAGGGGCCGTTGGTCTCCTGGGGGATTTCGCTCGTTGCGCTCGCGGTGCCGGTGCCGGTAGCCGTCGTCGTGGAAGTTGTTGTGCTGGTGACACTTGCGCCGTTGGACGTCGAGGAGCAGGCGGCCAGTGCCACCGCTCCGGCCCCCGCGCCGACGATGCTGAGCACGCGGCGGCGAGTGATCAGGGTGGTGATGTCGAACCCGGCACCCTGATCGACCACCTCTTCGGTGGGGCGATCGAGAAGCCGTCCCTCGTAGGTCGGTCCGGCAGAAGTGTTGGTGGGCTCTGGAATTGGGGGCATCGTCTGATCTCCTGAGATGGCATCGGTTCTTTTCGGTAGTGCCAATACTCTGGGATGTTCCGGTGAGAACCCTGGACTCTCACTGCGAGGTTCCTGTGAGCCCCGGGCGGTCGGTTTTACCAACAGGGATAGCTAAGGCTAACCTACAAGTCCGATCACCGACATACAGGACATTCATGACTCATCGCGCAACTACTCGATTCGCTGCCGTGCTCACCGCCGCGTTGGCCGGGTCCATCGCACTCGCGGGCTGCAGCCCTTCAGATACCGTCGAGACTCCGACCGCAGCGTCATCCACCGGCTCGTTCCCGCTGACGGTGCAACACATGTACGGCGAGACCACCCTCGACGCTGTGCCTCAACGGGTAGCGACCTGGGGCTTCGGCACAACGGACGCGGTACTCGCGCTCGGCGTCGTGCCGGTGGCCATGCCCGCGGCCGAATACGGCGGCGGCGACGATCTGATCTACCCGTGGATCTCCGACGCGATCGACGCGAGCGGCGGTCCGGCGCCGACTCTGCTCGACAACGTCACCAACGCCTTGACGGTCGAGAAGGTGCTCGCCGCCGATCCTGATGTGCTGCTGGCCCCGCACTCCGGCCTGACGCAGGCCGAGTACGACGCGGTGACCGACGCCGGAATTCCCGTCATCGCCCCGCCCGAAGAGCTGTGGTCGACGCCGTGGCGCGATGTCATCACCACCACCGGAGATGTTCTCGGCGTTCCGGATCGGGCCCGGGATCTGGTCTCCGATCTGGACCGGCAGGTGAGCGAGGCAGGTGCGCAGCATCCCGAATTCGACGGCCGATCGATCGCATACGTGTCCGAGGCCGCCGATGTGTACTACCTACTGCTGCCGTCGGACCCCCGAGTGGAGCTACTCGAGAATCTCGGCTTCGTCTCGCCTGCATCGGTGACCGACCTCGCGACCGACGACGCCACGTACTCGACCACCGTCTCGGCAGAGAACATCTCGAAAATCGACGCCGATGTGGTGTTCACTCAGGTCGACACCGACGACGCCTTGCAGCAATTCGTCGATTCGCCTGTCTCGCGCCAGATTCCGGCCGTAGCCGCGGGTGCAGTCGCAGGATTCGTCGGCCAGGAAGCCGGAGCTGCAGTAGGCCCGACGGCATTGTCGATTCCGTATTTCCTGCCGACCCTGGTCGACGGACTCGCATCCGCTGTGAACACCGCTGGCTGAGTACTGCCGAGGAGTGGGGCGGCGACATTCGGGAACGTCCGGAAGAGTTTGTTCACGAGTAGTCTGGCCGCGATGTCCGTCCGTCGACTCCGGGAGTTCTGATGACCTCACGCTTGCCCGACGTGTTCAGCCCGTCGGCCGTGCAGTACGGCGAGACCGTCAGAGTGGACGACCGCACGACCATTCTGCCGGTATCGCGTCGATCGACTCGGGGAGCAGAGACCGCCGTGGGGTTGTTCACCATCGCGGACGGTACGGCCACGTGGACTCCGGCTGTCGATATTGGCCGCATCCATCTGATCGGTGCACTCACCGGCCTCATTGCAGCGACACTGGGATGTGCGGCGGTGTTGAGGCGGCCACCGTGGCCGAACGTCACCATCGATCGTTGACGTAGCTCATGCCTGACGAAGGACGTCGCGTGTGAGCTCGAGCTGGCCGAGGTGCTGGGCCAGCTCGCGCACCAGGTGGGTCAACACCCACTCCGGGGTGGCGGTTGCGAGCTCAGGGCGCGTGGTGCCCATGACGGTCCGATCGCGAATCCCTTCGCGTAGTGCGACATCCACCCACTCGGGTAGACGCGCCCGAACATCATCGAGCCGCGTGATCACATCGTCGACCCGGCCTGTGGCAGTGAACTCGGCGGCGCGGTCCCGCGGGATTTTCAGGCCGGCGATCACCGAGCCCGCCCAGTACTCGATCACGGCGACGCAGTGGAACACAATGGCATACGGACTGTTGGCACCCGGCAGATCCGGTTTCGTGTTGGCCAACTCGTCCCCCAGGTCCCGCAGGATCTCCGTCATCGACGACAGGCTTCCGCCGGTGATCGCCAGAACGGCGTCAGCGACCCGGCTTTCGGCGTCGTCCTGCGACGTCACCACTGGTACGACTCGAAGTCGGTGGGGATAAATCCGGACAAGTCGACATCTGATTTGCCTTGCATCATCGGACCGTACACCCGGGCCGCAACGACGCCGGATCAGATCCGACGGGTGACTCGAACCACCGCGTCGCGCAACGTCTTCGAGTGACCGTCTTGTCCGCCGACCGTCCTCGAGCGTTCGGCTTCGGTGTCGACGCGCCAGGCGGAGGCGTCGAACAGGGCGGCCGCCCGCCCGTCCTCACTAGTCCCTCGTGTGTCTTTTCGCTAGGTTGTTCTGTGCCTACCTCCTTCGATGCCCGGTTCGGCGGCTTCGAATACCTTCAGCAAGTTCGACGTACATCTGGTCAGGAGTGAATTTCTTGTCGAGCACCGGGACCGTGTCGGTCGATCACCATCAATTCGTCGTGGGATCTCCGAGCGCTGAAACCTACGAACCCTCAACGACCGGCAGCGTCATCGAAGTTGGTCCCAACTTCGTCACCATCATGACCGGCGTCGCGTACGGACCGGTAGCCGTGAGCATCGAGACGCTCGATGCACACCCCGGAGAACCGAGCACACCCTCGGAATGGGAAGTGATCGAAGAAGCCACGATCAAGGTCACCGCATCGTTCCGAGTCCTCAGCCTGGACGGCGAGGCCGCGTCCGACTTCTCCGACATGCCGATCCGCAAGGGTTGGAATACGTTTCGAGTAAGCGCGAGAGGGCGCGATGCACGCTGGGATCTGACTGTCAGCGAGCCGACCGAGGAGTACCTCGTACAGATCTGGAAGACCACTCGTCCCGCTCCGATGCGTCGAATACACAAGCGCGACAAAGCATGGGACGACGACATCGTCACCCACAGGACACGTAACTGGTGGGACCCCGACCCGGCCGGGGACGCAACCCTGTACCTCAAATACGGCTACGAGCAGATGGCTATCTGGGCCAAACAAGAAGCAATCGACTGGGGTGGCAGACCTCCGACCGACAAACTCCGACACACTGCCTACGCCAAGCAATTCGCCGCTCACGACAGAATGCTCGTCGACGCGTTGGCCCGCACTCGCGCACCGAAGCTACGAAAGATCGCAGCTTGGGCAGCGCGACGTGCCTACACGATTGCCGGTGTTGCCGATATCGAATGGATACGGGACGGGCTCGACGCATTGGACAACGGAACCCCGTTGCCACCCCCGTTCACCGACCGACACAGCACGGCCGTCATCGATGCCTTCAACGCTGACGAACGAATCCAACTGTGGACCACATCCGAGAGCGGTGACACAGCGCCCACTGCCGCGTTGGCCGCTGTCAACGCGTTGACCGACGCCAGCTGGACCGATCCACTGCCAGCCTTGTTCAACGTCCTGTGGACCTTGCTGAAAACCCAAGGCTCTGATTACGGGGGCCTCATCGCGGACCTACGGCATGCGTTCTATCCGAAATTGGCCCCGGCGGATCAGTACGAGAGGTGGATTGGACTTACCGTAGACGACGTCCCCTGACCGCCGTCACGACAGGATCGAAACTCCGCATTCGGCAGAGACCAGGAGCCGGGCCTGTTCATCGCGGCAAGCGAAGATCCCGAAATGGTAGACAAGAAACGCGTCTGGGAAATCCGCAGGAACACCCGCCTACGCCTTTACCTGGAGAGTTCAACGAAATCTGAAGTGCTGCAACAGTATGCAGCACATTTGTGGTGACGCTGCCGTTAGGGCGAGTCGCTTTTCTCATAGAGCTGCGGATTCAGTGGAGGAGTACCGACCACATCTTGGCCTGGGTGAAGCACGTGTTGGAGTTGCGCCAGTGTCGTGTCGGTCAAACTGCCCGGTCCCAGGCCTAGTGCGCATGCCCAGTCGAACTCGTCGGTCGACCATGCCCGGATCGGCGTCGGGTAGTGAGCGGTCCAGTTCACGGGGAGCAACCAGTCTTCGCTCGATCGCGCACGTCGCCACAATCTGCCGGCACCCTTCTCGAAGTGGGCTTCGAAGCCGTCTGGATGGTCTGGATCCCGCCGCACCTCGGTCGGGGTGAAGTCGACCAGGACATCCGCCTGTATCCGCTGTGCGCTGACGTTGTCGTGGAACCATCGCATGTTGTTTCTCGATCGTTCCACCTCTCGCGCCCGATCCTCGGCGAACACGTTACGAGGCATTCTGACCGGGCCGGACCATATGAACGTCGAGTCCGGCAATTCGTCCGACACATCGCAGTCGACGTACGCCGCACTGCCCTCCTCTGACTTCTGCTTCAACACGGCCCCGGTCTCGATGTCGATCGTCAGCACCATCGGCTGGCCCTTGCTGCCGGTCTGCAGTTCCACGTTCCAGCATCGACGTCCGAGGAATTCGACTTCTTCGATAGGACGCGTAGGTCTGGTGAGGCCCGGCCGCGCCCAGTGTTCGACCGGGCGGGACACGATCAGATCCCGGCCCGGGTCGGGTATCCGTGTGTTGAGCTCGTTCGTTTCGATCGGATCTTCGTGACCTGCCTCGAACACCCAACATGTCTGGCCGTCGGCGATGAACAGCGGTTTCCCGTCGAGGGACTCCATACGTGTCATTCGACCGAAACGGAACAGGCGGATCGCGCCGAGCCCGAAACCCACATACGACGGAACGATGCCGTAGTGCCCGTCGTAGACGCTTCTCGGACCGTTGTCGGCGTGAATTGCGCGGGCGATACCCATGACCGGCCGCTGCGGACCGTCGACGATCTCGAGCAGCACTTCGACCCAATGCGTCATACGTACAACACCCCTCCGACGGCGCGCGACCGATCCGGGTAGGCGCGGGTGTCTGCCTGCTCCATCAATTCCGTAGGGACATAGGAGGCTATATCGTCGAGACGTTGACCCTGTTCGTCGTACAGGTTGAGTCGAGTTACCAAGGTGAGCCCCTCGTAGTCATCGTGGGTGAAACTGATGTGCAATCGGCCATGTGGCCAGTCCCCGACGAATTCGGCCCGCACGTCGTGCATTCTCTTCGAGAGCTGTCGCCCATGGAGTCGACGAACGCAGTACCTGACGTACGACGCATGATCAGGAGGCTCGGGAGCGACGGGACGGCAGTAGCCCGTGATGTCCAGATCGTCTATCGCTGTTCGGAGTTCGGACTCTGCTGTGTCTGTCGACAGCCGAACAAGGTGGCGCTCCGAATTGAATTCGTCTGCAGACCTCACAAGAAGCCAGAGCTGGTCACCGTGTGCGGTGCCCTCGTAGGCCCGGACCCCGGGCAGTTCGATCTCACGTACCGGCACCGACGAACCGCCACGGAATGCGTTCACGAGGAGAGCACCGCCGTGTCTGTCTGTCACGCCCCAGTGCCATCGGACGCCATCGCCGAACGCGCGCTTGCGGCGGTGCAGTTCGTTGTACGTGGTGTCTGCGTACTCGCTGGTGTGCCATGCGCCGTCGGCTCGGGATCGAGCGTAGTCGTCGAGTTCTATGCGACTGTTACTCGCATCCAGCGGTAGATGAATCCACGACTTGGATTGTTGGAGAACATATCCTGCCGGAGTCGGGGTATCGCGATAGGTGCGCGACCATGGGGTGTGCTCGACGCCCAGACGGACCGACTGTTCGTCGAAGTCGGCTGCGACGACAACCCCGTCGACGTCGATCGTAGAGGTGCCTCCGCCCGGGTATGCCAGGAGCAGAGGTGGTCGCGGTCGCGGGCGGGGGAGCGGAGGCTCCTCCGCGGTGCGAGCGACGTCGTCACGCGTGCGTGTGGGTCGAAAACACCATGCTCCGGACGATCCCGCGGTCAGCAGATGTGTGCCCTCGAGGTACTCGGCGTGATGTACCCCGTCCACGGTCACGCAGGCCAGAACATCGGTTCCGCGGTACTGAAGCCAGACACGGTCTTCGTGGGAGGCAATCGTCAGCGCAGGTGACGATGAGAGTATCTCGGGCCAGGACACGATCCGATCGACCTGTCCGGAAATCGTTTCGAGAAGTGCTGCAACAGGCTGGGTTTCGTCGATCACCCACAGTCGGTCGGCAGCAAATCGAATATATCGTGGGCGCAAGAGTCTGCGCTCGGACGACGGGGCGCTCATGCGCCTTTCTGCAGTGTCATGACTGAGACACTACCTCACCCTGTTCGACGTGTAGTCTGAACCTCTTCGTCCCCGGACGGAGTATCCGGGAGTGTTTACGAATGCCAGCACACGACAAGCCCTCTGCAGGTGTCCCATGATGCCACGAGAGCGCGATGATATCGGTCATTACATCCTTGCGGGGTACGTGACCATCGCGGAAGCTCAACGGCTGCAAGTCAATCCACCGCACAGGTCGGTAGTTCGGGATTTACGGGATAACCTTCTCGTCCACCTCAGTGCGTATCCTCTCGGCGAGGCAGGGCCAGGCTCAGGACTTGCGGAATTGCAGGTGTTCGGTTCGGCTATCGAGCGCGAGCCCGCGGTCTGGGCGAAAGACATGGATGACAGGGTCGGTCGGCACATGATTGCCGTCGGACGGACCGTCACGCGCGAGTCCCGGGAGCAGGCTCGCTGGGACATGTTGTTGCCCTTGGGCTCACCTTCGACAGACCGATGGCAGGCGGCCATCAACGTTTTCACCCGCGTGATCAGCTCGCGGGCCGTGGAGGGCTTGATTCATCCTGTTCTCGCAGCGAACTCGATATGCGGGTGGCCAATTCCTGGGCCGTTGAACCAGCCGGATGTGCCCGGTATTGCGATGATCGGAACCATGGAGCGGCTGTTCGATTCGTGGAAGGACGATCGCGGACAACGAGACGCGATCGAGCAGGACATGATGGACGCGTTCCACGCTGGGACCTGGTCGTGACGGTTCCAGAACCTGCGGCCGATCCGATGGTGCAGATGCGGCCGTCGGGCGGGCTTTGACGGTCTCCACCCTCACCTTGATCCGTTGCGCAGCAACGCTTTTTTCCTGGTCGTCGAGGAAGCTACGGCACCCGAGCTGCGCGATCCGAACAGCTGGCTTCCGCAGCTCATTCCGGTCACGGCGCTGCTTGTCGTCGTCCCTTGCATCGCGGGGGCTGCGGGAAATATGTACGTAGTGGGCCGGCTGAACGCGCGCGAGATCTTGCGTTAGCGGTGTCGACGATGCACAGCCGGCATTCTTCCGACGATTCCCTTCGTACCCTCACTACTGCGGAATTCAGCGGATCAGTCTCGGTACACCGATTCGTATCGGTACCAAGGACCGTCGAGGTGAGTCGAGGAGAAATCTACGTCGCCCAGGCCGTCCGGTTCATGCTCAGGTGAGTACACCCATCCGCTTGTGAAGCTGAAAAAGATGGTCGAATTGTCGACGAAATAGACCTCTCCCGACGGACCGCCTCGTGCACGATTGATGTCGAAAGGACCGATCTCGAACTCATCGCGTGACGAGCCGGGATTCTCCCGGATGTCGACGGCAATGGCCTCGAACTCGCTGCGCTTGTCGAGGAAGGTCGTACTTGGCCCCCACACCACGAACGCGAAAGCTGCAGAGACGATGACGGGCGCAGGAAGTATCCACCAGGACCAACGTCGGTCGCGGCCGAGCACGTAGAGGGTTCGGATTGCCCACACCAGGCCAGTGACGGCCAAAACCACAAGGACGACTAGATGGGCAAGTAGTGGGTCGGCCCAGGTGTGTGCGCCGAACGGAGACGGCCACCAATTTCGTTTGACGCAGACCCATACCGCAGCGGCAGCTGTCACGAAGGTCAGCAGTATTGGACCGGGTGGCTTCGCCCGTCTCTGCTCACCCGTGAGATGGTGATGCACCCACCTGTCGAGCGACGTCATTCTCGCCATCGAACCAGCGTATCGGCCTACAGCCTGCGGCCGATCTCGAACGCTGTACGTCAGTACGGTTGGTGACAGCCCGAAAGTGAGGAGCAAGGTAATGGAATGGCACGTATCGGTGTTCAACCCGGAAACCAAGCGGAGTCGGTTGCGCAGTGGGGAAGCCCCTGACCGTGAGGCAGCGATCAGGTCGATTGTCGGCAACGGGCGCGAGCTCGCGCAGGAGCTGGGAAGCAAATTCGGCAACGTAGTCGTAGACGATCAGCCGGGCAACATGGTGAACTTCGGCGAAACCTCACTCACCGACGAACAGATGGCTGAACGAGTACAGGCAGCCATCGAGTACGAACAGCAACGAACGGCCGAGCGTGAGAGAAAAGCTGCTGAGTGGACGGAGTCAGCTCCTCCTCCACCTGCACGTGAGCCAGGTACAACAAAGTTTTCGACACCGGCGGCCGACGTCGGTCAGCAGTGGGCCCGTGTCGCTCAGTGGCTGAATGTGCATCAAACCCATCAGCCGGCTGCGGGCGCTGAGCCGGAGGCCATTACCGAGGCAGAGGCGCGCTCCGGAGTCACGTGGCCCACCGAACTACGCGAGCTCTTCCGCCACGTCAACGGCATACCTGCCGACTCATGGTTTCCATTGTTTCCGTCGCATCATCTGTTCGACCTCGAGCAGGTAATCGATGAGCGCGAAGTGGAGCTCGAGGTCTGGAGCCAGTTCGGCGATGAGGCAGAAAAGGGCGGAAGCAACGCGGGGGATCCTGCAGGTACCTGGTTACCTGAGTTCATTCCGTTTGCCGGGGTCGACGGCTACTTTCTTTTTGTCGATTCCAGACCTGGGCCCTTGTGGGGCTGTGTCAGCGAGTTCGAGAAAGTGGGTGCCGACGATCGTGGGCCGCAGTGGATTTCCCTCAGCGCCATGCTCGCCGACCTAGCCGATGCCCTGGATACCGGCGGCCCATTCGCGGAGGTGTGGCGCCCGAGCATCGTAGGCGGTCAGCTGGAGTGGACGTACGAGGCGAACGGGTAGGAAGGCCGATACCCCACGGCGTTCGACGCGGGGCATCCCGCGAAGCGGCACGCAGGGGCACCGCGCATCGCCAGTTCGGTTCTGCAAAAATGAGACTCGTGCCCATTCTGGTCGAACCCGCTATTCCCCAGGGATCATTTGTCGGTTCTGCTCAACCCGTCATCGAGGTGTCGCGGTCGGTCTCGCTGCGCCCGTGGGATGGGGGCGATGCTGCAGCGGTGGTGGACGCGTTCCAGGACCCACTCATTCAACGATGGCACGTCCGGCGTGCAGATTCCGTCGAGGAAGCAGCGGAGTGGATCGAACGGTGGCAGTCCGAGTGGCACAAGGAATCCGGAGCCCATTGGGCTGTGGTCGATTCGTATTCGAATCTTCTACTCGGGCGAATCGGGTTGAAGAGTATCGATTTGTACGACGGAACAGCCGAGCTGGTGTACTGGATGACTGCATCGGCGCGTGGGCACGGAGTGTGCTCGAACTCAGTGATTGCTGTGGCGCGATGGGCTTTCAGCGAAATGACGTTCAATCGGATCGAGCTCGAGCACTCGGTCGACAATGCTGTTTCGTGCCGCGTCGCGGGAAGGGCCGGGTTCCAGTTGGAAGGGACTCGTCGTAGGTCAGCACGTCACGCGGACGGGTGGCATGACATGCACGTACACAGCCTCATTCGGGGAGACTCGAATGAGGGCTGAATGACCCTTGGCTCGTGGGGGACAGACGCCATTGCGGCACCGGATCAGATCGGACGGGTGACTCGAACCACCGCGTCGCGCAACGTTTTCGAGTGCACACCGGTACCGACGACGGTCCTGGAACGTTCGGCCGCCGTGTCGATGCGCCAGGAGGCGTCGAACAGAGCAGTGATGTCTTTCGCGGTGACGGTGGCCTCGTGCGGCGGCTGCTCGTCGTCCCCGTGTGAATGGTGATGCCCGCCGTCGTGCAGGTGCCCGACGATGAGCAACGAACCGCCCGGTGCCACCCACTGCGCGATGTGTCGATAGAAGTCCAATTGCGGAATCGACGGATGCGCGTAGTGGGTCATCACCAAGTCCCATCGCTCGTCAGGACTCCAGGTGGTCAGATCGGCTTCGATCCAGGTGACGTCGACGCCCGCCCCCTCGGCCTGCTGCGCGGCGGTGGCGAGAGCGGCGGCGGAGATGTCGGCACCCGTGACCCGCCAACCCTGCCCGGCCAGCCAGATCGCCTCCGCTCCCGCGCCGCAGCCTGCGTCGAGCGCGGTGCCGGGTGTCGACCCTGCTGTTTCCTCCACGAGGTACGGATTCGCTGCGACGGTATGGGATGTTCTGTCATCCCAATGGTGCTCCCAGTAGTCCTTGTCGAATGCGTGAGTCATCGATCGTCCTCTCCTGGTGGCGTACAGATGCCAGAGTGTCAGCTCACACGGGTTTATGGCAAGTGAATTTGCTGGATCAGCAAGTTCCACGAAGCGCTCGCACCGTCTCAGTGAGGTGCGTCGGTGACCATTCGATTGCGGCCGGCGCGCTTCGCCTGAAACATCAATGCGTCGGCTCTGTCGAGTGTGTGGCGAAGACCTTCGTTCGGTCGCTGGAGCGTGTATCCGGCCGAGAACGTCACACCCGACGGCGTGGTGGCGGCTGCAAGAGCCTCGAGTGATCGAAGAGCGCCCCGACGATCGCAGTTGCGCAGAGTGATCACGAATTCCTCTCCGCCCCAACGTGCTATGAGTCCATCGACGCCGATGCACTCACGGGCTGTCGACGCGAAGTCGCGTAGCAACGCGTCGCCGGCTGCGTGGCCGAAGTTGTCGTTGAACTGTTTGAAATGGTCCAGATCGAGAACCGCAACGACGGTGTCGACCGAATCGCCGTCGACGACGGACACCGCGTAGTCCGACCAGCCGCGACGGTTGAGTGCACCGGTCAGCTGATCTGTTCGGGACGCGCGCAGGATGCCGTCCTCGACTTCCTTTCGGTCGGTGATATCGAGAGCGGCAGCGAGAGTCCACTCGGCATCGGACGGACCGGTGAAAGGAACCAGAGTCAGGAGAACCCAGCGAATCTCGTCGTTCGGTCGAACGAACCTCACCTCGACCTTCACGGATTTGTCCGCGGCGGTCCCGGCGGCCATCAGATCCTCGACGCTGTCGTGGAGTGCGAGGTCGTCCGGGTGAGTGTGCACCGTCGCGGATCGCCCCAACAGTTCCGAGTAGGACAAGCCGACGAGATCGCAGTAGGCGGCATTGACGTCGACGAACAATCCGTCGGCGTCGGAGAGAGCCTGCGCCACGGGGCTGGAGGCGAACATGCGCCGGTACCAGTGATCCTCCACGACGCAACGACCTGCTTTCTCCCCTTCCTGCATCGGGAGTCTAGTCGAGGTCGGGTCGAGCTCATCGGCACGTGCGTCTGCTGGAAGGCAGCAAAACTGGCACGAATGTACGACTTTTGGGAACCGTTTGCGCTCGGGCATCGTCGAAGTAGTGGGGCAGCCGGCCGACGATGGGGGTTTTAGATGATGACGAAGTGGCGAGAAGTGACGAGCGCCGAGTGCCAAGAAGATTTCGACGATCTACTCGACGTGTGTGTCGAGATCGCCGCCGAACGAATCAGCGAGAGGTGGGGACTCGAACCGGTGGCTGTCGTCAATCACCTCTCGCTCGGTCAGAGGGTTTTTCCTTCGGAGGGGCAGGCGGATGCGTCGTCGACCATGTCGGTTCATCAGCAACTCGTCGGTCGGCTACGGGCGACGTCCGACGATCTTCGCTCGTACGCCATCGTGTCCGACGCGACCGTCGAGGGGGCGTCGGACACTCATCTCGAGGTTCTGCTCGAACACCGCGAATACGCGATGCGCATTCTCGTGCCCTACCTCATGCCGGATGCGAAGACATTCGATCTCGGTCCGATGAGAGCGGTTGTGGGGCAGCGTCTTCTGTGGGGATGATGGCGGCGGTCGCGATGGTGGAGCCCAGTAGGCGCCCCCCGTTCAGGGCGCGGAGTACCGAGGTGGCTCCTGGGTAGGTGTTGTAGTAGATCCCAGCAGATTCGCCTACTGCATAGAGGCCGGGGACAGCACTGCCTGCGGTGTCCAGAACTCGTCCCGACGCATCCGTCGCCAGTCCACCGAAGGTGAAGGTGATGACGCACGCCAACGGCCAGGCGAGAAACGGTGCCTCGGTCAGTGGCCGGGCCCAGTTCGATTTGGGCGGAAGCAGCCCCTGTGTGCTGAGGCCATCGCAGGAGTGTGGGTCGAATTCACCTGTGGTGCAGGCATCGTTGAACCGAGTGATCGTCCATTCGAGCTCGTCGACCGGGACGTCGATACGCTCGGCCAGTCCGGCAACTGTCGACGCGGTGTACGGCGGGCGGTCGGTGAGGATCGCCCGGTCGATACCGACGATGTCGAGCAGCCGAGAATCGGCTATGAGGTAAGCACTTTGGTGTGCATCGCGCCAGATCCGGTAGGCCAGCTCCTCGAAGGTGTTGTCGGGTGAGTCGGACCCTTCGTCGAGGAACCGCCGACCGTGAGAGTCGACGACGATGCCGTAGGGGTACGCCATCACCAACGCTTCGGGCCGAGTGGACCGCGCATCGGTCGGCTCACCGTGGAAACGGTCGTATTGGCCCCCGCGGGCTGCGCCGTTGTGCACGGCGAGTTCGATGCACGCGCCGTCGTTGTAGTTGCCGCCCGGGGCGATGGTCCGCATGGCCTCGGCCGTGGGGCCGAGGTAGCGTTTCCGCAGGTCGGGTGACCCCTCGAAGCCGCCCGCTGCAACCACTACATGGGCGGCCCGCACGTCGTATGCACCGTCGGGTCCGTCGATCGTCACCTCCCAGCCTTCGTCGAGTCGAGCCAGTCCGATCACCTTCGATTCGTAGCGAAATTGGGCTCCGAGTCGTTCGGCCGACTGCACCAGCTTCTCGACGATCGATGCTCCACCGCCCTGCGGCATGAGCCGCGGACCCTTGGATGTGAGGAAGTACGTGTTGTCGGTGACGAATCGGATGTCGTGTGTGCCGCTCAACCATTCGATGGTCTGTCGGCATCCCAGAGCGAGGGCGTCGATGTGCTCGCTCGGGGTCCGTCCCTCGCTCAACGAGTGCATTCGCTCGACGAAATCGATCGACGGGTCACCCTCTGCGGTCGTACGAAAGAACGACGATGTCCATGCCGTGTTGCCACCGCGATGGCGTACCGACGCGCGCTCGAGGACCAACAGTTGTGCGCCCGGTGAGTGCTCCAGAATGCTGACGGCACTGGCCAATCCGGCCGCACCGCAGCCGATGACGATCACATCCACATGCTTCATGACAAGTCCTCGTTCTCGGTCGGTCGAACTTTCCGGGGGAGCGTCAGTGCGACGATTGCGGCGAGCGCCATGCAGCACAGGCACAGAACGGTGACGCCGTTCCATCCGTGGGAATGGAACGTGGCGGTGGCGACGGTGGCACCCACACTGTTGGCCACGTAGTAGACGGTGAGATAGAGAGCCGACGCCTGCGCTCGTGCGGTGGACACCGAGGAGCTTGCGCTCGCCGATGCCACGACGTGGCCGGTGAAAAATCCGGCGGTGACGATCGACAGGCCGATCGCGATGGACACCAGTGAATCGGCACGCGTCACCACGGTTCCCACTGCTGCCAGAACTGCACCGGCGAGAAGCGTCCGGTTCACGCCGATCTTTCCGGCGACGCGGCCCACGCGCGGGCTGATGACTGTTCCGACCAGGTAAATGAGGAAGAACGCTCCGACTGCACCCTCGGTGAGACCGAAAGGATCTGCCTCCAAACGGAATCCCAGAACCGTGTACACCGCGCCGAACACCACCATGAACAGTGCGCCGAGGAGATACAAGCGCAACAGCAGGGGGTTTCGCAAGTGAAGGCCGAGCGTTCTCACCAGTGCTCGGGGAGTCAGGCGCTGTTCCGGTCGAGCGCCCTCGCCGGGTATGAGTAGCCGAAAAACGACGGCACACGCCATGGAGGTGAATCCGAGAACGCCCAGAGCGATCCGCCAGCCCGCGTATTCCGAGACCATCCCCGCAAGGAACCTCGAGCCGAGTCCGCCGATGCTGTTGCCGGACAGGTAGATCCCGATCGCTGCGGTGGTGTACCGCGGGTCCACTCGATCGGCCAGGTATGCCATCGCGGTGGCGGGCAGGCCGGCCAATGCCAATCCCTGAACGGCACGCAACGAGATCAGCCACCATGCGTTGGGAGACAGTGGAAGTAACACTCCGATGGCAGCGGCGGTGAAGATCGACGCCGTCATCACCGGTACGCGACCGACGATTTCGGACAGGCTGCTCATGGGGATGAGTCCGATGGCAACGCCTGCGGTGGTGGCCGAGATAGTGAGACTGGCAATCACCGGAGTCACGTGAAGTCCGGATGCCAACTGGGGCAACAGACCCTGGGTCACGTACAGCAGCAGGAACACGCTCACGCCGGCACTGAACAGAGCCACCATCGCACGCCGATACCGAGGGTCGGTCGGAACCAGGAGTCCAGTGCTCCGACGGTTCGACGAGGCAGTGGCGGTGTCGTTGGTCATGGCTGCGACAGTAAGCAGATGCTGCAGATGCGTCCAATGATCAATTGACCTATTATCCATGCAATGATGCATGAGGGGGAGACCGGCGCGGCGGTGGCAGCTGCGGATCTGATGCCCAAGCTGGCGCAGTTCGCAGCGGTTGCGAGATCCGAACACATGACCAATGCTGCTGCTGCGCTGGGTGTTCCGCAGCCCACGATGAGTCGGTCGTTGGCCCGGCTCGAGGAGGAACTCGGCATCCAACTGTTCGTGAGGCGTGGCCGCTCGGTGCGCCTCACGCCGGCCGGCAAGATCTTCGCTCAGTACGTCGAACGCGCCGTCGAAGAGATCGAAGCGGGAATTGCGCACACACTCGAGGCAGTCGACCCCGGTCGAGGAAAGGTGTCTTTCGGCTTTCCGCTCACCATGGGTGGCGATGCCGTTCCGCGCATAGTCCGCGACTTCCATACTCGATACCCCCGGGTGTCGATCGACTTGATGCAGGGAAGCGGTGAAGACCTTCTGGATGCATTGAGGCGCAATGCAATCGACCTCACGCTCATCTCACCGCCCCCGTCGTCTCCTGAAATCGAGACGGTAACGGTGCAAATTCAGTACCTCCGCCTGCTGGTGCCGCGCGGTCATCGACTCGCTCAGCAGCGTTCGGTGTTGCTGCGCGAGGTTCAGGGCGAAGCGTTCATCGGCTTCCCCGACTTCTACTGGATCAGCGATATAGTGCGAAAGCTGTGTACTCGAGCTGATTTCAGTCCCAATGTGGTGTTCACGAGCAGAGAGTCCGAGACGATCCGTGGGTTGGTGAGCTCCGGACTCGGTGTCGCGGTGATGCCGCCGACGGCCGCTCGGTGGCCCAATATCGTCGAGCTGGAACTGATCGATCAGGATGCGTTCCGAGAAATCGGACTGGTGTGGCTGCGCGATCGGACCTTGCCGCCACCGGTGGAGCTGTTCCGCGATTTCATCGTTTCTCGGCGGCACCAGTTCTCGGGAGCTCCGACGATCGATCCGAAGCGGATCGACCGAAAGCGCTGAACAACACGCCTTCGGTCGATCCGGTCACGTTGCGCGGGTTACGAACTCAGCGCTGCCTTCGCGGCGCGATCGGCCAGCGTCTCGCCGCCGATCGACCAGTCGTCTTTCGACACCTCTTCGATGGTCGCCCAGACACTGGCGGGCTTTGCGCCGGTGACCTCGACGTAGGTCGACGTCAGCTTCTCCAGCAGTTCCTTCTTCACCTCGGGCGACTGTCCGGGGGTTTGAACGATGTGCAGTATCGGCATTGCAGCTCCTGACAACGGGAGGGAAATGTCGGCCGGTCGATCCGACCGCTGTGAACGCTGCCGACGCTAACAGTGTGTACCGAGCCATGTACCGGCAAGTGGCCGTTGTCACATATCGAAACTGCTATACCCCGGACAGCCATCCGCTTGCCAAAGCCGCGCGTTGCACGATCTCGGCGTAGTCGGTTCCCTGCATGGCGGTGAGGCCGAGCCTCTCCTCCAGCGCGGGCCCGTCGGAGATCGATTTCCACTGCAGGATGGGATCCGGTTCGATCGCCGATCGTGGCCGCAACGACACCAGATCGGGGTTGGTCTGCAGGAGATGCTGGAACAAGATGTGGCGGCTGGTGTCGGCAACCACGAGGTCGGGTGCCCAACCGGCCGCATGCAGGGCGGTGAGGAGCGAACTTGCGTAGAGCGGTGCCTTCGCGGTGTCGAACCACAGAAGTCGTTGAGTGACCAGCTGCGACCACGTGACGGTGGGGCCGGCGGCGAACGGGTGGTGTTTGCCCACCACGACGCCCAGCTCCTCGCGCCACACCTGCGCGGCGACCAGCCGGTCGTTGTCGAGCGGCAACCGCGCGAGCCCGAAGCTCAACTCCCCGTGCTCGAGCAGTGTGGCCTGTCGCGTCGAGCCGGCCGAGCGCAGTTCGATGCTGGCCGAGGTTCCCATTGCATCCCGTGCCTGCCGCTCGAGCGCTCGTTCCACCAACTCGATGACGTGCGACGGAACGCCCGAGCACACCCCGATCGACCAGTTGTGTTCTGCTCGCACAGCATTGGCAACTGCCGCTCTGAACTGGGTGGGAATGGTCTCCACGCCGTCGAGGAAGATTCTGCCGGCAGGCGTCAGGGTCATCCCGCCGGCCGAGCGGGCGAACAGTTCGACGCCGACGCGCGCTTCGAGCTTGCGCAGCTGATTGCTCAGACTCGGCTGGGCGATACGCAATTCCTTGGCTGCCGCAGACACACTGCCCTCACGGACCACGGTGAGGAAGTAGCGGAGATGGCGCATGGCGATCTCGTCGAGGTCGGTCACCGTCGGCTCGCCGGGCCATAGCCTAAAGACATAGCCACTAGGCTATACCCCCTACGCTGATTCGGTCTTACCCGATACCGATCTCCTGTCGCTAGCCTCGTCTGTATCGACACACCGCCGTGTCGGTCCATCTGCATTCACATCACTCGTGCGTACACGACGAGCACGCGAACGGAGCATTCTCGTGACATCCACTGCACGTACCAGTAGCGGCGACACTGCCGCATTCGCATCGAACGACGTCGTCGGATCCGCGTTGGTCGAAGATGCAATCGAAGCGGCGTCTGCTGCCGCGCCTGCCCCGCAGGCATCGCGCCTGTCCTTCTGGCTGGTCACCGCCGCCACCGCGCTGGCCCTGGCCGCCAGCGGAACACCCTCGCCTCTGTACGTCGACTACCAGGCGAAGTGGGGATTCTCGGCCACCACGATCACCCTCATCTACGGGATCTACGCGGGCGGTGTGCTGCTCGCCTTGCTGACGATGGGCGGTCTGTCCGATCGCATCGGCAGGCGTCCGGTGATGCTCGGCAGCATCGGAGTCCTGGCGGCCAGCATGGTGGTTTTCGTGTTCGCAGACAACGTGGGATGGCTGTACGCGGCCCGTGCGATTCAGGGTGTCGCAACCGGCGTGTTCACCGGTGCCGCCGGTGCTGCATTGTCGGAGTTGCACTTTCGCCGCGATCATCGCGTCGCGTCCCTGGTGAACAGCACGGCGACGGCGTCGGGCATCGCCTTCGGTGCCGTGCTCACAGGCGTGTTGGCGCAGTGGGCACCGGCGCGGTTGGTGACCCCGTACCTGGTGGTGGCAGGACTGTCCGTGGTGGTTCTGGTGGGGATTGCGATCTGGGTTCCGGAGACGGTGGCGAATCGCCAGTCGTTGCGCAGCAGCCTGATCAGAATCCAGCGACTGAGCCTGCCCGCGGGTATCCGCCGCGAGTTCGCCATCGGGGGACTCAGCGTGACCGCGGCGTGGTCGGTCGGTGGCCTGTATCTCGCGCTCGGCGGCACCATCGCGAAGGAACTTCTGCACGTCAACAATCATCTGGTGGCCGGTCTGGTCATCCTGGCCGTTCAGGGCGTCGGCGGGGTCAGCCAACTGATCTGGAATCTCACCAGGCCCGCGGCCACCATTCGCTCGTCGGCACTGGTTGGGTCTGCTGCGCTGATCGTCGGCCTCGTACTCGCCTCGATCGGACTTGCCACGTCCACCTCGGTGACCTTCTTCGCCGGAGCCATCGCAACCGGTGTCGGCTTCGGCCTCGCCTTCATGGCAGGAACGCGACGGGTGACCCAGGCGGCACCCGATGCCCAGCGCGGCGAAGTGCTGGCCGCGTATTTCGTGATCGCGTACATCGCGATCTCCGTGCCCGCCATCATCGCGGGGTTGGTGTCGACGCACCTCGGCATCACCGAGACCTTCTACTGGTTCGCCGGTATCACCTCGCTGATCGCGGCGGTGGTCTTCGTGTCCAGCGCCCGCGAGCACAATCCCTGATTCAAAAGTGGATGCATGGATCACGCTCCCCGGATCAGCCCGTCGGTCCGGGGAGCCCGCGTTTCACCTGGGGACATTACCGAGTACATAGCTATCGTTAACGCGCTGTTCACGGCCGGTTTCGTGGTGCGGGTCACGACTGCCCGTCGCCGGTTGCGCAACTCGAATAGCTTTCCTAACTTTCTCCCTGGGACGCGACGACGCCTCCCGCAGAACGTGTGTCACGATCCGACACTTTCTCAGCGGACTGGGGGCTCCATGATCACGAACATCGATGTGACGCTGCGAGACGGCGGCTATCGAAACGGTTTCAACTTCACACTCGACTATGCACTCGAGCACGCCCGGCGAAGCGTCGATGCAGGCTTCGACTGGGTCGAAATCGCCTATCTCAAAGGCTCTTTCGATCCGTCGAAGAGCACCGGACTGACCGGGCGAGGTGATCCGGACTACGTGCGAGCACTGGCGCAGCACATCGGGCCCGATCACACCGGTCTGATCGGACACCCGAAGAACATGAGCTACGCCGACGTGGCGGCATCGTACGACGCGGGGGCGCGATTGATGCGGTTGTGCCTGACGCAGTCGCCGGCGGAGTCCGATTTCGCGATGCTCACTGCGGCCAAGGACATGGGATTCACCGTGTGCGCCAACTTGACCCGCGTCAGCCGTCTCGCACCTCGGGAGATCGCCGATCTCTCACTGCGTGCCAGCGAGGCCGGTGCGGACGTGGTGTACCTGGCCGACTCCAACGGCAGCCTCCGCCCCTCGGATGTCGGATCGCTGATCAATCTCGTGGAGATCGTCACCCCGGCCGCGGCGGGTCTGCACGCCCACAACAATCTCGGATTGGCCCTCGCCAACGCCCTCGCCGCTGTGGGCAGCGGTGCCACGTGGATCGACTCGTCGGTTCTCGGTATGGGCAAAGGTGCGGGCAATCTCATCGCAGAGCAGTGGATCGCATACCTCGATCGTGACCCCACGATCGACTCACGAGCAGTGGATCTCGGTACCGTACTGGAGCTTTCGGATTTCCTTGCCGCATCGGTCGCGGAGTCGCGGCCGGCAATTCCGATGACCGATCTGCTGATGGGCCACTTCGATCTGTCCATCGACCAGCGTGAGCACTTCCGCGGCAGCCATCGGGACTCCGTTCTCGCGGCCCGGGACCTGCACGGTATCGCCTCGTGACGCGGGGTCGTGCCGTGGTCTTCGGGCCCGTCCAACCGGTGTTCGATCCGGGATTCTTCGATCCGATCAGCGCCTGGCTACGGGCGGCGGGCTACGCGGTGGAGCTTGTCGATACCCTCGCCGTTCTCGAGGACGACGCGATGTCCGTGGCCGACGTGGCCGCCGAATGGCTGCGTCGTCGACCGGAGCTGTCGGAATCGAACCTGTTCTGCGGTAACGCATTCGGCGGCGCAGTGGTTCAGGCAATGTTGCCCGCGGTAGGGCCCGACGCCGCGGTGTTGACCGTGTCGGCACCGACGATCGCCGACGCCTCACTGGCGCAGCGACTCGGCGAGGTAGCGGAACTTGCCCGGCACCGGAGGATCGACGACGCTCTACGCACCTTGGACTTCTACGTCCGATCGCACTCTGTGCGGTCTCCGTTCGTCGAGGGTGCAGCAACCGATATCGACGACATCGACGACGCCTGCCGCCGGATCGAGATGGGGATGTCGATGCTGACATCGATCGACCTCGAATCTGTCGTTGCGGATCACCGAGGACCGATGCTTGCGATCGTCGGCCAGGAATCCAGATTGGTCACCACGGCAACCGTTCGCGTACCCGAACACGGTGTGATCGCCGATATCCCTCGTTCCGGAATGCGTCCACATCGAGACAACTGGCCGGCCGTCGCGCGCGCTCTCGCGGCCCACCCGATATTCGCAGATGCGCGAGACACGAACCGCCACAACATCGAAGGAGCGGCATGACCACCATTGCAGTATTGCCCGGCGACGGCATCGGTCCCGAGGTGACCGATGCAGCCCTGCCGATCATCGCCGCCGCAGGTCTCGACTGGACACTCGAATTCGGTGACGTCGGATGGTCCTGCTGGCAAACCGAGGGCAACCCGGTTCCGGAACGGACGTGGGATCTCATCGACCGGACGGACGGGTGTCTGCTCGCGGCGATCACCAGCAAGCCGTTGCGCGAGGCCGAAGCCGAACTGCCCGTGGAGCTTCGCGGCACCGGTGTGCGATTCGTATCGCCCGTCATCCAGCTTCGGCAGCGACTCGGCTTGTACGCCAACCTGCGTCCGGTCACGGATTACCGCGCAGACACCTTCGCCTTCGAAGTGGTCCGCGAGAACACCGAGGGGTTGTATGCCGGATTCGACTACCACGGACTCGACGGCGAACTCTGGAATCTGGTGTCGACTCACCCGAATGCAGCCGCCTCGGGACCCGCGGACACCAGTGTCAGTCTGCGCCTGCAGACCCGGGTAGGAATCGATCGGCTACTCCGCTTCGCCTTCGAGCGTGCGGTGGTGGGTGGGCACTCGCTCGTCACTCTCGCAGACAAGCCGAATGTGCTGCGGCAGAGCAGCAACTTCCTGCGCGGACGGCTCGAGACCGTTGCCGCCGACTACCCCGATATCGACTTCGAGATCGCCAACGTGGATGCCGTCGCACTGTGGATGGTCAAGAGCCCGGGGCGATTCGGCGTCGTCGTCGCCGAGAACATGTTCGGAGACATCCTCTCCGATCTCGGCGCGGGGGTGATGGGAGGGTTGGGATTGGCCAGTAGCGCGAACATCGGCGACGGTGGGTGCTACTTCGAGCCGGTCCACGGCAGCGCGCCCGGGATGGCAGGAGCCGGGCGAGCCAATCCGATGGCCATGATCCTGACCATCGCGCAGCTCGCCGAGCATCTGGGTGAGGACACCGCGGCCTCCCGAATTCGCACCGCGGTATCGAACGTCATCCGTGCCGGGACCACCGTTACGTACGATCTCGGCGGTTCCGCCAGCACATCCATCGCCGCCAAGGCCATCATCGAGGAGCTATCGTGACACTGCCCGCACCCGCGCTCGACGACGTGATCGATCGCCTCCGCCTCACAGACACCGCCGCAGTGTCCGATGCCCTCGACAGCCTCGGCATTCCGGGTGTGCTCACCGGAATCGCTTGTCGGGTACCGGGAGTGACCATGGTCGGGGTCGCCTACACCGTCACGTACGGGCCGGTGGAAGATACGACAACCTTCCACAATGCCGCCAACTACATCGACGACGTACCCGCAGGGGCGGTCATCGTCGTCGACAACGGTGGCAGCCTCGAATGCACCAACTGGGGCAACATCCTGACCGCGGTGGCCATGCAGCGCGGTGTCGCCGGCACGGTGATTCACGGTTCCGCCCGCGACATCGCCGAGATCCGAAGTCACGGGTACCCCTTGTTCAGCACAGGGGTGTCGATGGTCAGCGGAAAGAATCGCGTCACGCTCGCGGCAACCGGCAACGACATCGATGTACACGGGGTGCGAGTGAGTCCGGGCGATGTGATCGTCGCCGACGACAACGGTGCGATTCGGATTCCTCGGGCGATCGCGGAGACGGTGGCCGAGCGCGCAACACAGGTCGACGAAACCGAACGACGCATCGCCGACGCAGTTCGGGCCGGTGCTCGATTGGACCGAGCTCGAAGCGAATTCGGCTATGCGACACCGTGGGAGCCGGCAAGGCCGTGATGGTGGACCCTGCGCAACGGGAGGTCGTGGATATCCACCATCACGCCGGGGTCGACACGCTGCGGCGACGGCGCACCGTGCTGGAGGCGGGTGAGGAGTATCGGCGGCTCGCAGGATGGGTGGTGGTCAAGTCTCACCTGGCCTCCACCACCGCGGTCGCCTGGGAGGCTCGCAGGCGGGGACTACCGGTATCGGGTTCGGTGGTGCTCAATCATCTTGCGGGTGGTCTCGATCCGAGGGTCGTCGAGCAAGCAGTACTGACCCACGGGCCCGATTCTCCGGCTCGCCCGCTGATCTATTTACCGACACTGACAGGGCACGCGCACGCCCCGTCGCAGGATGCGTTCCACCCGGACATCGGTGCCCGCAGCGTGGGTATACGTGTGAGTGACGACGAGGGTCGGTTGCTGCCCGAGACCGTCGAGGTGATCGCCGCCTGTGCCGATCTGCCGGTTGTGTTGGCCACCGGCCACTGCGTGCGCGACGAGGTGATGCGCGTCGTCGATTGTGCCGTCGAGCACGGAGTTTCGCGCATCGTCGTCACGCACGCCACTCACCCCATCGTGGGGCTGACCGATGACGACCTCCGTGCCCTCGCGGATCTCGAACAGGTCTTCATCGAACTCACCGGTCTGACGTACATCCTGAAACGGCGGACGCCGGAGGAACTCCTTGCGTCCATCGGGGCGCATCCGCGGGTGATCCTCAGTTCCGACCTCGGGCAGCCGGCCAGTCCCGATATCGAGGAGTGGCTGACCGAGACGCGAGCGTGGTTGCGGAGCAATGGTGTGTCCGAGCGCGAGATTCGTGAGCTGCTCGTCGAACGGCCCTCGAGACTCATCGCGTCCTAGCAGGGGATTGGCACTCTCGGTCGCCGAGTGCCAAAATGGTGTTGCGTATTTTCGCGCACCGAACCCCAGCTCAGCCTGCCTGAGGAAGGAGATAACCGTGACAGTCACCTCCCCGAATATCGACGCCCACGATATGGACGACGACATGTCGCCCAAGTGGTGGAACCGACGTATTCGTACCCGCGCTCAGGTAACCGAGATTGCCGTCATGTTCGGCGCGTTGTCGATCGTCTCGTTCTGGGCCGCCGGTCTGGGTATCGCCGCCGGCATCATCGCCGTCGCGGCAGCGCTGTGGGCCGACCGCACCCCCGACCTCACCGGGGAGCGCGCCGAACGTACCGACACGGCGTTGGCCATCGGCACCGGAATTCTCGGCATCATCGTCGGTGCGGGCTTCCTTGCGATGGTGTTGTAGAGCGACGGCGCGCGAAGAGTCCTCCAGGCCGGTCGACCGCACAGCGGTCGACCGGTTTCGTCGTTTCGAAGCGAATTCCTGGAGTATCTGCGACGGTCCGTTGCACTAACCGGTTTTATGTGTGACGCTGTGTTGCGTACACATTCTTCGTACATCTTGTTCGGACGCAGGCGGAAGGACCACCATGACTGCAGTCGACGACTCACGAACGCACTACCGCGACACCTTGCATGCGCTGTCGACGGCATCGGTGCATCAGCACTTCGACGCCTTCCTCGACATTCCGTGGGACGAGCCCGAGTACGCGATCGTTCCCAACGATCCGCGCTGGGTGCTGCCCGACGCGGACCCGCTCGGTCACACCGACTGGTACAAGTCACTTCCCCTGGACCGGCAGATCCACATCGGCATGTATCGCCAGGCCAGCATGGTCAAGGTGGGATTGCAGTTCGAGCAGATCCTCATCAGCGGCCTCATGCATTACGCCCTGACGTTGCCCAACGACTCACCCGAATTCCGGTACTCGACTCACGAGGCCACCGAAGAGTGCCACCACACCCAGATGTTCCAGGAACTGGTGAACCGCATCGGCATCGACGTGCCGGGCGGGCCCGCATGGTTCCGCAAGATCGTGCCGGTGCTCGCGCTGTTCGCCAGCCGATCGGCACCGTTCGGATTCTTCGTCGGCGTCCTTGCGGGAGAAGAGCCGATCGACCACATGCAGAAGGGCGTTCTGCGTGCCGGGAGCGTCGGACACCCACTGGTCCAGCGCGTGATGCAGATTCACATCGCCGAGGAAGCCCGCCACATCGGCTTCGCGCATCAGTTCCTGCAGTACAAGGCTCCTCGCCTCGGCCCATTCGAGAAAGCATCGATCTCGATCCTGACGCCGGTCATCATGCGACTGCTGTGCGACGTCATCATGAAACCGAGCAAGCAGATGCGACGCGACCTCGACATCCCCGACGAGGTAGTGGACGCCGTGTGGTGGAACAGTGACTCATCACGAAAGATATTGCGCGACACCTTCGGTGACGTACGGATGCTTGCCGGCGAACTGGGACTGATGAACCGAGTCTCGAAGCGAGTATGGCGCGCTCTCGGTATCGACGGACGGCCGTCGCGCTACCGCAGTGAGCCGTCGTTCGGCTGACCTTCTCGGACGATGTCGAGAGGGACGGTTTCGAGAGGGACGGTTTCGAGAGGGACCTGGGGAATGGCGATGCCGCGGGACGCCCCGAGTCCCTTGACCTGAAGCCAGATGGTGTCGGCCAGGAACGTGGCGAAATGGTCCAGGCCGGTGCGTGATTCGGTTTGCCCGCTCCAACTGCGTACCGCGCCCATGCATCCGGAGACCAGTCCAGCCACCCATGGCCGTACCAGCGACCAGTCCTCGGGCGAGAGATCCGCGTGCACGATCGCGAGGAACGCGGCAACGCTCACCTCCAGCTGCTCGGCCAGCATCGCATTGGTTTCTTCGAGGGGAGTGGGCGATTCGGCGCTGACATCCTGTTCGACGAAACGCGTCCACGCGGGATGTTCGGCAACCCATCGCACGTAGGTGCTTACCGTGCGATGCACCACATCGCGTGGGGTGCCGGTCAACTCGAACGAGGTGACCAGGGCGGCCGTCAACTGGTCGCAGATGGCCCGCTGAATGGCGGTGTCCAGGTCGGTGCGATCTCGAAAATGTCGGTACAGCCCGGTGCGATGGACCCCGGCCTCCGCGGAAATCTGGGCGGTGGTGAGCCGTTCACCGGGTGCGATATCGCGGGCCAGCACCGTCATGGCGGCCGCGATGATATGGCGTCGACGATCGGTGTTGTGCTGTTCCCAACGCCGCTTGCGGCCGTCGGACTTGGGGCGTGACCCACCGTCGCTCATGCTGCATGTTCTCACGTCCGCACTGGCCGGGAGTGCAATGCCTCGGCACCGCTCCTACGCTGGCACCATGACCGACCACGCACAGAACCCGCCCCACGCGCACGAGACGACACCCGCTCCGAAGCTGACCTACGTGTTCGATGCGTACTGCGGTTGGTGCTACGGCTTCGAGGCTGCATTCGGCGACTTCGCGCGATCGCGTGCAGACTCCGCGGCGATCGAGGTGATCTCCGGTGGACTGTTCGTCGGTAGCCGTGTGGGCCCTATCGGCGCGTTCACGGGACTGCATGCCGCCAACGAACGAATCACCGCATTGACGGGCGCACAGTTCGGCCCGGCCTTCCGCGACCTCGTCGACGACGGAGAATTCGTCCTGGATTCGACCGACGCCGCACGTGGATTCGCGGCTGTGCGCGCCCAGGCACCGCATCGCAGTGTCGAGATCGCCCAGGCGCTCCAGAGCGCCTTCTATCTCCAGGGCGCGAGCCTGTCCGATGCCCGAACGTATCGCGCCGTGGCGGACCGGGTAGGTCTCGACGGCGGGCGTGCAGAAGCGGAAGCCTTCACCGACGCGTCCTCGGCAGCAGCCGAAGCGGACTTCGCGCGAGCGAGCAATTGGGGAGTGCGCGGCTTTCCGACCGTCGTGCTCGAAGTCCCCGGACGCGCACCGGTTGCCATCGGAAGCGCCACGAGCACAGCGGACGAATTGCGCGCCGAGCTCGACGGCTATCTCGGTGTTTCCAGCCAGGCCGGTCGCCCCTGACACCTAAGGTTTTCGTGGATCGTCACGGGGTGCGCTTGCGTAGCGCGAACAGGACACCCGATGCACCGACCGCGACCACGACGACCGCAATGATCCAGATCGGGAAGCCGCTGTTGTCCTCGACCACCTCGGTGTCCTGAGGTGCGGCCTGCGCGGCCTCGTTGGTGAAGTCCAGGTTCGTGGTCGACGGTGTTGCCGCCGCCGGGGATGCCTGGGTGAGCTGGAACGGGACACTGCCGGTGATCGGATGCCCGTCGGCCGAGACCACTCGATAGCCGATGGTGTACTCACCTGCCGCGCCGAGGCCGTCGAGATCGACCGTCACCGTGCTGCCGTCGACAGTGGGATCCGATGCTGCCCAATCGATCCCGTCGGGCGCGATGACGGTGACGGTGGCGAAGTTCGACTGCACCGCCTGATTGAACGTCAAGGTCACCTCGTCCGGCGCGGCGTCGAGCGCGGCGTTCTCGGCAGGATTGCTCGACTGCAGAGCTGCGTGCGCGGACGCGGGAGCGATCGACAGTGTCGTCGCGGCGAGAACTGTGGCTGCAATAACGGCCAGGCGTTTCATCGAGTGCTTCCTTGCTATTCGTGTGGAGGTTCGCCGGTTACCTTGTGGTCGGCGAAATTGAGGCCCTCCCGCACGAGACGGGCGAGGTGGCCGTCGGCCAAGCGGTAGATGACGTTGCGGCCCTCGCGTCGGGTCTCGACGAGTCCGGTGAATCGGAGTTTGGCCAGATGCTGGCTGACGGCTGTACGCGAGGTTCCGGTGGCTGTGGTGAGTGCGCTGACGTCCGCGGGTCCGCGATCGAGCAGCCAGAGGATGTGGAGTCGGGTGGGATCGGACAGCATTCGAAAGGTGTCACTGGCAGTCGCCAGGCGGGCGGAGTCGGGTTGGACGGCATGGTCGAGACTGATGCGCGGTTCCTTCTTCGGTGGCATCGAACGTCTTCTCCCTACGTGGAGACGACGACCGGATCACGGGAGCGACTCCACAGGCGTGCTGCGGACAGTCCCGCAAGTGTAGCCAAGCCGGTGAGCACTGCCGCCGCGGTGAACTGTCCGAATTGCGCTCCCACCCATCCTGCGACCGGATACGTGATCAGAAACGCCGCATGAGACAGCGAGAACTGTGCGGTGAAGATCGACGTTCGAGTTCTCTCGTCGGATTCACGACGCAGAATTCTCGCCGACGGCGTGTTGATCATCGAGGTTCCGATGCCCAATATCGACCACGTGGTGGCGAGAGCAATCCAGGCCGTCGGCCCTCCGCTCAGGGTCGAGACTGCCGTTGCCGCGGCGGTTCCCGCGACGGCTACTACGGCGCCGGTGAGCATGAGGCGGTGGTCGTCGGTGGATCGGAGGGCTCGCGGAATGAACAGTGCTGCGACCATCGAGCCGGCACCGTAGAAGCCGAGCGCTATCGCCAGTTGACTGTTCGAGCCGGCGAACAGATCGCGAACGTAGACCACGGAGTTGACGGTCACCAGTGCCGTGGCTGCGGCAACCACCGTATTCAGCGCCATTAAGCCCTGCAGCTCATGGCTTTTCGTGAAGGTCGTGATGCCGTCGGTCGGCCTGTTGCGCTTGGCCGCAACGTGCTTCGGCAGACGAGTGCCGATCACCATCACCGCCGAGACGACGAAGCCCAGGGCCGTCCCGGCGAACAGGGTGTGAAAGCTGATCACCGTCAACAGTGCCGCTGCGATCAACGGGCTCACCAAGGATTCGAGGTCGTAGGCGAGCCGGGACAGCGTCAGTGCGTGGGTGTACTGGCGTGTGTCCGGAACGACCGACGGGATGACGGCCTGGAAGGTGGGCGTGAAGGTCGCCGACGCCGCCTGCAGAAGGAAGATCAGGACGTAGATCTGCCATACCTGATCGATGAAGGGCAATGCCACCGCTGTGAGTGCCCGCACGGCATCCGCGCTGACGAGTACGAGCTTGCGGGGGAGTGCGTTCGTCAGGGACGAAACAATTGGTGCGACAAAGACATACGCGATCATCTTGATCGCCAGCGCGGTGCCCAGGACCGCTCCGGCGGAGCTGCCGGCGATGTCGTAGGCGAGCAGGCCCAGCGCCACCGTCAACAATCCGGTGCCGATCAGCGCGACGACCTGCGCCGTGAAGAGGCGTCGAAAGGCGAGATTGGCAAGAAGCATGGGTTCAACGTACACATATGTGCGCACTTGCGCACTCATGGTGTTGATGTGTGCTTCTTGCAGGCCAAGTGCGAATACTTTCGGTACCGTTGCGAGGTCGGCGTCGTAAATGAGGTGGGTCATGACCGTCACGCGTAATTCATCGAACGAGGTGATGCGCCGCGCCGTCGACCAGTTGCCGTCGATGATCGGCTACTGGGACTCCGGCCTCCGGAACGTCTTCGCCAACAAGGTGTATGCGAACTACTTCGGCATCGAGCCGTCGGTTCTGGTCGGTAAGCACATCAGCGAACTGCTCGGCGAGACGCTGTATCAACTGAACTTGCCGTACATCACCGCTGCGCTCGGCGGTGAACAGCAGCAGTTCGACCGGACGCTCATCGACGTCAGCGGCGCTGTGCGCGTTACCCAGGCCACCTACGTCCCCGACATCGTCGACGGCACCGTCGTCGGATTCACCGCGTTGGTCGTCGACGTCAGTGCCCGCGCCGAGATCGAACGGGAGCGAGATCGCGCGATACGACTGTTTCGAATCACGATGGAGAACGCCCCGATCGGCAAAGCTGTGATGACCCGCGACGGACGATGGCTCCAGGTGAACAAAGCTCTGTGCGAACTACTCGGCTACACCGCAGAAGAACTGCAGCAGAAAACTTTTCGTGACATCACCCATCCCGACGACATTCCCCTCGCCGACGAACACCTGAAGGGATTGGCTGAGGGGACTCTGACGAACGTGGCGTCGGAGAAGCGATACATCCGCAAGGACGGTGCCACCATCTGGGTGCAGCGCAACGCGACCGTGGTGCGCGACGACGAATCCGGCGACGTGATCATCGCGCAGATCCAGGACATCACCGCACGCAAGGCCGCCGAAGCGCGACTCGAACGACAGGCGTTGATCGACGACCTCACCTCGCTGGGAAATCGTCGACGACTGATGACCGAGCTGAACAGTCTCAGAGACATGTCCAGCGATCGGCCGGTCGGAATGCTCTTCGTGGACGTCGACGCGTTCAAATCCATCAACGATAAATACGGGCACGCAGTGGGCGATCGCGTGCTCGCCGCCATCGGACGTCGCATCCTCGACAACGTGCGTGCGGACGATGTGGCCTGCCGTATCGGTGGAGACGAATTCGTCGCCCTGCTGCACACTGCCCGATCGGCCGAAGGAGTCGAACACCTCGCCAACCGAGTCCGCGGCCTCCTCGCCGGTCCCTACGACCTGGACGGCCTGAGCATCCCGGTGACTGTGAGCGTCGGATGGAGTTGGGAACCGACCACCGACCCGGACCAGCTGCTACGTATCGCAGACGAGCGAATGTATTCGTCGAAGCGCGCCTGAGATCCGGATCAATGTGGGTGCCAGTCGGTCAGAGTGCAACAGAGTCGCATTCATCCGCCTGCCGGGGTGCGGGTGCGGTGGGGTGCTTGGCCGGGTGCGGGGTGGGCGGTGCGGTTCTTCGCAAACGCGCGCGCGTTTGTCAGACGCGAGGGGAATAGGCCCGAATCGGACGCGATCTTGCGCGCGTTCAGCAAACGCGCGCGCGTTTGCGGAGGCGATCACGACGTCAGATCGATCTCGGTCCCCACTCCGTCGGCACGGGCGCGTCCGATCACCAATTCTGCGACCGCAAGATCCTCGAGTCCGATCCCGGTGGAGTCGAAGAGCGTGATCTCCGCGTCGGTCGATCGTCCGGTCTTCCGGCCGGTGATGACGTCGCCGAGTTCGGTATCGAAGTGGCTTTCGTCGACGGCCCCCTCGGCGATCGCCAGCAGCGCGTCGCCCGACTTCGTCAGGGCTGTGGCGGTGCTGTCCACCACCACCCTCGACCGCGCCATGGCGTTGCCGTCGACCTCGCGTTCGTTCGGACGCGGCGCGGCTCCGACGACGTTGAGGTGAGTGCCGGCATTCAACCACTCGCCGAGCAGGATGGGAGTGATCGATGGGGTGAGCGTGCAGACGATATGGGATTGCCGCACAACATCTTCGACCGACACGGCATGTTCGACCTTCAGATCCAGGTCCGCGATGTTGTCGCGAAACCGTTCCACGGTATCTGCGGATCGAGACCAAACGACGACGCTCTCGAGATTGCGTACGCCGTGTAGCGCACGAACGTGTTCGACGGCCAAGTTACCGGCGCCGACGACGCCCACGACGGAGCTGTCGGCACGTGCGAGGTGCGCGGTGGCCACGGCACTGGCGGCAGCCGTACGAATCGCCGTGATCGCCTGGCCGTCGAGTACCGCGACGCACTCGCCGGTGCGAGTCGACGTCACCAACATGGTCGAGCGCTGCCGGGGAAGGCCGCGTGCGCGGTTCCCCGGCAGGTCCGACAACACCTTCACCACTGCGAGCTCAGCAGTGCCGGACTGCGCCACCATAGGGATGATCCGACCGTCATCGATGCCGTTCATCGACGGCGGGGCCGGATTCTGAGCGCTACCCGCGGACAGGTCGGCCAAGGCGCGCTCGACCGCGGTGGACACCTCACTTCGGTCGAGGAGCGCCGATATCTCCGAATGGCGCAGTACCAGTGTCATGGTCAGCCGACAGACGTGAGCTCGGCTGCGTCGACGACGCGAGAAGTGACCAGGTCTGCGAATGCCGGTGCCGAGCGAACCATGCCTTCTTCCTGCAGTATTCGCATCCAGCGGTCACTGGCATCGCCGTCGATACGGATGGTGTCCCAGGTCTGCGACTGCTGAATTCTGGTGCATGCCGCAGAGAGCGTCGGCATTGCGATGTTCGACCAGTGCTCGGCCAGCAGCGGTTCCAGCTCGGTCACCGGGGTGGCCTTGACTGTCGCCATAGCGGCGTCGAGACCCGTTGCAAACTTCACCAGACGCTCTTCGAGTTCCTCGAAACGGTCTGTGCGGCAGTAGTACACGCTGTTCGGTCCGAGTCCGCCGACCTCGGCGTATTCGACGACGATGTGACCGGTGCCGCGATCGGACATGATCTGGGCGGTCGTGATGTCGAGAATGATCGCATCGCCCAGGCCGTCCTCGAACAGTTCGACGAACATCGGCGTCGACAAGTCTCGCAAGAAGGTGGTGCGAGACGAGTCGACTCCACTCTCGCGCATCATGCCTGCGGTGATCGCATACGGTGCACTGCCTCCGATTCCCGGAGCCAGCACGGTCTTTCCGGTCAGCATCGACCAGTCGAATCCATTCGGTGTCGGTTCCCGCATGACGAGTGCTTTGGGGAACTGGTGATTGAGCTGCGCAAAGACGGTGAGCTGTCGTGATGTGCCCCAGTATATTCCGGGGACCCACAGACCGCCGAGAGCGATGTCGGCTTCGCCGCTGGCGAGGTCGTCGAGCACGCCGGTCCACGGATCGCATGCCTTCGCATGGACGGACAGGCCGTTGTCTGCGAACAGCCCTGCGTGATCGGCGTAGTACTCGGGAAGGTAGTTCAGTCCGTGCGCGGTAGCGGAGATGGACAGGAAGTCGGTCATGGTGTTCTCTTCTTTCTTTCGTGATACGGCTCTGAATTACGCTGCTACGAGTTCCTTTTCGTTCACCGCCTCCAGCGATCGGCCGAAGGTCTCCGGGCCGAACTTCGCGGCGACGACGAGGAGGACGTACATGCCGGCGATCATCATGAAGACCCCAGCAACACCGGCGATATCGAAGAAGAAGAGGGCCGCGAACGGCATGACGGCCCCGGCGACATTGCCGATTCCGTTGACCACCGAGGTGCCCATGCCGCGGATGGACGTGGGGAACAGTTCGGGTGTCCATACCGAGAGCATCGTGTTGAGCATCATCGTGAAGAACTGGAAGATTGCGCCGAGGATCAAGATGGTGGCGACGCTGTTCGCCAGGGTTGCGAAGGCGATGGCAGAGATGCAACCGAGAGCCGCAGCGGTCATGACGGTGGGGCGTCGACGGACGCGCCCGGCCAAATAGCATGCGGCACAGGCTCCGAACAGGCTACCGATGTTCATGATCATCGTGAACAACAGTGAGTCGGTCAGGGAATAACCGCGGGAGACCAACAGGATGGGCATCAGGAACAGCAGCGTGACCTGAGCGCCGAAGGACATCCACGACGCGGCTCCGACGGCGGCTGTGCGGCGCAAGTTCTGTCCCTTGAAGACCTCGGCGTAGGACGTCTTCTCGGTGCTGGGGAGAATGTCCTCGGCAGTGACGAATTGCTTTGTCGGTCCTGGGTTTCGGAGACCGGAGATGGAGCCGCTGGCCAGCCGGGTCAGGCTGCGATTGGCCTCGTCGATCCTGCCCTTGGACATCAGGAACCGAGGAGACTCGGGCAGATAGCGACGGAAGAAGACCACCAGTACTGCCGGCAACGCGAGGATGACGTAGGTCCAGCGCCACGAGGTGTCGTCGCCGCCGAGCACTCCACCGAGCGGGCCGAGTACCAGCATGAAGAACCCGAAGGAGGCGATATTGCCGATGCCGCCGGACGAGATGTTGAGCGTCGCCAGCAATGAGCCGCGGTGTCGGGTTGCAACGAGTTCGGCGAGAATGGCCAAGCCGACAGTGAATTCGCCGCCGAGGCCTATGCCGACGATGAAGCGGCTGGCGAGCAACATTTCGTAGCTGACGGCCGCGGCGCTGATCAGGCCACCGAGCGTGTAGACGAGAAGGTTGAGGCTCAACGCAGTTCGGCGACCCCAGCGGTCTGCGATATATCCGCCGATGAGGCGTCCCACGAGACCGCCGATCACGGTGGCAGTGTTGATGAGTGTCAATTGGGCGTTACCGATTCCGAGAGATTCCTTGATGAGCGGTCCCATCGCGCCGGTCGAGTTCTGCTCCAGGCTGTCGAAGAACAGACCGGCCATCAGCAGCAGGATCACTGCACCTTGCACTCGGGTGAAGCCGATGCGATCGAGTGCATTGGTCAGGCCTGATGCGGGTGGCGGTGTGGGTTCGATCGGGGGGATGGGAGTAGGTGGGACGGATTCCGAGGTAGAGGCAGACATGGTGTGCTCCAGCGGGCTGGCAGGCACCGGCAACGGATGTTTCCGGTGAGTCGCCTCTCGTAACTCTCCGAAACGACTGCCTAATTTGTATACAAAATGTGTGTCATTTCAGTTAGCTCCCGCTACGAACATGTTAAGGACTCGATATATCCCATAAATCGTATACGACCCAGTGGTTCAGGCCCCGCGTGGGGCGTCGGCCTCGTCACGCCGGAGATGTTCGTCCATCAGAAAACCGGCCTGTACGGGCGAACCGTTGAGGATTGCCGCGGCCAGGGCCGCGTGATCGTGGACGGACGCGCCCGGATCGTGGCCGAGACCCCAGGCCACCCGGCGATTGACCCCGGCCAGCATCTCGCGCAGTTGATCGTTGCCTGCCGCCATCGCGACCAGGTCGTGAAACGGTCGGGTCGTCTCCGCGGTAGGGGACTGTGCCCGGGCCTGTTCGACTACTGCGGTGAGTTCGTCCGCCACCGAGCCGCCCCTGTTCTTGGCGGCGAGCTGAGCGGCCAACACCTCCAGCCCGTGCCGAACTTCGAGGAGTTCTTTGTTCTCCTTGTGCAGCGTTGTCGAGACCGTCGCACCTCGATAGCGAACGATGGTGACGAAACCCTCGGCCTGGAGCTGAGCGAGCGCTTCTCGCACCGGTACCCGAGAGACGCCGAAAGCCTTGGCAATCGACTCCTCGACCAACCGCTCGCCGCCGACGCGACTCCCGGCCAGAATCTCCTCACGCAACGTCTGAGCAATGATGCCGCCTGGAGATTCACCATCTGGATACACGAGGTGGAGTCTAGATCGGTCGATGGCTATGCCGCTTCGGCCACCTCGGACGAACGAGCAGCCAGACCGTGCGGCATATGTTTGAGTTACTCGTGTGGAATGGATCGCGAAGGAGCTGTGTGTTGCGGCCATCAGCGGTGCATGCACAGCCGCTGTGATCATGCTGCCGGTCGTCGTCGACGGCCGGTGGTGGAATCTGACACCTTTCGTCATCATCGGCGGGCTCTGCGGGGTGCTGGTCGGACTCGTCGCGGTTGCCGGCGGGCGCTATGCGATGCGGACCGCGGTGTTCTGGCCACCTCGTACTCGCAACCGATGGCGTCATCGATTCGGTCTGTGCTCTGCGGCTTCGGTGGTGTTGCTGGTCGGCACCCTCTTCGCCTGGGGAATAGCCGCATCGGCCGGGGACTCGGGCTTCCCGGAGTCGTTGATCGCGCTGGCAGTTTTGGGGGCCGTCAGCTACTTGTTCGCCTACCTACTCGCGCCGGTTGACTACGCCAATGCGGATGTCGAGTCGACCTAGGTCCGCCGGCAGTCGACCCGATATGCGAGATAGAGGTACAGAACTCCGGTGATCGCGCCGCCAAGGCATCCGACCGCGATGTCGAGGGGAATCGATCCGAAACTCGCTACCAGTCGAGCCAGGAGAAATCCGACCGCCACCGCGGGAACCAATGCGAGAGCGTTGATGTAGTCGCTGCGAGTAGCCCCGCCCTTCTTGCTCATCGGGCCGGTCATCACGTACTCGCGAAACGTTCGCTGGTTCGACACGTCGATCCTTCTGTGGTGCAGTCGGTACGGTAACAATATACCGAGCGGTCGACTTTGTCCGATTCGAGTGAGAGACGAGGACGCAATGCGCGCGGTGATCTTCCTGTTGGTACTGGGCGTTGTGTACACGTGGCCGCTGTTCGGAGACAGTCCTAGTGAATGGTCGGCACTGTCGCAGGGCATCGTTCTCGGAGCAATCGTGAGTACGATCGCAACACCCGCGGGCTGGAGGGCCATCCGCCGCATCAGAACTCGCATCGATGGGTCGTACAGATCGGAAGTATGACGGTTCCGATTCGGGTTTCGGTTGCGGGTCGGGTCGTTCGCAAACGCGCGCGCACTTGTCATCCGCGTTCGGAATAGTGATCGGATTCAGGGGATTTCACGCAAATGCGCTCGCGTTTGCGGGGTGGGTACGCGGCCGCATCGCCCAATTCGAGGTGCACGCCCCAAAACGAGGTGGCAGTCCAGCGATGCTGCTTGCTACCGTCGGGGCATGCATTTGATCTTCGAGTGACGGACTACGTAAGCACCACCGAGCGCCGGGAATACCGGCGTCTGTTGGTGCCGTCGTTCTGGGACCGTCGTGGTCCAGTCCCGTCAACTCAGGCGCACTTATTGTGGTGCGCTTGCTCTTTGGAGATCAAATGTCACATTCAACAGCTGTTTCTGCGCGCTCCGACGCTCAACTCATCGCCTCGAACATCACTGTCGCCTTCGGCGGATCGACTGTATTGAGCGGTGTCGACATCGCGGTGACTGCCGCATCGCGGTGGGCGATCGTGGGCGAGAACGGGCGCGGCAAGTCAACCCTCCTGAACGTCCTGGCCGAAAGGCTGACGCCGGATTCCGGCTGCATATCATGCGTCGGAACTGTCGGAGTGGCCGAGCAAGAAATGATTACCAACGATGAACGAACAGTGGGCGAGGTGCTTCGAGAATCCGTCGCCGATTCGATTGTGGCTTTGGCGAATCTCGACGCCGCCGCGGAGGAACTCGCTACTGGCGCCGGGGGAGCCGAGCAGAGGTACTCCATAGCATTGGAGCGAGTCGAGTCTCTCGATGCGTGGGACGCCGAGCGGCGGGTGGATATCGCTCTCGATGGCCTCGGCGCGGTGAGTGACAGATCTCGGCTACTGACCGAACTGTCTGTCGGACAACGTTATCGGGTGAGACTGGCGTGCCTACTCGGAGGGAATCACGATTTCTTGCTGCTCGACGAGCCGACCAATCACCTCGACCGAGCGGGCCTCGACTATCTGACGGACCGACTTCGAGCTCGTACAGGCGGCGTCGTTGTGGTCAGCCACGACCGTGCGCTGATCTCCGATGTAGCGCAACAGATTCTGGACCTCGACCCGACGCCGGACGGCCGGCCACGCATCTACGGCGACGGATACGACAGCTATCGCGCCGGGCGTGCTGCCGAGCTGGTCAGGTGGGAGCAGGAGCATCGACAGCAATTGGCGGAGACGGCGAGACTGCGCGAGGATCTGAGCAAGGCGCAGAACAGGCTCGTCGGCAGTTGGAGACCCGACAAGGGCACGAACAAGCATCAACGTGCCACCCGCGCCGGGGGTCTCGTACGGAACGTGCAACGCCGGCAGCAAGATTTGGAATCTCAGCTGCTGCCCGTTCCGGAACCCCCTCAGCGGTTGAGGTTTCCGGAGATCGCTGCAGCATCCGGTTCTTCCCTGTTGATTGCGGATGATGTCGCAGTCGATGGTCGGCTGAATGGGCCGGTGTCTTTGAACCTGGAGGCGGGCGGCAAGCAGGTGGTGACCGGCCCCAATGGGTCGGGAAAGTCCACACTGCTGTCCGTGCTGGCGGGTGAGCTGGATCCGACGGCTGGGCAGGTTCAGGCTTCTTGTGCTGCGCGAGTGGTTCTGCTGCGGCAGGAGTCCGCACTACCTCCAGAATGTTCAGCAGGGCAGTACTTCCGGTCCTGTAGCGGCATGACAGTTTCGTTGTCTTCGCTCGGTCTTTTGCGATCGAGGGAGACGAATAAGCGAATCGGGGAGCTCTCGATGGGTCAACAGCGTCGACTCGATCTGGCGCTCGCACTGGCTCGCCGCCCACACGTCCTGTTGCTCGACGAGCCGACGAATCACCTGTCCATCGCTTTGGTGGACGAATTGACCCAGGCATTGCAAGCAACCGACGCGGCCGTGGTTGTCTGCACCCACGATCGACAGATGCGTCGGGACCTGAGCGACTGGAATGTTCTTGATCTCGAGGGTGAACGATAGACGCGGGACCGGGTACTCCGACTCACGCGCACGCGTCGGGGCCGTCGAAAGCGCCCACGAATCCGCACGCGAAGGTGCGGGAGACCTTCCATTCGTTGTCCCAACGGACGAAGGGAATCGGACCGACCGGATAGGGCTCGATATTTCCCAGATGCCCTTGCCCACTCGCGTGGACCGCGTCCGGTCCGACAGGCTCGACCGTCGTGAATTCGATGTGTTGTGGATCGGGTTGGGCACCCCACGCGCGTGCGAGTGACACGTTGCGTTCGACGGGTCCGTCGAACAGACGAGCCCGATCATCCTCCCGTATACCGTAATTCAGGCTTGCAGCGAGAAGCTCGGTGAGTTGCTCTGCGGTGGGAACGGTGTCGTTGACCGGCGGAGGGGGAGGGGAGAACTGGGTCGAACGAACCGAGGCCACCGGAACTCGGGGTTCATCGACTTCGGCAGGCGCGCAGGCACAGACCATCATCACGAGAGCGATAGCAGACACTCCGGCGCTTCTCATCCGCTCAGTATGTACCGATTGTCGTACCACCACTGCTTATTGCCAACGCAATTGGCCGTCGACCACGGTAGGAGTTTGACCGTCGAAGGCTGTGCCGGTCTCGAGGCTATCGGCCAAGTCCGTCAACATCGCGCTCAACGATGGCCACTTGGGGCCTGCGCCGTCGGCGTCGACCTTCTGGAACTCTGTGACGCAACCATGGAGAGGGCCCCACCGAGCGTCGACGAACAGCAGATAGCCGTCTGCTCCCGCGAACGGAATGAACTCAGGCAAGTAGGTTCCGACGTACTCTCCAGCTGCCGTTCCGACCTGAGGTTCGGCACCCATCTCGGCGTCGATCTCACCCCAGATGTCGAGCTCGAGCTGACGTTCGCTGACGGTGCGGTCGACATCGAACAGCTCGTGCATAGGAAAGATCGAAACCCAGTTTTCGCGGGGGAAGCCATTGACCAGACGGAAGAACGACGTCAATTCCTCGGGCCACAGGCCGCCGGTTGAACGCATTGCGTCCTGAATCTGTTCGTCCGCGGCACCGGCGATCGAGACGGACGAGACGTTGTCCGTGAGCCACTGTGCAATTCGGTCCCATTGTTCGGCAACCGATTTGGGTGGAGTCGGAGCTGCGTTGGCGACTCCGGCGTCGTACTCGGTCTGCTGCTCTATGCGTCGACGTAGATCATCGTCGCTCGCGGTACTGCTGCCATCGGCGGTCGATACCGCCTCACCGTCGCCGATTCGATAGTTCCGCGCGGGGCCGAGCTGAGTGCCGTCGTCCGCGTGCGTCAATTCGCGACCGGTCTGTATCGCCTGCGCAACGGCCTCGTCCCAATCTGCTGATTCGCCAGTACGAATCGTGCTGCTGATGGTCTCGGCACTGCGGGCCGATACGAACCACTTCATCGAGGTTGTTCTCCTTTCGGTGCGACCGAGATGCTCACGAGGTTGGACGACGCGAATCCGGTAGGCGACTGTTATGAGCGGTGGTGATGACGATGACTGGAACTGCCACTGGAGCAACAAGAGCGATCAATCCGACTGCCACCGCAGGCGTGGCGTTTGTGACGTCCCAGAGCGCCGTCACAACGGTCCACGCACCGATCACGGAGACGGCCTGGGCCGCAACCCGCAGCGCTGTGACCTTCAAAGGGGAAGCGACTGCGAATTTTCCGATGATTACCGGCAAATAGTGGCCTTCGTTCACGCGCGATAATTGCCTGGTCGCGATCGTCATCATCGCCGCACCGAGCGCAGCGACCAGAAGACCGACAAACAGCATGCACGGTACGATACGCGACGGAGGGCTTTAGACTTCCAGGATGACGAAAGCACCCGACAGTCAGCGACGTAAAGCCCCGTCCTGGTTGCGTGAGACAGCCGTACTCGTCGTCGTCGCGCTGGTGCTGAGTGTTCTGCTTCAGACGTTCGTCGGTCGGGTGTACTTGATTCCGTCCCAGTCCATGGAGCCCACCTTGCATGGGTGTCCGGGGTGTACAGGTGATCGAATCGTGGTGGACAAGATCACCTTTCGCTTCGGTGATCCGCAGCCCGGTGATGTGGTGGTGTTCAAGGCACCGACGTCGTCGTGGAACGTCGGCTACACCTCGACGCGATCGACCAACCCGATCGCCAAGGCATTGCAAGACGCGGGTTCGTGGGCCGGACTGGTCGCGCCCGACGAGAACGATCTGGTGAAACGAGTCATCGCAACCGGCGGGCAGACCGTGCAGTGTTGCGACTCCCAGGGGCGCGTCGAAGTAGACGGGCAGCCACTCGACGAGCCGTACGTAGTCATGGATTTCCCGTTCGTCGCGAACACGCTCACGTGCGAGACCCTGCCGCAGTCCGGTCGCTGCTTCGGCCCGGTGACCGTACCGTCTGGCAATCTCTGGATGATGGGCGACAATCGAAGCGGCTCAGCCGATTCCAGATCTCATGCCAGGGATGAACTCGGCGGCACCGTTCCGGTCGACGATGTCATCGGAAAGGCGCGTCTGATCGTGTTGCCACCCTCGCGCTGGGGAACCATCGATTCGCCGTCGATCCAGCAACGCTGATCAGAACCCGAGATCGCGTTTGCGACGCTCACGCTCGAGTTGGCGCTGCTCCTCTGCGCGTTCCCGGCAGCGACGAAGAAATTCGGCGTCGGCTTCGGGATTCTGGGCAGCCTGGCGGCCGGGCCGCGTCTCGTATTCCGGGAACTCGGAGTTGGTTGCCCTCCGGTAGCCGGAGCCGCCGCCTGGACCTCCCCAGATTCCACCCCCAATCGGGCGTCCCGCGAACAGCCAGGCCAGCGATCCTGCAAACGGTAGAAACACCACGAGCAGCAGCCAGACGATCTTGGGGAGATACCGGACCCCGCCGTCATCGGCAGTGATCACGTCGATCAGGCAGAACACCCACAGCAGCATCACCAGCAAACCGACGTACGGCATTCGATCCTCCACGCTCGAGACCATCCGGTCTGTTGTATCGAGGATCGTAGCGGGAGAATCGTGAATTCGACAGTGGAAGAGCACGGACCCGGGCCGGAAAGTAATCGCTGGCCGAGTGCGTTGTCCCCTGCTACCTTCTGTGCGACGTACGAGACCGAGGAGGTGGTAGCCGTGAACGCAGTACCGACATGGATGCTCCTTCGGAGTGACACGATCTGACAGCAGGTCGGTCCGGGAGCGCCGTTGATCAGCTCCCGAAAGGCACGACCATGCATTTCACGTCCGAACAACGTCTCGATGATCATGTCCTCGAACGCAAGTTCACACTCGGCGACATTCCCGGGATCCTGTGGACTCCGGTATTCCGTACTGTTCCAACACCTTTGATTCTCTTCGGCCATCCCGGTGGTCTCGATATGATGTATTCCCGTCTTGCCGCTCGGGCGCGACACGCGGTGAGCGCAGGTTACGCCGCAGCAACCCTCGAACTACCGGGTAGCGGGATGCGTCCGCGATCTGTTGTCGCCGAGCAGGCTCGAGCAGATCTGCGCCGAGCAGTGGGAGCCGGCGAACCGGTCACCGACGACATCATCGATCGACTCGTCCTTCCACTGGTCGAGAAGGCGGTACCGGAGTTGCAGGCTGCTCTGGATTCTCTCCTCACTCTCCCCGGAGTTGTTGGACCTGTCGGCTATTCGGGAGGCGTGACGGCCATCGGAGTTCGACTCGCGGCTGTTGAGCCACGCATCGCGGCCGCGCTGCTGTTCGCCGGTAGCTTCGTGCCCCGCGTCATGTTCGACGAGGCCAAGCAGGTGAGCATTCCGCTGCAGGTTCTTCTGCAATGGGACGACGAAGGAAACGACAGGAACATGGCGTTGAATTTGTTCGACGCTTTCGGCTCGACCCAAAAAACGTTGCACGCCAACATGGGTGGGCACACCGGCGTCCCGCACTTCGAGGGCGACGATGGAAACAGATTCTTCGACCGGCATCTGAAGTAGTTGCGCGAGGTCGGGTCGATCAGTGACCAGCGCAGTAGATGAACAGAGACGATCCCCGCGCGCCCCTGGTCAGCACAACGGAGACAGGGTCTCTCGATCCCTGAGCGGGGCGCGACATGGACAGCATCTCGGCTTCGCAACTGAAGCCCAGTGAGGTCCAGCTGGTCTTCGTGGCGGTGCCGCACGTAGCCGGTTGTAGCGGGGGATACGACGGGTTGGCCGCAGTGACAGCCGGCCCGTCCAATTCCTTCGGTGCGTCGAATCGAGCGGACCACGCGGGTTGGCCCACGAACTCCGAGTACATGACGCCCTGAGTGAACTGGAATCCATCCGGGATTGTGAAGGCGATCTTCTCCACCTCGCGCGACGCATCGTCTTCGTCCATGGACATGGGTTTTCCGGGCTCGAAGGAACCACACGAGGTGGTGAGAAGGACCAGCAATGCAAGCGCTGCCTTCCACGAACTGTTCATGTCATCACCGATCTCGGGTGAGGATGCCGTATGCGGAAATCGGTAGCTCTCGGAGGAATCCCAATCCTGCGACGCGTCGGCACCCGTCCAATTCGACTGTGAGGTGGGTGGATCCGGAACCGTCGGGGCGAGTCAGGTCGGTAGAGGCAAACAGTGTTGCCGGAGTCGAGCACGGCTGAGCGATAGGCGCGTCGACGATGTAGCCGAGCAATTCGATGCTGTCCGGCCGGTCAACGGTGAAGGACGTTCCCATCACGGTCTCGTATTCGGCAGGCAAGGCATCCGCGTCTTCGGATCGGGCGTACGTGCAGACCTGCAAGAATCCGACGTCGTCTGTGGGTGCCACCAAAGCCGGAGGAAGCATCGAATCGCCTGTGCGTCGACGCTCGACTGCACTGGCAACGTCGGCGTCGGAGGTCTCGTAGAATTCCCCGCTCATAGCTGGGCCCGAACACACAGTCGCGTAGTCGTAGTCGTAGCCCGTGGAGTAGACGGTCCGAGAAACTTCGTCCAGTTCGTTCAACAACTGAAGCGGCTCGTCTCGTAGTCCGCACGGTTCGGCGGGCCAGGCGGGACGAAATGCTCGACCCGATGCGTCGACGAACCACAGTCCGACGGGTGCTTCGATCGAGTAGGCACAGCTCGCCATGATGCCGCTTGCAAAACGATTCGAGGGGACTGCGAACTCGCCCATCGCGGCCTGGACGTCTCCGCGGAGACGGACCGAATCCAACATCAGCACGTTGTCGTCACTGAGCGCCCGTTCGCATCTGAGCACTTCGACCGGCTCGAAATATCGCGGGGGATAGCCCGGCGTAGGGGCGTCGACAGTGACGTTCGGATCCCACACAGAGCCGCCCAGTGCGGAGACGATGTCGTCGGCCATGCAGTTCGGAGTCCGCGTGGTGCTGGCGGTGAGTGGTCGATAGGACTCCGTGTCGGACTCGGCGAAAGGCAAAATGTGGCCGCAGGATGTCAGCAGTCCGCACAGTGTGATCACTGGAATCGCCCGAGCGGATCTACGCATACTGCAGGCTACTCAGCATCGCTTTGCGTACTGGGCACCTGTTCCTCGTCCGGCACGGTGGAACGATGAGAGCAGGGTGACGGTGATCATGGCCAGAAAGACTGCTGGATAGGTGAATTGAACGGCAGCCTCGAAAGCGGGTGATCCCTCGAACATGAAGATTCCGATTGCTTTGATTCCGCGGTAGTCGGTGAAATACCAGGCGATCATCGGTGCGGTGACCGCTACCGGTGCCAGCCAGCTCCACCAGGTGCGACGGCGAATGGCGTAGTCGATGGCGACGATGGCCAACGGTATGCACCACACCCAGTGGTGACCCCATGCGAAAGGAGACACCATCGGCGTCGCGAGGCCGCAGATCACCAATGCCAGCAACGTCTTACCTGCTTTGTGCGCGCGTGCAGCTGTCCAGAGAGCGAGGAAGGCAACGGCGGCGGCAATGACAAACCAGACCATGAACGGCGGTGTGTGGCCCGGCCACACACGAGCCAGGGCTCCGTGGATCGACTGATTTGCCGGTGACGCGAGTGCCCCGATCCGTTCGGAGTCGACCATCGTCGCGGTCCAGAACTTCCACGAATCGGAAGGGATGATCAGGAATCCTGCTGCAACGGTGAGCATGAAGGCGGCACCCGCGGTGAGCGCCGCGCGCCACTGTCTGACGGCCAGAAGATAGAGGACGAAGAACGCGGGAGTCAGCTTGAGCCCCGCAGCAATTCCCACACCGACACCGCGGAGACGACTGCCCTCACCTCGGTTGAGATCGAACAGAACCAACACCAGCAACAGAAGGTTGATCTGCCCGAGCCAGATGGTCATGCGCACGGGCTCGAGCCAGGTGAACGCGATCGCCATCGGCGCGCTGACGAGATACGTTCCGCCGCTACGATGTCCGAGCGCCCGCCAGCTCAGGACTACCGTCGCGTAGACCAGCAGCACATTGATCACCTGCAGCAGTGTCACGGCAGTCGTCACGGTGAGCAGCGCGAGCGGGGTGAAGGCCAATGCCGCGAACGGCGGGTAGGTGAAGGGCAATCCGACGTCGAACAGCGCGAACTCGTACAGCGGCTGACCATTCAGGACTACCTCGCCGCCGTGTCGGTAGACGATGGTGTCTATTCCGTTGCCGAAGAGGCCGAACGGCACTTTCCATCCCAGGAAGTACGCATGTGCTGCGATGGCGATGCACGCTGCAAGGGTCGATCCCGCCAGCCATCGAGGACCGAAGCGATCCGGCGTCGTGTGTCCAGGTTGAATCGGAACGGACTGCGCGCGTGTGCCTTCGACGAACGACTCTTGCCCAGCATGCGTACGCGATCCAGTTTCGGTTCGTAACGGCATGTAGCTGGACGACGTCATGAAAGACACGATAGAACGTTGTGGCTGTGACCAGGGACGCGACACGGACTGACCGGTCGTTTTATGGAGCAGTCGTCACAACGCACCGGGTCCAGTCCCTGAATCGACGCCGCGATCCAGATGCACTACTTGTTTCTGGACGGGAACAAGGAATTCAGTTGGTATCGAGGATGGTTCGACGAGCCGTGTTTCTTGCCAGCCGAATCGGCTTCGGGTCCGCGTCGCACGAACTGCCCGGCTATCGAACCGATGAGTGCGATACCGAACCCCAGACATTGAAGTCCGGTCATGTTCTGTCCCAGTGCGATCCATCCGACGACTGCCGCAGTCAGAGGGCTCAGTACGCCGAGGAGTGTGATGTTGGCGGGAGGAAGAGCGCGGGCACCGCGAAACCACAGTGAATAGGCCAAGGCACCGCCTATCACTGCGAGCCAGGCATAGCCGACTACAGCCTCGGTATCGATTGCCCATGGACCGTCGTCGACGATCGGAATCAACGGAGAAATGACAATGCCGCCGACGAGTAATTGCCACGCAGTGGAATTGAGCGGGTTGGTGATGGGTGGCACGCCCCAGCGTCTCGTGAAAGTGACACCGGTGGCCATGCTGACCGTTCCGACTACTGCAGCGGCGAGACCGATTGCGTCGAGTCGGATTGTGCCCGATGTGGCCGTCAGTGCGACCCCGGCGACGGCGACGATGGCCCATCCGATCTGCACTGGGCGTGTGCGTCCCCAGTCGAACCCCGTGGATATCGCGATGATGATGAGTGGTTGCGCAGACCCGACGACTGCGGCGACCCCTCCGGGTAGTCGGTAGGCCGCCACGAACAGCATCGGAAAGAACACGCCGATGTTCAATACGCCGAGGGTTGCGGTCTTCAGTCGCCAACCCTTGCTGGGTATGCCTGGCGCGACGAGCAGCAGAAGTAGTCCGGCGGGCACCGCACGCAGGACGCTGGCCGTCATCGGCCGATCCGGAGGAAGAAGTTCGGTGGTCACCAGGTATGTCGTGCCCCAGAGGATGGGAGCAAGGGCAGCAGCGGCCGTCAATCCGAGAGTCGAGGAGGCGATGTCACGCGGGAGGCGTCGACCATCGGTTGGTTGTGTCTGCGTGCGAGGTGTCCGCATTGTTGGCTCATCTCCGGGACCGGGTCCCTGAACATCTTAACGCTCAACTATCTAGTGTTGAACGGTAGGACTGCCGTGTCAGAATGTCAACAATTGAGCGCTGAAGTTTTGAAGGGTGGTTGGTCGATGGCGAACGAGGCACTCGACGCAGTGGACCGGATAGTCGAGCAATGGCAGGCCGAGCGGCCCGATGTGGATGTCAGCCCTATGGCCGTTATCGGCCGCATCAGCCGAGCAGCATCCGTTCTGGACAAGCGCACGCAGGCAGTGTTGGTCGAATTCGGTTTGCAGTCAGGTGAATTCGACCTGATTGCGACGCTCCGACGCGCCGGGGCTCCGCATCGTCTTACCGTCGGACAGTTGTTGGACAGCGCGATGGTGACGTCGGGCGCTGTTACGCACCGTCTGAACCGGCTGACCGGCAAGGGGCTGATCGAGCGAGAAATCGATCCCACCAACCGTCGGGTGGTCATCGTGCAATTGACGCCGGCCGGAATTGCCGCAGTGGATGCCGCGCTACCCGCGCACGTGGCCAACGAGGAAGCTCTGCTCAGGTCACTGAATCCGGATGAGCGAAGCCAACTTGCAGGCTTGTTGAAAAGACTTCTCCTGGACCTTCGGTGAAGGTGTGGCGATCGGTCACTCGCACAAGGCCTTCCGTATCGCGACGAACTGTGGTACTTGTTGTTCTATGAACACATTCGACGCGTCGAAAGGCGCATGAGCGCCCGTAGTCACCCCACCTCCGGTTCCAGTGCACCGAGGTGCAGATCATGAAGCTTGCCGAGGCCCTCGCTGAACGAGGGGAACTGATCAAGCGCTCCGAACATCTGAAGGTTCGGATTCTGGCGAATGCCCGCCACCAGGACGGTGAATCACCGGCCGAAGATGCTTCGATTCTGTTGTTGGAGTACGGATCTGCACTCGATCGGCTCGAAGAACTCATACGCAGGATCAACCGGACCAACAGCACCGCGAGGATGCGGGACGGAACCATCACCGATGCGCTCGCGTCCCGCGACGTGCTGCGTATGCGTCACAGGGCGATCTCCGCCGCGGCGGACGCGGCGTCGGGACGTGATCAGGAGCGCAGGTACGGCCCGCGTCAACTGCGATCGGAGTTGGTCTATGTAGCAGCTCTTCCGGTTGCCGAATTGCGCTCTGCTGCGGACGATATCGCCCAACGGATTCGGTTGGTGGACCTGGCGATCCAACGCGTCAACTGGGAGTTCGACCTGATCGAGTAGCGCTCCACATGCCGGGTAGTAGGTAGTTTTCGTTCGAGGCGAGCACGTGCCGTGGCCGGCGGTTTCCGGTCCTTCTCCTGCGTGATGAGCGGCGTCACGGGCATTGCCCGATCACATTGCAGCTCAGTACGATTCACGGAGTACGGCGCACATAACACAACGCACTACCGTGTGCTGATCGAACGAAGACGAGGGTGGGTAAGGGGCCACCCGGCATCATGGTCTCCGCGGCTGTTCGCGGCTAGTCTGAACAGTATGAAGGCTCCATCGATATCTCTGGAACGGCCCGCTCTGATCGTCGTCGACGTGCAGGCTGGGTTCGATGATTCCGACTTCTGGGGTCCACGTGACAACCCGCTGTGCGAGAGCAATATCGCTGCACTCGTTGGCTTGTGGAGATCGAAGGCATGGCCGATCGTGTTCGTTCGACACGACTCCGACAACCCGCAGTCACCGCTGGCACCGGCGGGTGCGGGGCACGCCTTCAAGGACATCCTCGAGGGGACACCTGATCTGTTGATCAGCAAGCGAGTCAACTCGAGCTTCTACGGCACGCCGGATCTACACGCCTGGCTTCGCAATGAAGGCATCGATCAGGTGGTGATCTGCGGAATCACCACCAATCACTGCTGCGAGACAACCGCACGGATGGCGGGCAACCTCGGCTATGACACCTATTTCGTCATCGACGCGACCCATACGTTCGATCGCATCGCACTCGATGGAACCACGGTGCCTGCCGCGACATTGTCGGCAGTCACGGCAACAAACCTGCACGGTGAATTCGCAACAGTGGTTACGACGGAGGCCATGCTCTCGAACTGAGGAAGGCGCACAATGCAAGTGTCAGGTCGACTGTCCCCGGAGGAATTCTGGGAACAGATGAACCAGATCGAGGGCCGTGTTCTTTCGGGAGCTCGGCAGGTGCGCGTGTTCGGGCTGAAAGAGTGGGTCGGACCGATCATGATCGGGGACTGGGAGTGGGTGGACGACCGGTTGTCGTCCGCCGGACTCGTGCACGGTACTCCCGACGGCGACGTGTCTGTGCAGATCAACACCGTGGTCGGAGATCCTCGACGGGAGGTGGTTCGAGCGATCGAACGCGCTACCGGGATCTCACCGATGCAGCCCGAATACGAGAATCGGCACCGGGCAGTCAGCGATGCTCCAGGAGAGACCGTGTCGATTCTTGCCGATGGAGTGAGTATCGAATTCACGCAGTGGGGTGGACGTGATCGATGGTGGGCCGCAGGCGTGGTCGACGATGTGGCACTCTTCCTCGAAGGTCGAAACTACCCGGTGCACTCCGTCCATCTGAACGAAATCGACGAAATGCAGCCCTATCTGGACGGTTTGCGAGAATACGTGCGGACTGTTCGCGGGGGAATGTAGGCAGTCCGTACCCTGACCGGGCCGGTCACGGCGGTAGTGACGGCCGTTGCGATCCAATTGATTGCTAGGATTTGATACCGTTCGGTATGGATAGTCGGAAGACGGCAGGGCTGGCGGGGCCGATTGTGCTGCTGTACTTGGGCTTTTTCGCTTCGATCACCGTGATCACGTCTCTTGTTCACGGGTTGTTCGAGCCTCGGATGAACTGGGCCGAAATCGGATTGGGCGGAGCACTCGTGTTCTCGTTCATGGTTATTGCCGGTTTCGCTGCGTGCGTGTCGGCGGTGTCGATGCTCGCCGCCTCCCCGAGGTTTCCCGGAATAGTGGCAACCCCAGGTTCCTCCGTCGGGCGGAAGGTCGAGTCGTTCGGCGCGACTGCGATCGCATTCTTGGTTCTCGCACTTGCCTTCGCCGGTACCCTCCCATGGCTCGGGATATTGGCCCCGATTGTCGCGGGGTGGGCGTGCGTGAACACACTTCGGATCTACCGGTCATTCACGTTGTCCGGACGAGCGCCGGCAGCGGGGTAGTTGTGAATACCGCCCTTGCGCTCGGGCTGATCGTGGGCGTCGTTGCGTTCAGCTACGCCTCGTCAGTCGGGTTGCGAGGAAAGGCACTGCATCCCGACTTCTACGGCCGCGACGCACCGGATCGAGTGAAAACTTCGCCGCACCTGCGCGCCGCGGCTAACAGGCTGTTCGCAATCTGTGGCATCGTCGCCGCCATTCTGCTTCTGGCTCCCCTGGTATGGCTGTTCTCAGACCTACATCATCACAGAACAGCGTGGGAGCTGGCCGGGCTGGCAGCCTACGTCTTCGTCGTCGTAGTAATCGGCGGCTACCCGTTCGAGAAGATCAAGACCTTGTGACCATTTCGATCGGTAACCGTCGCATATATGCGTGGAAGACACCGCACGCAGTCTGACAGGCTGGAAGCCATGACCCGATCATTCGAGGAGATGGTGGCCGAAGCGGACTCCGTTTCGGTCGACGGCTGGGACTTTTCCTGGTTGGACGGCCGCGCGACCGAAGAGCGACCGACATGGGGTTATCAGCGGCTCATGGGCGAACGGCTGGCCATGGCCGAGGCTGCGCTCGATATCCAGACAGGTGGGGGAGAGGTCCTGGCGGGAGCATCTTCGTTCCCACCGGTAATGGTGGCGACCGAATCATGGCCACCGAACGTCGCGCAAGCGACCGCACTCCTGCATCCGCGCGGGGCGGTGGTAGTAGTCGACTCCGACGAGCCACCGCTGCCTTTTGCCGACGAAGCTTTCGATCTGGTGACGAGCAGACACCCCGCCACTGTGTGGTGGGAGGAAATTGCTCGCGTCCTGCGCTCGGGTGGAACCTATTTCGCTCAGCACGTGGGGCATGCGAGCGTCTTCGAACTCGTGGAATATTTTCTTGGCCGCCAGCCCGATGAGATTCGGCGCGCTCGTCATTACGAGGACGAGAGCGCGGCTGCACAAGCCGCTGGACTCGAGGTGATGGACATTCGATTCGAGTCATTGCGAATCGAGTTCTACGACATCGGCTCTGTCGTTTACTTCTTGCGCAAAGTTATCTGGATGGTTCCGGGATTCACCGTCGAGCAGTATCGCGATCGGTTACGCGAACTGCACGAACAAATCCTGAGGGAGGGACCATTCGTCGCGCACTCGAGCCGATTCCTCATCGAGGCCAGAAAATCCGGATGACTGGGCGTGGCTTCGGTCTATCCATCAGGGCCCGGTGTCACGAGAACAGTGACGGCACGGTACGTGAGCGCGTCTTGGACTCCGCCACCTTCTGTTCCCCGAGCCGCCGCGCGCCAGGGCCCTGTTGCCCGAGAACGTCATTCGGATTCGAATATGGGCACGATGTGAGTGACAGGCATCCGCATCCGATGCAGTTCGAGAAGTTGTCGCGTAGTGCAGTCAGCTCATCGATTCGTGCCGTCAGGTCGTCGTGCCACTGTCGTGAAATTCGCATCCAGTCACGTTTGCCCGGAATCTGCTGCTCCGGCAGTTGATCCAGTGCGTCCTTGATCTTCTCGAGGGACACCCCGAGGCGTTGGGCAGTTCTGATGAATGCGATGACGCGTAGTACATCTCTGCGGTACTCACGCCGGTTTCCACTGGTGCGCCGACTCGAGATCAATCCCACTTGCTCGTAATAGTGCAGGGCGGACACCGCGACGCCGGCACGTTCGGCGACCTGACCGGGCTTGAGCCACACGGCGTCGGTATCGAGTCGTGTCATGACATTCTTCCTGATTCTCGTTCGCCTTGACGTCAAGTGGACTTGATGAAGTGCACTGTACATCGCACTCGACGGCGATGGCAGGAGAGAAAATTGACGACAACGATCACGATGTGGGCCGACGTGCGGTGCCCGTGGTGCTGGATCGGACACCGACAGCTCGGCAGGGCGCTCGATCAACTCGGTCCCGATACGAAGGTCGAATACAGGAGCCTTCTGCTCGAACCCGACGGTCCGGCCCAGCCTGGAATGACAGTCCGAGATGCAGCGCTGACTTCCTGGGGTTTCGACGCCGCACGCTGGGCGGCGCAGAGAAACCGAATTGTCCAAGGTGGCGCTGCTGAGACGCTCACCATCGACATCGACACCTCGTTGACGGTCGACTCGCGTGCTGCGCACCGTCTTCTCAAACTCGTCGCGGCTCGCCGATTGAATCGATTTGTGGCGTGGGATGCACTGTACTCGAGCCATTTCGAGCGCAATGAAGATATCGGTGACTGGATTGTTCTGCGCTCGATCGGACTTCGAGTAGGACTGGCCGACGATGGCATCACGCGGCTCGAAGAATCTGACGAATACTCCAGCGACGTCGACGACGATCTTCGTCGTGCAGCCGACCTCGGCATAAGCTCCGTGCCGACTGTCATGGTCGACTCTGTACGTGCCACGGGAGATCTGAGCCTGAGCGTCCCTCGGCTGGCGAACGGGCCGGTGGTCGACCGATGAGTGCCACGATGCGCGCCGCTGCCATCGACGAACACGGGCCTGCGTCGGTGCTGAGGACCAGAACGCTTCCTCGGCCCGCACCGCGCGCAGGTGAAGTGCTGGTGAAAGTGCAGGTAGCAGGAGTTCAGCTGACGGACGCGGCAATTCGCGGGGGATGGGTGCCCCCGGGTGCGAGTATCGAGTTCCCGCAGATCCTCGGCAACGAATTCTCGGGAACCGTCGAGGCGCTCGGCCGGAATGTTCACGACGTGGCCGTCGGCGATGCGGTTCTCGGGTTCCGTGTGCTCGGCTGTTACGCGAAGTACGTCACGGTTCCCAGCAGTCAGATCGTCCGAAAGCCGACCACTGTCTCGTGGCGCGCCGCGGGGGCACTATCGGCGTCCGGCCAGACAGCGCACACTGCGCTGGGACGGTTGAGAGCACGCCCAGGCGAAACCCTGCTCGTGCACGGTGCCGCGGGTGGGGTGGGTTCGATGGCGGTGCAGTTGGCACGCCACCGTGGCCTGCATGTAGTCGGCACCGCAAGCCCGGTCAACCACCGGTACATCGCGGGGATGGGGGCGACACCGGTCACCTACGGCGACGGCCAGCTCGAACGAATCAGGGCCGAGGCGCCGGACGGAATCGATCTGGTGCTCGACGCGGCCGGGCATGAGAACCTCCGTACTGCAGTCGATCTACTGCCCGACCGAACTCGAATCGGCACGATCGTCGACATGGTCCTGGCGAAAGAGCTCGACTGTCGGTGGATCTCGAGCGACAGGTCTGCTGTGCGACTGCAGGAACTGATCGATCTGTGCGGCTCCGGAAGCCTGGATGTCACGGTGAGAGACGCATACCCGCTCGACAACGCAGCCGATGCACACCGCGATGTGGAAACCGGACACGGTCGAGGCAAGGTCGTACTTCTCGTCGGTGACGAACGCCCATGATCGACAGAGCAGCTCGGCCGGCGAGTGTGCTCCGCGGGCAGCACCGGCCATTGATTCTCGCCCTGCTGTGCATGATGACGTGTGTTGCGTTCGAGTCGTTCGCTATCACCACCGCGCTCCCGGTCATTGCCCATGATCTCGATGCCGAACACTGGTACTCGCTCGCCTACGCGTCGACGCTCACCGCGGCATTGATAGGGATGACCATCGGTGGGAACTGGGCGGACCGTCGCGGAGTCGTGGTGCCTCTGGCGGTGGGAGGGTCCACCTTCGTAGTCGGTATCGCACTCTGCGTCGTGGCACCCACGATGGAAGTGTTCGTAGCAGGCCGACTTCTGCAGGGGATCGGCGGCGGAATCGACTCCGTCGTGGTGTACGTCGTCATCGCACAGTTCATCCCGGCCGGACTACACCCACGCGTATTCGGTCTGCTGACGGCAGCGTGGCTCCTGCCCGGTATTGCAGGACCACTGGTCACCGGTGTGGTCGTCGAGTTCGTCGGCTGGCGAACGGTGTTCGCGCTGGTTCTGATCGGTTCCGCAGCCTCGTTGATGTCGCTGCTGATCATGGTGCGTGGTTCGGCCCGGATAAGCACCGGCACAGCCATATTCGGCACTCGGGGAGTGTGGGCTGTCGTTGCAGCGGCAGGTGTGCTTGCGTTGCACCACACAAGTCAGCAGGAAATTCGTGTTCTAGTCCCCGGCACTCTGTGCGCCGTTGCGCTGATCGGGCTGTCCGCAACGCGGCTTCTTCCCCAGGGCACCTTCAGGATTCGGCCAGGCATTCCTCGGCTGACGGCGCTGCGCGGACTGCTCGGCGCGACCGTCGCGGCGACGGACATCTATCTGCCGCTCTACCTCCAACGCCAGCTCGACTACAGTCCCAGTCGCTCCGGTCTGATTGTCGCACTCGGGGCCCTCGGATGGATCGCAGGTGCGTGGCTGCAGGGCAGAACCTCCGGCCGCAGCGGTGGACACACTCTCGTGCGAAAAGCGGCGATGTTGGTACTGATCGGGCCGGTGTCTGCGTTGCTGTTCATCACCGGTGCGATACCGGTAGCTGCACTGGTGGGCGGATGCATCGTCATGGGAACAGGAATGGGCATGGCGTACCCGCGAATCACTGCCAACGTTCTCGCCGAGTCCATCGAGGAAGAACAGGGAACAAACAGCTCTGCCTTGCAGATCTCGGAGTCGATGAGTCAATCGATCCTGATTGCAGTGACGGGTGCGGTGCTTTCTCTCGCGATCTTGCACGAATTCACGATCGCGTACAGCCTCGTCGTCGGTGTGGGGGTAGCCGCTGTTCTTCTTGCGCGGCAGTCCGTTCCAAGCTGAGCTGAATGTCAGCAGAGAGGCATCCCCTTCAGCAGCCTCTCGTACAGCTCCTCGATGGCCGCGTATACCTCTGCGGGATCGATGTACTTGTTCTCCTCGCGCAGTGCGCTTTCCAGGGCCTCACCGTCTTCGATGTATCCGGGAACCAACACGTACCAACGGTAGCCATGGGGGCGTAGCCGCACACCGGCCTCGGCCAGATAGGAACTGATGTCGTCGTTCTCAGCCTTCACGTCGTCGTCGGTCCAAGGCTCGAACCACACTTCCTCCGGCGGCCCGCTGGGGTGACCGCGAGTCACTCTCATGGGAGGGTGCGCGGACGCGGGATAAGGGGTTCGGTAGCACCGACGGGGTCCGGCGACCCACGCGGTAAGCGCGCCGTGACCGTTCGTAATGACTTCGACGTACCGACCGGCAGCCAGACCGTCGGGAAGCTCGCCGCCGGCCTCGGCCGTGGGGTAGGTACTCCAATATTGAGCCATCCTGTCCTCTTTCGTCGTCTGCGTCCCGTCAGCGCGATACCACGCCGACCTCCGAGTCGCTCTGACTCGGGGACGATGCTGACGCGTCGTCGAATATTTCACGGGCTCGGGCGATTCGGTGTTGGTTCTGTTCGGTCCATTCGACGAGAGCTTGGATGGTGCCCAGCAATGTTCGGCCCAGTTCCGACAGCCGGTACTCGACGCGCGGTGGGATTTCCGGATACATCCGTCGGTCGATCAGCCCGTCGCGCTCGAGGTTGCGCAGAGTCACCGTCAGCATGCGGGTGCTGATGCCGTCGATTTCTCGTCGGAGCTCTCCGAATCGAAACGTCTGCTCTTCCAGCAGTGCAATCACCAGAAGCGACCATTTGTCTGCGACGCGATCGAGAATCTGCCTGACGCCGCAGTCCTCTCGCGCGTCCCATTGGTATGCCTCACGCCCATCTCGGCAACATCCGTCCACTACCTGGTCGCTTCCCTGTGGGGAACCGACTGACTTCGAAGTGCCTTCTTGTGCCATGCGTTCATGATCGCCCAGGCTGAGGCCGGTTACAAGAAGTAACCGACTCATTTTTCGTCACCGAGGAGAACATTGTGACCGAATCCGACACTGCTATCGAAGGCGATGCGACGAAGCGACCGCGACAGGCGTGGGCTGTTCTGGGTGTCGTGACCGGAGCCTTGTTTCTCGAGGGCATCGACATCGCAATGTTGAACGTGGCGGTGCCGAGTATTGCGTCCGACATCGGGCTCGAGACCGGCTCAGCCCACTGGGTGATCAGCGCCTACGTGCTTGCGTACGCAGGCTTCATGATTCTGGGAGGTCGCGTCGCCGATGTACTCGGACGACGACGGGTTTTCCTGACAGCCCTCGCTGTGTTCGCGGTATTCTCGGCCATCGGTGGGCTAGCGGAAGAATCCTGGGTGCTGATTGTGGTCCGCTTCATCACCGGTGCTACTGCAGGCTTCATGACGCCGGCTGGATTCAGTCTCCTGACCACCGCGTTTCCCGAAGGCGCATTGCGCAGCAAGGCACTTGCGGTCTATGGCGCAATCGGTGCATCCGGGTTCCTTCTCGGAGTGGTCGCCGGTGGTCTGCTCACATCTCTGGACTGGAGGTTGGTCTTCTTCGTACCGGCCGTGCTGGGACTCGGATTCTTAGTTGCAGGTTGGTATCTCATCGTGTCCGACGTGCCTGAGCCTGGGAGTGGGGCTCGCGGATCTTTCGACCTCCTCGGTGGGACGACGCTGACGGCGGCGATGGTCAGCCTGATCTACGGCATCGTTGCAGTCGGAGAAGACACGTCGAACAATTTGGGGCTGATCGCTTTCGGCTCTGCCGCAGTATTGGGCATTGCCTTCGTGGCGATCGAACGGCGATCGGACGATCCGTTGATTCCTCAGGGAGTGTTGACGACCGGCCTGCTGCCGTGGGCAAGCTCGGTGGGAACACTGTTCATCGGCGCATTCTTTGCCTGGCAATTCGTCTTGACGCTGTATTTCCAAGAGCTACTGGGCTGGACACCGCTGCAGACAGGCTCGGCCTTTGCTGCGATGGGAATCGAACTGGTCATCGCTCCGTTCCTGACGCCGAGGTTGGTAGCACGATGGGGCAACGTATCCGTGATGGCGGCCGGCTTGGGGGCGGTAGCACTCGGTTTCGTTCTTACCCTGCGGTTGACTCGCGACTCGGGATTCATCGATCTGCTGCCGTCGCTTCTGCTGTTGGGCGTTGCCTTCGCATTTATCTACGGACCGTTGACGGCCGCTGCAGTAGAAGGAGTCGACGACGAAAAGCATGGCGTAGCAGGCGGAATCGTGTACACCGGATTTCAGTTCGGCGCCGCTTTGGGCGTGTCCATCGCGACCATCGTCCTCGTCACCGGAGATGCGAAGATTCCCACGATCGACGACTATCGACGCGCGTTGATCGTTCCTGCAGTGGCATCGGTCCTCGCCCTGTTCATCGGTCTACTGCTGCTCCTTCGGCAGCGACATCGCGCGAGTGAGAACGTGGATTGACCGCAACGGTGGTTGCGTCGCGGCGGATGATGCCTTTGGATTGCCTATTGCTCGAAGACTCGGGAAGCAGGAGCTATCCGGGTAGTCTCGACCTCCAATTGTGCATCGATACGGAGTCCCGATATGGCGATCGAGAACCATCACCTCCTCGAGCTTCCTGCGACTGCAGCGTGGCGGCACTGCGGACTGCGAGACGGCTTCGAGGTGGCGTACTTCGCAACGGGTTCAGCAGAAGGTACGACCCAAATCTGGGGTAGCAGCGTCGCGGTGGAAGGAACCGCGAGTTATACAGTCAGCTACCGAGTGGTCGTCGACGAAAATTGGAAAACGCGTGAGGCAAGTATCGAGACGCGGACCCGTGGCGCAACCTGGGTCATGGAACTCGTTCGCGATGAGCACGGTACATGGTTTGTCGACGGTGAAGAACGAGCTGACCTCTCAGCATGTACGGATATCGATCTCGAAGCGTCTGTCGTCACCAACACCATTCCCGTTCACAGGCTCTCGGCCATCTCCGGCCCGCACGAAGTACGCGCGGTGTACGTCCGCGCTACGGAGCGCAGGGTGGAAGTACTCGATCAAACCTATTCATTTCCAATGGTTGGCGCGTCATCGTTTGCATGCGCCTACACAGCCCCGCAATTCGAGTATTCCGCAGATTTGCGGTACGACGCGTCGGGACTCATCGTCGAATACCCGGATCTCGCCACGCGTGTCGATAGCGTTCACGGCGATATCCAGTGATCGGGCGCTCTGATCAGTTGAGTGGCGTACACCAGGCCGGGCCGAGTGGCTGCGGTTGCACGAGATATCGGGACACTCGCCTCTCTCGCCGGATGGGCGTGATGTCTTGATCAGCAATGTATGCACTGCGCCCGATGCCCGAAGTCAGGGATTCGGTGGGAGAGCGTTCGATGCGGTGATGGAGTGGGCTCGTGGAACCGGGATCGCGCGAGCGGAGCTGATGGCGACGCCCTATGGGCTGGGCATGTATGAGCGGAACGGGTTCACTGCCAATGCCTTTCCGGCCATGAGGGCGCAGTTGTGACGATCAGATGTACGCCGTCGCGACCATGGCCACGCCGACGACCGCGGTGGTACTCAGTGCCGTACCGATAGCGTTGTATGCCGCGAGGCCGTAACGTCGCCGTTCGAGTAGGCGCACGGTCTCCACACTTGCCGTGCTGAAAGTGGTGTAGCCACCACAGAATCCGACGCCGACTATGGCCTGCACCTGTTCCGGAGCCGATCTGAACGCGACCAATCCCGCTACGATGCCCAGTGCGGCCGAACCGGTGACGTTGATCAGCACTGTGGCGTACGGAAACTGGGTCTTCAGTCGTGATCGGATGACGCCGTCGAGCACGAATCTGCTGACCGCCCCTGCACTTCCGGCGAGAACGACCCACAGTGCGATCATCGCTTCTCCTCCGCCCGGGTGCCGAACCGTTGCGCGAGAACGATGCCCGCTCCGGCCGCGAACGTTCCGATGACCACGCTGACGGTCATGTACACCGCGGCAGCGACCACACGATGATCTCGTAGCAGCTCCACGGTCTCGAGGGCGAACGAGCTGTACGTGGTGTACGAGCCGAGTACCCCGGTGCCGATGCACAGCCGGATTCGGCGTCGCCATCCCTGGTCGGGGCCGGCCAGTGCGAGGCGCTCCAGCAGCATTCCGAGTACGAACGCACCGGTGAGGTTGATGACGAGAGTGGTGAACGGGAACGAGCCGGCGACGGCCGGGTACACGGACTCCGCGCCGTAGCGAATACCCGTACCCACCACGCCACCGAGAGCTACCGCCGCGATCGCTTGTGGTTGGAGGTGCAGTGGGCGTGACGAACCCGGGCTGTCGGGGTCCACCGGCATGGATCGGTCGGCGGAGGTACCGCTCTGCGTCTCGTCGAATTCGTTCATCGAACTTCTCCCTATCTGCGGACATGCGACTGCCGAGACAGGGACTGTTGTCGGTCCGAAGACCGAGGTTCGGTTACGGCGAGCCCCACCGCCGCTGCGCACCGAGGCGCGTTTTCCATCATGGCACACCTCGGTGCGGCTTCGCCGCAGTGGCGCGGTCAAGTGCCCTGGGCGGCACCTATCCGCACCACTGCCGAAGGCACTGGACCGTCGTAGCGGGCGATCGGGCGAATGATCTTGCTGTCGTGTGACTGTTCGACGATGTTGGCGCACCACCCGACCATGCGGCTGCACGCGAACGTGGGGGTGAACATCGATCGCGGAATCCCGCACAGTTCCATCACGACTCCGGCGTAGTACTCCACATTGGCGTACAGCTTTCGATCCGGCTTCAGATCTGCGAGCGCAGCGGCGATGACCTTCTCGACCTGCACAGCCTTGTCGATGAGCTCTCCGCCCATGTCCTGCGCAGTCTCTCGCAGCATCACCGATCGGGGGTCATCGGTTCGATACACCGGGTGCCCGAATCCCATGATTCGTTCGCCTGCCGTGATTTTCGAGCGTGCCCACACATCCGCGGATTCGATGTCGGCAATCTCGTCGAGCCCGTCGAGGGCGCGATCCGGCGCGCCTCCGTGCAATGGACCGGCGAACGCCCCGATCGCTGCGCACACTGCGGACGCGATGTCCGACCCCGTCGACGCGACAACCCGTGCGGTGAACGTCGAGGCGTTGAATCCGTGATCGATCGTGGCAGTGAGGTAGCGGTCGACGGCTCGGGCGCGGTCGGCGTCGGGCACTTCACCGGTGATCATGAACAGCCAGTTCTGTGCCATTGTCAGGTCTTCGCGCGGCTCGACGGGTTGCTTGCCGGACCGAATCCTGTGCACGGCAGCCAAAATGGTCGGCGTCATCGCGCACAGGCGTAGAGCCGTGGTCCGCTTGTCCGCCTCCGACGACTCGTACAGCGGTACCGCGCCCGCGAGGCCGGACAGTACCGTCCGCAACGCCAAGAGGGGCTGCGCGGGTCCTGATTGCGCGACCGTTCTCACGGCGGCGGCGACGTCGTCCGGCAGCACTCGCAGGGGTGCCACCGCGTGCAGGAACTCGGCGCGTTCGGTCTCGCTTGGCAACCGGCCTTCGACCATCAGGAACCAGGCATCCTCGAACGTGCCCGTCAGAGCCAGGTCGATGGCCGAGTACTGGCGGTAGTGATAGAACCCCTCGTCACCTCGCACGTCTCCGATCGAGGTGGTGGTGACGACGACGTTGTGCAGCCCGCGGGGGGCTTCGAGAACGGTCATGACTGATCTCCTTTGTCCTGGTCAACCCCTACGATCCGCGTTACTGTTGATTTTTGTCAATGTTGATCCAGTCAATACGAAGGACGAGCATGACGTCGAACGACGGCCGAAATCTGCTCACCACGGCCCAGGCCGCAGCGCGACTGGGCGTCAAGCCTGAGACGGTGTACGCCTATGTCAGCCGCGGGCTACTGACCAGCACTCGACTGCCCGGGGTGCGGGGGAGTGTGTTCGACGTCGACGAGGTGGAAGCGCTCGCCGGCCGTGACACAGCCCGTCGCACCGATATCGGTGCAGTGGAACGTATTCGGACCCAGACCACACTGATCGACGACGGGCATCTGTACTACCGGGGGCGTGATGCCGTTCAACTCAGTTCTCTCTCGTTCGAGTCGGTTGCACACTTCGTCTGGACCGGTGAGCTGCTGGAAGACGTGCAATTTCGGGCCGATTCCGCAGTGGTGCAACGATGTCGGCAAGCACTGGCGGCTATGGCACCGGACTGCCGCTCGATCGATCGGATACGCATAGCCGTCGATGTAGCGGCCACCTACCGCCCGCTGCGATTCGATATCGGCTCCACCTCCGTGGTGCGCGAAGCGGGACAACTGCTGGCCACGGTGGGCGCGGCCCTCGGTGGGCAACCCTCGGAAGTATCGGTGACGGAATCTGTTTGGGCGGCAGTGAAGTCCGATGTATCGGATCCACGTGGACGAGTCCCGCTGCAGGCAGCGCTGGTGTTGATGGCCGATCACGGTCTGGCGGCCTCGACCCTCGGAGTTCGAGTGGCGGCGAGCACCCGTGCCAATCTGTATTCGGTTCTCGCGGCGGGACTCGGGTGCATCGACGGCCCCCTGCACGGTTCCGCTGCCGACCCCGTGTACAGGTTCTTGGCGACGGCGATCGATGATCCGGTAGCAGCTCTCGCAACACAATTGAGGTCCGGAACGCGTATCTCAGGGTTCGGTCACGTCGTCTACACCGACCGAGATCCACGTGCGGAGGAACTGCTTCGGTTGCTCCGAGATCCTGCACACGGTGCCGATTCCTCGGTGATCGCTGCCGCGGATGTCGTCATCGACGAGGTGAGCGATCGGTTCGATACTTTTCCCAATTCGGACTTTGCTCTCGCCACGTTCGCCCTTGCCTACGGACTCAAAGCGGACACACCGGAGATGGTGTTCGCACTCGCCCGAATCGTGGGTTGGACGGCACACGCGCTCGAAGAATACGAGGAGGCACCTCTGCGTTTTCGAGTGCCGGGCATCTACACGGGGACCCGGCCGGGGACCTACTGAGGCGTCGAGCAATCCACCATCGCGAAAGCGGCGCGCAATTGTGCTCGCGCGGCGTCGATCTCGGCCGGCTTTCCTGCGAGGTGGTGTAGAAGGGCCCGTTGAAATATGCCGTCGAGAAGCACGTACGCCGACGCCCGATCGAGAGAAGGTGTGGTTCCGCGAAGCTCGCAGTAACGAGCGACGACGCGCCAGATCATGTCCACCCGACGCTCTTCGATCTCCAGCACCTCGGTACGGAACGAATCGTCGAACAGGGCTTGATTCCGCAGGTCGTACCAGAGTCGATGGATGCCGGCGTCCGCAGCGAGAGTGGCGAAGTACTTGGCCTCGAAGTCCGCGTAGAGGCCCGTGGCGTCGACCGCGTTGGCCACCACCTCGTCGTAGCGGGTGACACAGATGGCCTCGTACTGGCGAACTGCGTGCGTGATGAGGTCGAGTTTGTCGGTGAAGTAGTAGTGCAGGACGCCATGCGAGAACTCGGAATTCTGTGCGATCTCGCGGAGTGAGGTGCGCGCATAACCCAGTTCGGCCAGCGTGTGCAGCGTCGCCTGCGCCAGTTCGGTTCGTTTGGACTCGAACTTGTTGCGAGCGCGCTCTTCGATACGCGCGCGCGGATCGACCGTCTGTGTCATGGTCCGGGTCCTTTCCGCGCGTAGGTCTCCCAGTGTATGCCCGACGGCGAGTTCGCGAACCACTGCATTTCGTCCGTCCTGGACAGTTGTCAAGAAAAAGCTTGACGGCTGTTCAAATTCTAGCTTACTGTGACCCACAGCACATGCCGGAACGGTGGATGCAGATGCGTCCCCTCCGGTGCTCGAACTCGACACCCAACTCGGTCCGCCGTGCGGACGGGCCATCCACGAGAGGACTTTCCATGCCAACGGACAAGCGCGTCGTCGTCTACGGTGCATCGGGATATACCGGCCGACTCACCTGTGAGTACCTGCGCGAGTACAACATTCCGTTCCTCGCAGCCGGACGCGACGAAGGCCGCGTCAAAGGCATTCTCGACGCGGTGCCCGGTATCGAGACCGTCGAACACGACGTCGTCGAGGTCGAACACACGGCCGCGGCCCTGGCCGAGGCGTTTCGTGGGGCCGAGATCGTCCTCAACACGGTCGGGCCGTTCTCTCGATTCGGTCACGAGGTGGCCCAGGCCTGCATCGAGATCGGGGCGCACTACACTGACACCACCGGTGAGCAGGACTGGATGATCGACGCCGAAACCAAATACGGTGCCGAGTTCGCCTCCCGAAACCTGGTGCTCACGCCAGGTTTGGCGCAGATGTACAGCATCGGCGAGATCGCCGCGAACATCTGCCTCGAGACACCGGGCCTGGACACCCTCGACATCGAGGTCTTCTGGAAAGGGCATCCGACGGTCGCGTCGACGAACACGATCCTCACCAACGCCGCGTTCTCCAAGGCTTACTACCTCGAACAGAACGAGTACGTGGAGTGGCCGGACGACGGAGTCATGCAGGTAGTGGTGCCCGGCCAGCACGACCTGGGCCTGGCGCTTCCGTGGGGCGGGACATCCCATCCGGTGTGGTTCAAGAACGACCCTCGAGTAGCGAACGCTCGCGCCCTCGGCGGCGTGATCAACAAGCCCCTCATGCTGGCGGTACCCCAAATCATTTCCGCCGCAATGGCTCAGATGGAGGGCAAGTCGGATGCAGAGAAGTACCAGATCATCGACACGGTCTCTGCCTCGGTACGAAGCGAGACACCTCCCCGAGAGAATCCGCGCATCAACACCTCACTCGACTCGGTCTACGCGTCGGGACCCCTCGGGCGCGTGCACACGGTGATTCACGGCAACTGCAACTACAAGCAGACCGCACTACTCAACGCGTTCGCCGCGGCGCATCTGCTGCAGGGACCGCCGAAGAAGGTGGGATTCGCGTCCAGCTGCCAGGCATTCGGGCATCGGGAACTGCTCGGCGTGCTCCGCGCCTTCGGGCTGGTGCTCGAACCCATCGTCACCGCGCACAGCTGAGGACTGGGCCGATGCGGTTGTCGGACTACCTCGACAAAGGGGTGTCGCTGGGCAGAGATGCCCCCTGTCTCACCATCGGTGACACCACTCGAAACTACGGCCAGGTGTACGACGACACGGTGACCATCGCCGCTGCGTTGCAGCACAACGGAATCGAGGTCGGCGATCGGGTCGCGGTGCTCTCCGCCAACGACCCGCTGGCACTGACCTGCGTGTTTGCGATTTCGCGAGCAGGGGCAGTGTGGTGCCCGATCAATCCACGCAACGAAGCCGACGAGAATCGGCAGCTGTTCGAGCTGTTCGGCTGCCGATTCCTGTTCTTCCAGAAAGCGTTCGCCGATCTCGTCGGTCGCATTCGCGACCAGCTTCCTCGGTTGGAATGGCTCGTCTGTCTGGACGGCGACGTGCCGGGAGCGCTCTCGTACGACAGCTGGCTCGTCGAACACGGTTCCGATTCTGTTGCCGAGAGACGACCGGCGGACGGATTGTGCATGATCGCCGGCACGGGCGGTACGACCGGAAAACCCAAGGGGGTGAGGCTGACCGAGGAGAACATGATGACCTCCACGGCAACAGCACTCATGAGTTATCCCTTCGGGGATCGGCCTCGGTACCTGGCTCTTGCACCGCTGACCCACTCTGCGGGCGTGCTGACGTTTCCCATTCTCAGTCTCGGCGGACACGTGGTGGTCATGGGCGCTCCCGACGTCGGAAAGTTCCTGTCCCTCATCGAGCAACACGGAATCACCCACGCGTTTCTTCCGCCGACCGTGATCTACGGTGTGCTCGATCATCCGGATCTCGACATCACGGACCTGTCGTCGTTGCGGTGCCTCTGGTACGGGGCCGCGCCGATGTCGCCGACTCGACTGGAAGAGGCGCTGACCCGTATCGGCCCGGTTCTCGGACAGCTCTTCGGGCAGACCGAGGCACCGAACATGATCGCCACTCTTGCTCCGGCCGAACACTTCCGTAGCGACGGTTCCATCGCCATCGAACGACTGAGCTCGGCCGGCAAGCCGACGCCCCTGACGACAGTGGCGATCATGAACGACGACGGTGGATTGGTCGATGGTGGCGAGCGCGGCGAGATCGTCGTTCGCGGGCCTTTGGTGATGCAGGGCTATCACGAGAATCCGTACGCCACAGCCGAAGTTGGTGCACATGGTTGGCACCACACCGGCGACATCGGGTATCTCGACGACGACGGCTATCTGTACGTCGTCGACCGCGCCAAGGACATGATCATCACCGGCGGGTTCAACGTCTACTCCGCCGAAGTGGAGCAAGCTCTGTTGTCGCATCCGGCGGTGAAGGAATGCGCCGTCGTCGGGCTGCCGGACGACAAGTGGGGTGAACGCGTCACCGCCGCAGTACTTCTACGTCCTGGCCGGGATGCATCCGACGAGGACCTGATGGCCCATGTGAAAGCAATGATCGGAAGCATCAAGACACCCAAACAGATTCAGATATGGACCGACCTTCCCCGCTCGAAAGTGGGAAAGATCCTCAAGACCGAAGTGCGCAGCACCATGTCTCACTCACTATCGAAGGGAAGCACACCATGACCGAGTTCGAGGGCAAGCGAGTATTCGTCACCGGGTCCGGAGCCGGTATCGGAAAAGCCATCTCCACGATGTTCATCGAGCGCGGTGCACGCGTCGTCGTCAGCGACATCGACGAAGGTGCGGCAGCGAAGACGGCCGAGGAGATCGGAGCTGCAGGTATCGCCAACTGCGACGTATCCGACGAGAGTCAGGTGCAGAATGCGGTGGCCCAGGCTGTCGAGATTCTGGGTGGACTCGACATCGTCATCAACAACGCCGGCATCGAAGTATCGTCACCGCTGCTGCAGCAGTCGACGGAAAGCTTCGACAAGATCTACGCCGTCAACGTCAAGGGCACATTCTTGGTGATGAAGGCCGCGATCGGCGCGCTGATCGAATCGAAGGGGAACATCGTCAACATTGCGTCGCTGGCCGGCGTCGGCGGAACAGCGCTGCTCGGGTCCTATTGCGCCACAAAGGCTGCGGTCATTCAGCTCACCCGGGTCGCGGCCATCGAGATGCGAGCATCGGGAGTGCGCGTGAACGCTGTGTGTCCCGGATTCGCCGATACCGCAATGGTCGACCGCTTGGTCCCGGACTTCGAGGCTGCGACCCAGATTCCATTCGGTGACCTGGTCGCCGCGAAGCAGGGACGACTGGGAACACCCGAGGACATCGCCGAGGTGACGTTGTTCCTCGCATCCGACCGCGCGTCCTGGATCACCGGTAGCCACTACATCCTGGACGGCGGGTTGTCGGCGTCGCTGGTGTAGAGATCGAGGAGCTCCCCGTCATCCCAGGGCGACGGGGAGCAACCCTCGGGGCGTCTCGGATGCAATGTTCGCCAGCGCGTCGTCCAGCCTCGAATATCGAAACTCGAAACCGCTGTCTGTCAACACTTGTGGATCCACCCAGCGACTCTTCAAGACCAGTTCGGCCTCGGTGCGAATCACCCGTGCACCGAACTGAAGCAGCCACGCCGGTGTCGGTAGACCGTGACTGCGGCCCAGTGCATTCCGGACCTGATGCATCAGCTCTGTGTTGGTCACCGGAAACGGAGTGGCGACGTTGACGGGGCCGGAAATTCCTCGGTTGTCGTAGAGATGATCGAGAACCTGTGCAACGTCTGCAACGTGCACCCAGCTGAACATCTGACCGCCGTCGCCCATCGTGCCGCCGAGTCCGACTCGTGCCAGGTCGATGATCGGATTGATGGCCCCGCCACCTGCGCCCAACACGATCGACATACGAAGTGCTACTTTCCGAATGGCCACATCAGCGTCGAACAATTCACGTTCCCACGCGCGAGCTACCTCGACCGAGAAGCCCGACCCCAGCTCGCCGGATCGCTCGTCCATCGGCCGATCACGGGAATCGCGATAGATCGTTCCGGTGCTCGCGTTGACCCACAACTCGGGTGCGGTGTTGACGTCGGCCAGGGCACGGCCGAGTTGGGCCGTCGTCTGGATACGCGACGACATGATCTCGTCTGCGTTCTTCTTATTGTAGCGACAGCTCACCGAGCGGCCTGCGAGATTGACGACCAGATCGGCACCGTCGAGAACCTCGACAATGCTGCGATGGTCGGACCACGTTGCATCGCTGGATGTTCCGCGCCCGATGGTCTTGACTTGGATATCGCGTTCTTCGTAGTTGCGACGCAGATACCGGCCGATGTAGCCTGAGGCACCGCAGATGACGACAGTCGGTGGTGAATCGTTCACTGGTGCAACCCTTCCGGAGAGGTCATTCGTTTCAGGAGACCGGCCACGTCGGTGACCAACCCCCGTGCCACGGGGAGACGAGCAAGGCGTACGGCCTTGGATACGACGGGCACGAGCCCGTCGACCAGTACGCGCGTGCGTCGCTGGTTGTCCGAGGAGTCGGTTACCCAGTGCAGAGTGACTCCCATGTAGATCATCCAGAGCAGTGTCGGGAGAGCGTCTTTCAGTGACGCCGGAACCTTCTGTTTCGATGCGCTCAGGGTGTCTCGCATGAGATCGATAGCCATGGATCTGGCGTCGGACGACTCTTCCGAGAACGGACTGGAACTCGTGCTCGTCGGCAGCGCCAAATGCAGGAAGGATCCACCGAACGCGTGGTAGGGCGCCATCACGTCCAGGCCGGAATGCAGTACGGCGGCCAGATTTTCGGAGAGCGATCCGCCGTCGACGAGAACGCTGAGCGCGCGCTCGCGATGATCGCGCTGAATCACCATGTACAGCTCGTTGACGAGCTCATCCTTGCCGGCGAAGTAGTAGTAGGCATTGCCGAGCGACACACCCGCTTCGTCGGCAATGCGACGCATCGTGGTTGCCTGAAACCCCTCCTCGCGAAACAGGCGTAGAGCTACCTCGACCACCTTGTCGCGAGTCTCGGACGTGCGCGCCATCGATTCGCCTCATTTCTGAACGTGTTCAAATTCGACCATAGACCGCAGTTTGAACATGTTCAAGTCCCACGTGTGTGGCTAGGTTCGTGCACTCACGACTTCGGCGCAGGTCCGATTTCCGGCAGAACGTCGCGGCCCGTCGTCGTAGTGTCGCTGCTATGAATCCAGAACTCGTTGTGGCAAGTCGACACGTCAGTCGAGTCATAGGGCGCACACCCGAGGAGGTGTACGAGTTCGCAGTCAATCCCGCGAACTTACCCAGATGGGCAGCAGGATTGGCGAACAGTCCCGTGACCATCGACGGCGATCGACTCATTGCTGAATCGCCGATGGGGCATGTGACAGTCCGATTCGTGCCACACAACGACCTCGGTGTCCTCGATCATGACGTGACGTTGCCGTCAGGGACGGTGGTGAACAATCCCGTTCGAGTATTGAGCCATCCGAACGGCGCGGAGATTCTGTTCACGGTCCGCCAAATCGAACTCAGCGACGAAGAGTTCGAACGCGACCTCGCAACGGTCGCCGAAGACCTGACAAGACTGGCGGAGGTGTTGGAAGCTCAGTCCTCCTGAGTGGGTCTCATCATGGCGGTGGGGTCGACGCGATCGAATACTCGCTGCATTGCGGGCATCGGGTGAGCAGATCATGTGTGCACGAGACGACGTGCGTCAGAAAGCGCTCGGCATGGTCGAGTTGACCTTGTTGCCGTCGTATTCGAGCCAGCTGTTCCTCGATGACTGCTGTTCGTCCGAGCTCGTCTCGATGAAGTATCAGGCGAATATCGGCCAAGCTGATCCCGACGCCTTGACAGGCCTGCAATACCCGCAGTCGTCGCACATGTTCCTGGCTGTAGTCGCGGTGGCCCGACGGTAGACGCTCGGGCACAACAACACCCATGTCGTCCCAATGTCTCAGGACATGGGTCGGAACGTCGAGCTCCCGCGCAACCTCGCCGATCTTCACCTGCCGATGCTCGCACATTGACTTCAGGTCGACCTGAAGTTCTAGGGTCCAGTCCTATGGACGTGAGCAGACTCGATCTACCGGAGCCCATTTACGTGTCTGTTGGCGGCACGACCGTCGCGACCTACGAGCTGACACCCGACAGAGCGAAACCGTCTGCCGATGTGGTGTTCTGCCATGGAACACCCTGGTCGGCCCAGGTGTGGGCGCAGGCCGCTCGCCACCTCCGCGCTGGGCATCGCGTCTACTTGTGGGACATGCCCGGATACGGCCGCTCCGCACAGGGATCCGATGTGCGGACCGACCTACCCAGCCAGATGCTGCGCTTCGCGATGTTGCTCGACCACTGGCGGTTGGAGCGGCCCTTCGTCGTCGCGCACGACATCGGCGGTGCCGTCGCCCTGGGTGCCCATCTGATACACGGACGAGACTACGGCAGTTTGTACTTGTGGGACGTGGTGACCCTGGACCCGTGGGGGTCCGAATTCTTCCGGCTCGTCGCGGACAACAGTGACGTTTTCGCTGCCTTGCCGGCCTCCCTACACAAGGCGTTGGTCTCCGAATACGTTGCAGGAGCATCACATCAGCGGCTGGACCCAGACATCGTGGCGATGTTGACCGAACCCTGGATATCCGACGAGGGTCAGCCTGCGTTCTACCGACAGATTGCCGAACTGCGGCCCGAGGACACGCGACCGATCGTCGACGCACTTCCCCGAGTCCGCTGCGATAGCTCCATCGGATGGGGTCAACAGGACCCCTGGATTCCCGTCGACCAGGCATTTCGACTGAAACAGTTGTTGCCGGGACAATCGAATGTGATCACTCTTCCGGGTGTGGGGCACCTGGCACCGCTGGAAGCTCCATCACTCGTGCAACAAGCCTTGGACACATGGTTGGGTTGACATCGTTCTCCGAAGTGGGGTGGCCGCGCCTCGTGGATACTGGGTTCCGTGGTGCTGAGACGAATGGGGACGTCCCTTATCGGAGGCAGAGGGGCCCAGTGGGTTCGCGAGCTGAACGAGCGACACCCATGGAGTCACAACGACTACTTCCACAGTTGGATTCTGGCGAACCTGCCCCAGACGCGCGGTACTGCGGTCGACTTCGGTTGCGGACGAGGTGGCCTGGTGCGTGCCCTGGCTCCCCATTTCGATCAGGTCACCGGGGCAGACCGGGACTCGGAGATGCGCCGCATCGCAGAGATCACCTCTGCCGACGTGAACAATGTGTCGATCACAGATCGCCAACTCGATTCCTGGGCAGACGATTCGATCGATCTTGTGACCATGGTCGCCGTCCTGCATCACCTCGACATGGACGACGCATTGCGTCATGTCGAAAGGATTCTTGCGCCGGGCGGACGCGTGCTCATCGTCGGGCTCGCGCCACCGCGAAGCGCACGAGATCTGCTGTGGGATTCGGTCTCCATCGTCACCAATCCATTGATCGGATTTCTCCACCGCCCGTGGCCGAGCCCGGTTACGGCACCGCCGGCACCGTTCCCGGTGAAGGACCCGGTGCTGAGCTTCGACGAGATTGGTCACATCGTGAAGAAGCGGCTCCCGGGCGCGACCATGCGACACCGCATAGGGTTTCGGCACACAATCGAGTGGACCAAGCCGGGTGCCCGCAGGTGACTCCCAACCCTCAGCGCCGAATGTGGGATGTGCAGACAGCGGGCGTGCTGCGGCTGCCGTCGGGCAGTCTCGTTCGGGGACGCGCCTTGCGCGATCCAATGCCCGGCGGCCCACGGCCGGATCTCGGGGTGTACCTGCAGGGGAGGGATCCCGGCGAGTTCGACTGGGACAGCCGATGGGTTCGTTGGCCCGACTTCTGGCTCCCGTCCGACTCGAAGGAGCTCGGGGTTGTACTACGAGAAGCACTGCGACGCTGCGCAACCGAGAGGGTCGAGATCGCATGCACTGGTGGTGTGGGGCGAACGGGCACAGCACTGGCGTGTCTCGTCGCGCTCGACGGTGTGCACGGCGACGCGGCCATCGACTACGTCCGGCGACACTACTCGCAACGGGCCATGGAAACGCCCTGGCAGAAGCGCTTTGCGAAGACGTTCGCGAAACCGGGTTCTCTGCTCTGAGCAGAATCCCCGACACCTCATGGAATCGAGGCCTAGGCTCCGATCATGGGCGAGGTCATACGAATCGATGAGCGCCGAGCAGCGCGCGCAGTGGAACCGTTGTGGCGTGAAGTGGTCGGCCGGAGGCTACGCGAGTGCAGGCACGCCCGCGGCGACACACTCGCCGAGACCGCTGCCCGCGCAGGCATTGCGCCGCAGTACTTGTCGGAGGTCGAACGTGGCCGCAAGGACCCGTCGAGCGAAATCCTTGCGGCCGTCGTCGGTGCGTTGGGCACGTCGATGGCAGACATCTCACGCCTAGCGCATCATGACCTGTCTCGAGGAGATGCAACGTTGATGGCTGCCTGACGCCCCTCGAGAACCTGGTCGACGACGCCGTACTCGCGGGCGGCCGAGGCCGTCAACACGAGATCGCGGTCGGTGTCATGGCGAAGCTTCTCGACGCCGCGTCCCGTGTGTTTCGCGAGGATCGATTCCATCTCGGCCCGGACGCGGACCACCTCGTCGGCAGCCAGAATCAGGTCGGGAATGGTGCCGCGTCCCTGCGCCGCAGGTTGATGCAACACCACCCGACTGTGGGTCAACGCAGAGCGTCGCCCCGGTGCGCCGGCGGCGAGTAGCACTGCACCAGCCGCGACGGCTTGGCCCACACACGTTGTGGCAACAGGTGATCCGATGAACTGCATGGTGTCGTAGACGGCCAGCATGGCGGCCGTGTCACCGCCCTCGCAGTTGATGTACATCGAAATCTCCTGATCGGGGGAGTCGGCCTCCAAGTGCAGAAGTTGCGCGATCATCGCGTTCGCGACACCGGCATCGATTCCGGTACCGAGGTAGACGATGCGCTCACTGAGCAGGTGCGAATAGACGTCGACGACGCGTTCTCCGCGCGAATCTCGCGTGATCACATTGGGAATCGTGTAGGTGCTCATCGTGCCAGCTCCATTCCGAAGGACACCCGTCGCGCAGGCATGACCTGATCGAACGAGTCGACGATCGCGTCGACGAACCCGTACTCACGGGCAGCCTCCGCAGTGAACCAGCGATCGTGCAGAGAGTCGTCGAAGATTTGCTCACGTGTTTGTCCCGTGTCGTCGGCGATCAGGCCGAGCACCGTATCTCGGGTATGACGCAGATCGTTGGCCTGCACCTCCACTTCGACGGCGGACCCTCCGATGCCGGCGGAGCCCTGATGCATCAGAATCCGTGAGTGCGGCAGGGCGTACCGCTTGCCGCGCGTACCCGAGGACAGAAGGAATTGACCAGCGCTGCAGGCCAATCCGAGCGCGAGGGTCGAGACGTCGCACGGGACGAGGCGCATCACATCGCGGATGGCGAGCATTGCGGGAACCGATCCGCCTGGAGAGTGAATCCACAGTGCGATGTCGGCCGAGGAATTCTCGGCGGCCAACGTCAGCAGATGAGTGGTGAGGACGGTGCCGTTGTCGTCGTCGAGGGGGCCGTCGAGCACCAGGACTCGGTGCCGTAGGAGTTGGTTGCGGAGTTCGGGCGGGAACATTCGAGGCGATTCGCTCATGAGTCGAGTGTGAGTCCGAATTGGCTTGCACACCAGTTGTTCTGCTGTGGGCAGCGACTCTGCTCTCAGCTGCGTCGGCCGCCGAGGGACAATGGTGAGATGACTGCACTCGAGTTCTCCGAATCCATCGCCGTCGCTGCGTCGGTCGACGACGTGTACGCCGTTGTCTCCGACGTCACCCGTACGGGTGAATGGAGCCCGATCTGCCAGGAGTGCTGGTGGAACGAATCCGATGGCGGTGGCGTCGGATCTACGTTCACCGGCCGCAACGTGGTGCCGGGTCGCACATGGGAAACGGTCTCGACAGTGGCTGCAGCCGAACCCGGCCGCGAATTCGCCTGGGTGGTGGGCGACAACTTCGTCCGCTGGGGTTACACGCTCGAGTCCGTCGACGGTGGCACACGCCTGACGGAGAACTGGAACTTCCTGCCCGGCGGCATCGCCCACTTTCACCGCAAGTTCGGCGACGACGCGCAGCAGGAAATCGACACTCGAAGCCGAGCGGCACTGGACGGCATCCCGCGCACCCTGGCGGCAATCAAGCGAATCGTGGAAGCCGAGGCCTGATTGCTGCCGGTCGGGTGCGCTGACTGTCCACTATTCGAGGCCTATGACGGAATCCCGCCTTTCGACGCGAATTGTGGACACTGAGAGCACCACCGACGGATAGCCTGTCCGCATGGCAGCAACGGTGTTGCGGGTGTCGACGGTCCTCGAATCACGGGGCCCTGCAGCAGCAATTGTGCTCAGTGACGAACAGGTTGCGTCCCTCGGTTCCATCAAGACTCCGCCGGTTCGGTTCACGATCGGTGGTCGGACGGTGCGCGGTCGCATCGGACGCATGGGCGGCGAGAATCTGCTCGGACTCAACAAGAGCGTTCGCGCCACACTCGGCGTGGAAGCCGGCGACACCGTCGACGTGACGATCGAATTGGACGACCAGCCGCAGGTGATCGAGGTACCGCCGGCGCTGGCGACAGCTCTGGACGCGGATCCCGCCGTCCGAGCAGCGTTCGATGCGCTCGCACCGTCGACGCGAAAAGAACACGCCCGCTCCGTCGCCGACGCGAAACGCGACGACACCCGCGAGCGGCGTATCACGGCAATCGTCCAATCCCTTCGGCCCTGAAGCGACCTGCTGCCTGCCGGGAGAGCGCCACAGGCAGCGGTGCGAACTCAGCGTGACACCACTAGGGCTTGACGTGACACCATTGTGGTGTCACTCTTGATGCATGGAACTTGGGCAGTACGTCAACGACCTCCAACGTCGGTTGGTCGAGTCGGCAGCAACCGGGGACGAGAACACTCGTGCTGCTGCTGAACGACTCGTCGACGGCATGGATGCGGCGACGCGTCTGGTGATGCTCGACGTGCTGTCGGCCGCGGTAGGAGACATCAACCGCGACCTTGCCCCTGGTTCCGTGGACATCAGGCTCCGTGGACGCGAGATCGAATTCGTCGTGGCGGCACCTGTCTCGGAACCGGAAGACGACGAACAAACCCCTCCCAGCATCGAACTGGACGACACGAGCACATCCCGCACCACTCTTCGACTGCCGGACGCGCTCAAATTGCGGGTGGACGAGGCCGCGGCGTCGGACGGTATGTCGGTGAACACCTGGTTGGTGCGAGCCGTCGCCACCGCTCTTCAACCCAAGCAGCGCCGTGCCGCGCAACGAACGGTTCGTACCGGGGACAACTTTGCCGGCTGGGCGCGCTGATCGTCCGCTCCAACAAAGCTTTTCAGTAACTCTGCGCCGAGCAGAGTGTCACAACCATGCCCATAGGAGGCATCGCCATGCCCGAATTCGCTACTCCGACGCCGATCGACCTGGCCATCGATCTGCAGGTCGGGAGCATCGACGTCGTTGCGACAGAACGTGCCGACACCGTCGTGACCGTCACTCCCACCAACCCGTCCAAAGCCGTCGATCGTAAGGGGGCCGAGAACACCAAGGTCGACTTCGACGGCGAGCGCCTCACCGTCATCGGTCCCAAGGCCCGCATCAGCTTCTTCGGTCCGACTGAGTCCGTCGAGGTGAAAGTCGAGCTACCGCAGGGATCTCGACTCACTGCGGAGGTTGCAGTCGGCAGCCTACGCACCGTGGGCGATCTCGGTGCCGTGCGCATCAAGAGTTCCATGGGTCCGGTGGAAGTGGATTCGGCAGAGGACCTGTGGGTGCGCGCTGGGCACGGTAACGCGACAGTGGGTACGGCACTGGGCAATATCGACATCACTGCCGACCACGGCCAGATTCGACTCGGAACGGTCGTCGGTGATGCAGTGCTCAAGGCGTCGCACGGCTCGATCATGGTGCGGGAGTCGGGTACCGAACTCGACGCCAAGCTCTCCTACGGCGATCTCGATATCGAGAAGTCACTCGGCGGAGTGAGTGCGAAGACCGCGTACGGCAGCATCGCTCTCCACGAAGTGACCAGTGGCGCAATCCAAGTCGAGAGCGGATACGGACAGGTCACCGTCTGTGTGCGGCGCGGTGTGACCGCGTGGCTCGATCTGTCGTCGAAAGACGGACACGTTCGCAACGAACTCACGCCCGAAAGCGCACCCGACGAGACAGAAGAGAGCGTGTCGATTCGCGCTCGAACGCGATACGGCGACATTGCCGTCCGGCATGCACAGCACAGTTGACAGGCAAGGATCGGACATGGAAACACCCGCAATTCACGCCCGTGGTCTGCGAAAGTCATACGGCGACAAACGTGTACTCGACGGTGTCGACCTCACCGTCGACGCCGGCACCGTCACCGCTCTGCTCGGGTCCAACGGGGCAGGCAAGACCACAACCGTCCATATCCTGTCCACCCTCGTTGGGCCGGATGGTGGTACGGCAACAGTCGCAGGCTGCGACGTCGTCGGCAATCCTGACGGCGTTCGTGCAGCGATCGGTCTCACCGGTCAGTTCTCGGCGGTCGACAACCTCTTGACCGGCGAGGAAAACCTGATGCTGATGGCGAGACTCCGGCATCTGGGACCGAAGCGATCCAAGCCGCGCGTCGCAGACCTGCTCGAGCAGTTCGATCTGGTCGAGGCCGCTCGAAAGCCGTTGTCCACGTACTCGGGTGGCATGCGGCGACGGCTCGATCTTGCCATGACCCTCGTCGCCCCACCGCGCGTCATCTTCCTCGACGAGCCGACCACCGGCCTCGACCCCCGCAGCCGACGCACCATGTGGGATATCGTGCGATCCCTCGTCGCCGACGGCACCACCGTGCTGCTCACCACCCAATATCTCGACGAGGCAGACGAACTCGCAGATCGTGTCGCAGTACTCGACGGCGGCCGGATCGTCGCCGACGGTACCCCGGACGAACTGAAACGTCGCATACCTGGCGGCCACATTCGATTGCGCTTCGCCGACATCATGACGCTCGACGACGCAACCCGCGCATTCGGCGATGCGGTCGTCGACGCCGACGGTCTGGCGCTGTCGGTACCGACCGACGGAAGCGTCCGCACCCTGCAGGCCGTGTTGAGTCGGCTGGATGCGGCGGGCGTTGCGGCCGACGACCTCAGTATCCACACTCCGGACCTCGATGACGTGTTCATGGCACTGACCGGCCGGACCGACAGCAAGGTCGAATCATGACAACTGCAACGACATTCGCGATGAGTGATTCGATCACCATGCTCCGGCGCAGTCTTCTGCACATTCGGCGATATCCGGGCTTGACGATGTTCGTCATCGGCGCGCCAGTGGTGTTCCTGATGTTGTTCGTCTTCGTATTCGGAGGAACCCTGGGCGCAGGTTTGCCCGGTGTGGACCCAGACGCCGGACGGTCTGCATATCTGCCGTACGTGATGCCGGGCATCCTCGCCATGACGATTGCCGGTACAGCCGGTGGAACGGCGACCACCGTTGCCATGGACATGACGGAAGGCATCACCGCGCGCTTCCGAACGATGGCGATCTCGCGTGCAGCGGTTCTCGCGGGCCACGTTCTCGGCAACACGGTGCAAGCCGTTCTCGGAGTGGTGGTTGTGCTGGCAGTGGGAATTGCCGTCGGCTTTCGACCGAATGCCAATCCTCTGCAATGGTTCTCGATTCTGGGAATGGTGCTGCTCATCGCCTTCGCGATCAGTTGGCTCGCGGTGGCGATGGGTATGGCGTCGAAGTCGGTGGAGACCGCGAGCAACCTACCGATGCTGTTGCTGCTGTTGCCGTTTCTGGGAAGTGGGTTCGTTCCGACCGACACGATGCCATCGGGGCTGCGATGGTTCGCCGACTACCAACCGTTCACGTCCTTCGTCGAAACCCTGCGCGGACTGCTGACGGGGCAGCCGGTGGGCACGAATCTGCCACTGGCACTTGCCTGGTGCGCGGTGATCACAGTGGCGGGGTATGTCTGGTCGATGACAATCTACGAGAAGAAGTCGGTGCGGTAGGGTCATCGGTGGTTGGGTGTCGTCGTCACAAACGCGCACGCATTCGTCAGGTGCGCGCGATTCAGCTGGCGAACAGGTGACCAATACGCGAGCGTTTCGCAGACGCGCGCGCGTTTGCGGGGGCCGGCGGGCTCACACCACCGCAGCAGGCGTGCTCGACGCGATGGCCGCCGCCGGGCCGATCCCCGAGGACAGGCCAGCGAGAATGCCCACAGCCGAGGTGATGTCGGGAAGTGAGCGAGTGAATGGAATGCGCTGATGATCGTCGAAGGCGTATCCGGTTCCGAATCGCAGTCCGGGTGCCAGCAGCAAACCATGAGAGTGGGCTTCGGCGACGAGAGCACTCGATCGGATGCCGTCGGGAAGGGAGCACCACAACGCCAAGCCTCCGTCCGGTACTCGAAAGTGCCAGTCCGGCAGACGATCACGCATCAACGTGACGGTGTGGTCACGAGCAACTCTCGATGCCTCCGCGCGCACCCGACGAACCTCGTCGTACTTGCCCATCAACTCGACCGCAGCCAGCTGATCGATGACGGACACCGAAAGTTGGCGTCGCGCATAGGTTGCGGCGATTCTCGCCAACAGACCTGCTTCGGCGCGAACCCAGCCGACTCGCAACCCACCCCACACCGTTTTGCTCGTGGACCCGATCGTCACCGTCGCAACATCCGGGGTGGCCGCCCCGAAAGGTTCGATGTCGGGCGACCCGTCGAGGGACAGGTCCGCTGCTACCTCGTCGACGATGGTCAGTATTGCGTGCCGGTGCATGGTGGCCGACAGCTGTCGGCGGGTGCGGAGGGGGAGTCGCGCACCGGATGGATTGGAGAAGTCGGGCATGTAGTACGCCAGCGTGGGGGCGCTCTGTCGAGCGGCCCGATCTGCTGATGCCACGAATTCGTCGGTGTTGTCGGGGTCGATGGGCACCGGGATGCATCGGCCACCGAGGGAGTGGACGAGTTCGACGACACCGGGATATGTCGGGTGCTCGACCAATACCCGGGCACCCGGCTCGGTGAACGTCGCCAACACAGCGTGGATGGCGTCGGTGGCACCGGAGGTGACGAGAATGTTCTCCGCGGTGGTCGGCATTCCCCGTCCTCGGTAGTACGCGGCAATCGACTCGCGGAGCTCGTACAGACCGAGTGGGGCGTACCCGCCCAAGGGAAACCGGTCTCGAATCTTCTCCGCCGCAACGCCGTACGCATCGGACAGCATGGGCGACGCAGAGGGGGACGCGTTGACGAACTCCAGGTTTGCAGTCTCCCGATCGCCGGCGAGCGAACCCCACGACGGCAGCGAACCGGTAGGCGAAACGTAGGTGCCCGACCCGCGTTGGGCACTGATCCACCCGCCGTCACGAAGATGCTTGTAGGCCGACGCGACCGTGACCCGACTGACATCGAGACTGATCGACAGCGCCCGCTCGGCGGGCAACCGCGTCTGAGCCGACACCTCGCCGTTCTCGATCAACCGCCGTAACTCGTCGGCGATCTCGAGGTAGAGCGGACCGCCGGATCTGTTCCGCAACGTCGACGGGTCGATCCGTGCTGCCAACTCCGGGGCCGAGATCGCCGTTGCGTCGAAAGGATCCATACAGGCCACTCTCGCACACTGGACTGCACTATTCGACGAAAAACCAGTCCATTGTGGTCCCATGATCGCAATTGGAGCTGTTATGGCCTTATCCGTCATCGGAGCAGGGTGGACCGTGGTCGCACTACGCGAGGGCGGGCGATGCGGGCCTGCCGGGCCGCCGCGGAGTCGTGTTCGGTCCGACTGACTTTCGTTCGTCGCGCGGCCTGCCTCAGTGGGTCGGTGCAGAACCTCTGACGATGCAGCGAAACCCGATGTGGGACATCCCGGAGTCGACGGGTTGCGCCTGCCGAGCTGCGGGACGATAACGGCGGCAATAGTTCTCGGCGCAGAGGTGGGATCCGCCTTTGATGACCCGACGCGAGATGGTCCCGGCGGGATTACTCGGATCGTGGCTGCCCTCGGCCGACGCGACCCGCGGATCGACTGCCGGTCCGCAGCAGGCATGGGTGGCGGTCTCGCTGTGGTCGGTGCGGTAGAAGTCCGCCGTCCACTCCCATACGTTTCCGGTGACGTCGTACAGGCCGTAGCCGTTGGGCGGATACGAACGCACGGCCGTGGTCCTACGATCGGCGACCGGTTTGAGGTTCTGCCAGGGAAACTCCCCGATCCAGTAGTTGGCCAACTGTGTACCCATCGGTGCCAGTTGGTCTCCCCATGCATAGGGCGCGCCGTTCAACCCGCCGCGCGCCGCGCGTTCCCACTCGGCCTCGGTGGGTAGTTCCTTGCCCGCCCACTGTGCGTAGGCGTGCACGTCCTCCCAGCTCACATGCGTGACCGGATGCAGTTCGCGCCCGTCTATACCGGACCCGGGGCCCTCCGGATGCGCCCAGTTCGCGCCCGGGATCAGCCGCCACCAGCCCTGCCAATTCGTCAGATCCACCGGGCCCTGCGTCGGGGTGAATACCAGCGAACTCGGCACCAGACGCGTTGGATCCGCATCCGGATAGTCCGCCGGATCCATCGGCCGCTCCGCCACCGTCACGTACCCGGTGGCTTTGACGAACCGTCTGAACTGGGTGACGGTCACCGGAGTCTCGTCCGCCCAGAAACCCTCGACGGTCACCTCGTGAACGGGCGCCTCCTCGGGATAGTCGGCCCAGTCCGACCCCATCCGAAACTGGCCGCCGGGCACCCACTGCATGCGAGGGAAAGGTGGGGCACTCATGGCGGCGATCGTACACATTGCTGGGGAATCGCATTGCGCTGTCACGGAATTGAACGGGTTCTGTTGACCTCGCACGCGTGATCGTCGCTCGGCCCTATCCGATTGCGCACCGCCACCCCTTCGCAGACGCGCGCGCGTTTGCCGAACGCGAGCGGTTTCGCGTCACCAATGTGCGCGCGTATGGCGAATGCGCGCGCGTTTGCGCCGCCCCGGCCCGCCGGCGACACCCAGGCCACGGCCGCAGTACTCATCAGTAGCGGAACGTGATGCTTGCCACTTCTCCACACCGCTGTTATCTTGGAAACACATTCCATCAGATGGAATCGTTCATGGAATTCAGAGGAGTGGACAGTGGCATCTCGTTCCAACGAAGTACCCGTCGCGATCTCGGGTGGGGGGCCGGTGGGGATGGCGTTGGCCATCGATCTCGCCCTTCGCGGTATCCCGAGCGTGCTGTTCGAGAAGCGTTCGGAGGAGGAACGGATCGTCGCACGCGCCAATATGACCAACGTTCGCTCCATGGAGCACTTCCGACGCTGGGGCATCGCAGATGCACTGCGCGACAACGATCCTGTGAGTCCATTGGTCTACCGTGACGTTGCCTTCGTGACCCGTCTGACCGGTCATGAGGTTTTGAGGTTTCCCCGCGCATACGAGTGGTCGGAGCGGCTACCCATCGCGTCCGAGGTCGCGGAATGGGCCCCGAACGAGGCGATCGAGAAGACGCTGCGGGACCGCGTGAAGTCCCTTCCTCTCATCGATCTGCGCTTCGAGAACGAAGTGAAGAGATTCGAGCAGAACGACCACGGGGTGACCGTCACCGTTGCCACCCCGGACGGCGAACAGACGCTGCTGGCGCAGTACATGGTGGTCTCCGAGGGCAGTCGCAGCCGACTCCGTCGTGACGGCCTCAACGTGCGAATGGAAGGTCATCCCAACCTCGCACGCAGCTTCCTGTGGCACATCAAGGCTCCGGCACTGGCCGAGCTGTGGAAGGCCACTCCGATGGCCTCGATGCTGCTGTTCTACAACGAGGACCGTGCCGGCGACAGTCTGGTGCCGCAGTCGGGCACCGATCACTGGGCCTACTTCTGCTCGCCCGTACCCGAGGACGTCGATGGTGACGACTGGGAAGCCTGCCGCGCCATGCTCTTTCGCGCGATCGGCGAGGAATTCGAGGTCGAGCCACTCGCGGGCGGTACCTTCATCACGCACTCGATCCAGGCACCTCGATTCGACTTCGGCCGCGTACTGCTGGCCGGCGACTCGGCACACATGGTCTCACCGATGGGCGGATTCGGCATGAACATCGGTATCGGTGACGCCGCCGACCTGGGTTGGAAACTCGCCGCGTTGATCGACGGTTGGGGCGGTCCCCTCATGCTCCCGAGCTACAGCATCGAACGCGGTGAAGCGGCGCGCTTCATCCTCGCCGGTTGCGAGAGCAATCAGGCCGTCGGCTCCCGCGAGCTGGTGCGCGACGGCATCGAGGACGACGGCCCCGTCGGTGAAGCGATCCGCGCCCAGGTGGCCGAGGACATCGCGATCCAAAAGGCCCGTCAGTTCAAGCGAATGGGCGGCCAACTCGGCTACCGCTACTCGTCGTCTCCCATCATCTACCGCGACGGAACCGACCAACCTGCACCGTCTTTCGAGGACTACGTACCGTCGTCCTATCCCGGAAATCGTGCACCGCATCATTGGCTCGCGGACGGCTCGTCGCTGTACGACCACCTGGGGAACGGCTTCACGCTCCTTGTGCTCGGCGACGTCGAACACGGCGCTCTCACCGATGCTGCGGCAGAACGCAACGTGCCACTGCAGATCCTCACCGTCGAGGATCCCGACCTCACCGATCTGTGTGAATTGTATTCCGCCGGAGCGACATTGATCCGTTCGGATCACCATGTCGCGTGGCGCGGCGACGCGCTTCCCGACGATCTCGACCATCTGCTCGACGTCGTCACCGGATCGGTCTCGTTCATCTGAACTGCCAGGCCCTTCAATTCCCATCCACCACATCACCGAAAGGCTCACTCTCATGCCCAAAGTCACCCGTCTAGGCCACGTCGGACTGTTCGTCTCCGACCCCGAGATCATGATGGAGTTCTACTCGACATTCCTCGGAATGACCGTCACCGACCGCGACGAACGCCGCGTCTTTCTGAGTTCGCGGCCGTCGGAGGAGCACCACGAGATTCTGCTCGCGAAGAACCTCGAACGCCACACCGATCCGCAGCAGCTCTCGTTCGTCGTCGATTCGTTGGCCGACCTGCGTGCGTTCTATGCCCAGATCGTGGAGCGCAAGTACGACATCGACCACATCAGCAATCACGGCAATGCGCTCGGTTGCTACTTCCGCGACCCCGAGGGAAACCGAGTGGAGGTCTACTGGCACACCGGAATCGAATGGCCGCAGCCGTTCAGTGAGCCCATCGATCTCTCGCTGTCGGAGGAGGAGTTGCGCAGCCGCCTCGACGAGATGGTCGCGGCGTAGGAAACCCGGCCGGGACCGCGGAGGAGAAGAGCGTTGAAAGAAGGAATGATCGCCGAGGTGGTTGCGTTCAGCGGCCACAACGGCGACCGCATCGAGGGCTATTCGGCTCGCCCGACCGCTGCCGAGCCGGTGGGCAGCGTCGTCGTGCTGCACCACGCACCCGGGCTCGACTTCTGGTGCAAAGAGGTGGTCCGACGGTTCGCCGAGTGTGGATACGCGGCCCTCGCGCCGAATCTCTATCACCGCCGCGGTCCCGGGCACTGGGCCGAGGTCGCTGCGGCGGCCCGGGCCGAGGGATTGGGAAAGGCCATGCCCAACGACCAGGTGATGGGCGACATCGCCGGGGCCACCGACTACGTGAAATCGCAGCCCGGATCCAACGGCAAGGCCGGGGTGATCGGATTCTGCTCCGGCGGACGGCAGGCCTTCCTCGCGGCGTGCGACGTACCGGCGTTGGACGCCGCCGTCGACTGCTGGGGAGGAAGCATCGTGCCGCAGGCTCCCGATCCGACGAAGCCGAACGCCCCCTCGCGGGGAGTCATTCATCGGGCTCCGGACATGTCAGCTCCGCTGTTGGGGATCTTCGGGAACGACGACACCAATCCGGATCCGACGCAGGTCGACGACATCGAACGTGAGCTGACCAGGCTCGGCAAAGAATTCGAGTTTCATCGTTACGACGGTGCGGGACATGGGTTCTTCGCTACCGACCATCCGCATTACCAGCAGGCACAGGCGGTGGACGGCTGGAAGAAGGTCTTCGCCTTCTTCGATGTGCATCTGCAGTCCGACGCATCCTGATCGACTGTCAGGCGAGGGTCGAAACGCACAGAAAACCCGAAGGTATTGAGGGTTGTGTGATGGCCCTCACATCGCTAGTCTCGATTCCGTACCTCGGAATCGCATTCCACGAAGGCCACGCGAGTAGTCCACGAGACCGCGTGAGCACCCCGCACGCGCTCTCGAAGGAAGAACCCCAATGTCTCTCACTCCCTCCCGTCCCACCAGGGCCGGGTCGAAGTCCGCGAAGTTGATGGTCATCGCGGCAACCATGTCGGCCGTGCTCGCCGGCTGCGCCGCCGAAGCGGCATCACCGACCGGCACCGCCACCGGCGGCTCGACGGCCGTAGCAACGGACCAGACCAACACCTCGGCTGTCACCGACCTGGTCGACTACACCGGAGGAACTGCAGGCGCAGCCGATCAGAGCCTCGAACCCGTCACCATCGGATGGGTCAATCAGCAGGGCGGTGCCCTCGGATTCCCGGCCGCCACCGACGGTGCCGAGGCTGCCGTGAAGTACGTGAACGAGAACCTCGGCGGTATCGACGGCCATCCGCTGAAGCTCGAGACGTGCTTCGTGGTCGAGAACGAGCAGGACGGCAACAGTTGCGGCCTGCAGCTGGTCAACGATCCGGACGTTCGGACCGTGCTGTTCGGCTCGACCATCACCGGCAATCAGTCGTTCCTGGCGGTCAACAAGGGGCAGAAGCCGATCCTGATGGCCAACTCCATCAGCTCCACCGACGCTCAGAGCGACAACGTCTTCATCTACAACGGCAACCCGTCGTCGATCTTCCGCGGACTGACGACCTACCTGGACACCGTGGTCGGCGCGAAGTCGGTGGCGCTGATCTACCCGCAGAACGCTCAAAGTGCGGACGGTGCAAAGGTTCTGCAGACTGCACTCGATTCGGTCGGCATCGAGGTCAAGGCCGTCGGCTTCGACCCGTCGACCACCAACCTCACCGCGGCAGCAGTGGCCTCGGGGGCATCGGACGCCGATGCCATCGTGCCGCTCGTCTCGACTCCGCCGACCTGCGTGGCCGCGGCCAAGGCTCTCGACACGCTGGCCGTGACGGCCCCCATCATCGGAGCCGGCTCCTTCTGCTTCACCGACCAGGTGGCGCAGGGACTCGGCGGCGACGCACCGAAGTGGCAGCAGATCTCCACCCAGACCAACGTCGCCGACATGAGCCAGCCCGACGTCCAGTCGTACATCGAGGCCTCGACAACCGCCGGACTGTCCGAGACGTCCCAGGCCACTCCCGACGCCGCCCTCGCATGGGGGCTGGTCGCCACAGCGACCCGATTCCTCAATGCTGCAGGCGGTTCCGAAGCAACCGCGCCGGCGATCGCCGAACAGGCGAAGTCTTTCACCGGCCCACTGCTGTTGGGTAGCGCCACCGTCGCCTGCGGCGCGAACACCGCCGAGCCGGGCCTGTGCGGTGCCCAGACTCGAGTCTTCGAATACACCGGCAACGGCTCGTACACCGCGCTCACCGACTGGCTCGAACCATCGGGCTCCTGACACATCGATCTCCGACAGCCCCCACACTCTCGAGAAAGAAGACCATCATGACCGCTGTAGCCAACGACACCGTCGAACATTCCAGCCCCGCGTCGAGTCCGGAAGTCCTCATCGAACGAGCACGATCGTTCCGTGATCACTTGCTCGCAGAACAGGATTCGACGGACGCTCGCGGCACCTACTCGCCCGAGACGCACGAGTTGTTCAAGGAGGCTGGCTTCTACCGCACCTTGCTCCCACAGCGTTTCGGTGGGCTCGAATACGACGTCACCTCGTTCGTCAGGATGATCATCGAAATCGCCCGCGGCTGCCCGGGTTCGGGCTGGTGCCTGTGCCTTGCCTCCGGTCACGGACTGCAGATCGGTGGATTGTTCGACGAGAAGGCGCAAGCCGAGGCGATCGGACCCGGCGGGGACTTCGCAGCCCCGATGCGCGGCGTGCCGATGGGCACCGCGACGCTGCAGGACGACGGTCGCTGGAGCGTCGACGGAACCTGGGACTACTGCTCGGGATCGCCCTACTCGACCCACGCCATTCTCGCGGTGCGGCTCGTCGAGGGCGGCGAGAAGACCGGCCAGGGATTGGCTCTCGTTCCGCGCAACGGCTGGATCCTGCAGGACGATTGGAAAGAGCGCGCGTTCGGTATGCGCGGCAGCGGCTCGAACAGCATCACCGTCACCGGCACCGCGGTGCCGGAGGAGAACGTGGTGCGCGGCAGCCTGCTGCAGTTCCGCGGCGGACTGAAGACTCCCGGTTACGAGCTGCACGGCAATCCGATGTATGCAGGCCATCCCATGGGCTACCTGCAGCTCGAGATCACCTCGGTACTCGTGGGCTGCGCCTGGGCCGCGCTCGACGAATACGAGCGCATCCTGCGGACCAAGAAGACCATGGGCCCCAACCCACTTCCGCGCTTCACGTCCCCGGATTTCCAGCGCTACTGGGGCGTCGCGGCCGGCAAGATCCGTGCGGCCGAGGACATTCTGGTGAAGATGAGCCAGCACTACTCCGAGCTGTGCGCGTCGTCGGTACAGGACGGCGGCGAGTTCGAGCCCGAGGACCTGATGAACATCAACGCCAGCACCCACCACGCCGTCAACCTCGCCTGGGAAGCCGTCGAGTTGCTGTTCCGTACCTCGGGAACCAGCGAAGGCGGCCGAAACGGCTCACGCATGCAGCGTTACTACCGCGACATGTCCACGGCGCGAACCAATGTGGGCCTGCAGTGGGAGACCTTCGCGCAGATGTTCGCCCAGGAGCACTTCGATCTCTCGCCGGCACCGCTCGCGTGATGGCCTGGCCCACGATTCGACTCGGGCGGGCGTAGCGCATGGATACCGTCTTCCTGTTCGCTCTGCTCGGGTTGGGTACCGGCGCACTGATCGCGATGATCGCGGTCGGCGTCGTACTCAGCTGGCGCGGTAGCGGAACGATCAACATCGCGGCCGGTGCCGTGGTCATGGTCGCCGGCTACCTCTTCTGGTCCCTGCGCACCGGGTTCTTCGCCCCCGCATTGACCACTCCCGCAGCAATAGTCGTCACGCTGCTGGCGATGGCTCTGCTCGCCGTCATGGTCGAGTTCGCCGCCGTCAAACCGCTCAGATCCGCCTCGCCGCTCGCCAAACTCGTCGCGTCCATCGGCGTATTGCTGCTGCTGCAAGCGGTGGTCCAGCTCGTGTTCGGCACCGCTCCGCTCAACAGCCCAGCGGTATTGACCGACTCGGTCGTCGAGGTCGGCGGCGTGACAGTGCCGGTGGCACAACTGATTCTGGCCGCAGTGGTCGTCCTGATCTCGACGGCACTGGCGGCGCTCTACCGCTTCACCCGCTTCGGTATCGCTACCCGCGCGGCGTCGGAGAGCGAGCGTTCGGCCGTACTGGCCGGGTTGTCGCCGTCGTCGATCTCGCTGGCCAACTCCGTACTCGCCTATGTCACGGCCGGCTTCGTCGGCATCCTGGCCGCCTCCATCGTCGGAGTCAGCGCCTCGACGCTGCCGCTGCTGGTGATCCCGGCCTTGGCCGCTGCGTTGTTCGCGGGGTTCAGCTCGATCGGAATTGCCTGCGCAGCAGGTCTTCTCATCGGGATGGCCGAGTCGCTGCTGTCCTACGCCTCGACCATGGCCTGGTTCCCGACACAGGACGGAATCACCCCACCCGGGTTGCAGCAGCTCGCAGAGTTCCTGCTGATCGTCATCGCACTGTGGTGGAAGGGTTCGACACTGCCGCAGCGCGGCGAATTCGTCGGACGCTCGCTTCCGGCGGTACCCCGTCAGGAGCACCTGCTGCGCCGCGTCGGCCCGGTCTTCGTCGTCGGAGCGATCGCACTGCTCGTCCTGCCCGCGGACCTACGCCAGGCCATCACGACCGGCCTCGTCGCGACCGTCCTGTGCCTGTCGTTCATCGTCATCATGGGATACGTCGGGCAGCTGTCGGTGGTGCAACTCGCGCTCGCCGGGTTCGCCGCGTTCGCGGTGTCGCGGCTCGGTACCGAATTCGGTCTCGGCTTCCCGGCCGCCCCGATCATCGCCGTTCTCGCGGCAACGGCACTGGGCGTGGGGATCGGAGCCGCGGCCCTGAGAGTGCGCGGAGTGACCCTGGTGGTGGTAACCCTCGCCGCCGCCGTGGCGATCGAACAATTCGTGTTCGCCAACTCCGAGTGGGGTGGAGGACAGACCGGGGCACCCGTGGCCTCACCCACGCTGTTCGGATTCAACTTCGGACCCGACTCGGGTCTGCGCGGACTGGACGGCGCACTACCGAGCCCGGTGTTCGGACTCGTCGCGCTGGTGGTCGCAACCCTCGCGTACATGGGCGTGGTCTACCTGCGCAACAGCGACCTCGGTCGTCAGATGTTGGCCATCCGCTCCAACGAACGTGCCGCAGCCGCAGCCGGAGTCAACGTGAGAACGGTCAAGATCGTCGCCTTCGGCATCACCTCGGCACTGGCCGGAGTGGCGGGTGTGATGTACGCCTACCAGTTCGGCACCGTCTCGGCGAACAGCTACGGGATCTCCGTCGCTCTGACCCTGGTGGCGAGTGTCTACGTACTCGGCGTGACCCTGCCGCAGGGAGCCGTGCTGGCGGGCTTCGGAGCGATCGGCTCGGTGATACCGCTGCTCCTCCAGAAATACGTGCTCCCCGCAGACCACATCTCCCTGTACGTCCAGCTGCTCATCGGCGGAGGTCTGCTGCTCCAACTGCGGTTCTTCCCGGACGGCCTGCTCGTGTCGAGGTCGATCAAGAAGGAACGCAAAACGACCGGCATCGACACCCTCGTGCCGGAACTGCCACGGATGAAGAGCGTACGAACATGACCACCAACGTTCTCGAAGCACACGACATCGAAGTACGGTTCGGCGGAGTCCACGCGTTGCGCGGAGTCGACCTGCAGGTACGCCCCGGCCAGATCGTCGGCCTGATCGGACCCAACGGAGCAGGCAAGACCACCTTCGTCGACGCCATCACCGGATTCGTCCCGGCCGGTGGGTCCATCGAGATCGGCGGCCGCAACGTCAGCGGCCTGCGGCCCCACGCACGAGTGCGGGAGGGGCTGTGCCGCACCTGGCAGGCCGTCGAACTCTTCGACGACCTGACGGTGGCGGAGAACCTCGCCGTGGCCTCACGCCAACCCACCGTGAAGTCGACGATCGCCGGCATGTTCGGCCACGGCATCGACGATATCGCGGGCGCGACAAAGACTCTCGACGACGTCGGAATCGGCCATCTGGCCAGGGCGCTGCCCACCGAACTCTCCGAGGGCCAACGCAAACTCGTCGGAATCGCCAGGGCGCTGGCGTCCAAGCCGGCGATTCTGTGCCTGGATGAGCCGGCCGCCGGCCTTGACACGACCGAAAGCTCCTTTCTCGGAAAGCAATTGCGCAGCCTGGGCGATCACGGAACGCCGATGTTGCTGATCGACCACGACATCTCGTTCGTGTTCGGCACCTGTGACTACGTCGTCGTCCTCGAATTCGGTCAGGTGATAGCCCAGGGACTCCCGCACGTCGTGCGATCCGACCCCCGCGTCATCTCGGCCTATCTCGGTCACGACGTCGCCCCGGCCGGAAAGGATCGGACATGAGCGCGGTTCTGAGCGTCGATCACCTCTCGGCCGGCTACCAGCGATCGGTTGTGGTCCGAGACATCCGCATCGAGGTCGGGACGGGCGAGGTCGTGGCCCTGCTCGGGCCCAACGGAGCAGGCAAGACCACCACTCTCAAAGCAGTCTCGGGGCTGGTGCGTTCGTTCGAGGGCGGAGTGAGCCTGCTGGGTGAGAACCTCGCGGCACTGTCACCGACCAACCGGGCGCGCCGCGGCATCGCACACGTGCCCGAGGACCGAGGGCTGTTCTTCGGTCTGACCGTCGCCGAACACTTCAAATTGCGCAGGCGCGGTGAGACTCTCGACGCAGACCTCGCCTTCGACTACTTCCCGGCGCTCACGTCGCTGAGCAACCGGCTCGCAGGAGTTCTCTCGGGAGGCGAGCAGCAGATGTTGGCCGTGGGCCGAGCACTTGCCCGCAAGCCGGCACTGCTGCTGCTCGACGAACTCAGCCTCGGGCTCGCGCCGGTCATCGTGCAAGCACTGCTGCCGGTGATCCGTCGGTTCGCCGACGACACCGGCTGCGGCGTCCTGCTCGTCGAGCAGCACGTGGAGCTCGCACTCGGAATCTCGGACCGGGCCTACCTGATGGCTCACGGCGACATCTCGGCCGGACACGACGCCCGAGTACTGCTGCAGGACAAGGGGCTGGTCCGAGCCAGCTACCTGGGCGGAGACCAATGGGACGCAAGCGAAGCGGACCTGGCGACAACAACCACCACAGAAGGAGAGAAATGAAAATAGGAATCATCGGAGCCGGACGGATGGGTCAGGCATTGGCCGGACTGTTCACCCGGGCCGGACACGACGTCATCCTCAGCAACTCGCGCGGCCCGGAATCGTTGGCGGACATCGTCGACGAGTTCAACGGACACTGCTCCGCGGGAACGGTGCAGGAGGCAGTCGACAGCACCGACCTCGTCTTCCTCGCCACCCCGTGGGGCAAGACCGCCGCGGCCGTCTCGGTCGTCGAGAACTGGGACGGCAAGATCGTCGTCGACACGACGAACAACCGAACCGCGCCCGGCCCGCAGGGAGTCATCGACATCGGCGGCCGAATCTCGAGCGAGGTGGTCGCCGAGTACGTACCGGGCGCGCGAGTGGTCAAGGCGCTCAACGTCACTCCCATCCACATCATGGCGACCACACTGTCGGCCGGAGCCCATCCTCAGCACGCGGTCTACATGGCAGGCGACGACGACGACGCGAAGAAGCTGGTGACGGATCTTCTCGCGACCATCGGCGGAGTCGCCATCGACACGGGCGATCTACACACCGGCGGAGCGCTCCAAGGGATGGGCGGTGCGCTGCCGGGCGACATGGACATGCTCAGCGTCCCCGCCGCCGAGGCCAAACTCGCTGCAGCCAAGAGCTAGACCAACCAACACAATTCGAGGAGAACACCATGACCATCGTTCAGTTGAGCAAGACGACCACCCTCACCGCCAAGGCCGACGAGGTCTGGTCCTTCGTCAGCGACTTCGGTGGCTACGCCTCCTGGCAGCCGCACATCGACGCCGTGGAGATGCAGGCCGACGGTAGCCGCAAGGTCGACTTCTCCCGCGGCGACTCGGTATTCGACCGCATCGCGGCCCAGGACGACGCCGCCCGATCGCTCACCTACGAGTTGGTGCCGGGCCAGCCGGGACCGATGCAGCACCTCGCGGCCACCTTCACCGTGCGTGAAGCAGGCGACGGTTCCGAGGTGGAATACGCCATCGAGGCCGACGTGCCCGAGGAGATGCAGGACGGTGCCCGCGTCGGAATCGGAGCGGACATCGACGGCGCTCTCGACGGCCTGAACAGCAAATTCGGTGGCTGACGACGCCCCCGTCGCACTGGTGACCGGGGGAGCGGGATTCATCGGATCGGCTGTCGTCGACCAGCTCCGCGCCTCCGGCCACCACGTGGTGGCACTCGACCTACACGGCGATCCGGCGGTCGACCTGTCCGACGAACACGCCGTGCGCGCAGCCGCACGGGCAGTGCTCGCCGAACACGGCCGCGTCGACGTCCTCGTCCACGCCGGGGTCTCGTTCCAGCGTGCGACTCTTGCCGATCTGGATGCCGAGGTGCTGCGCAACGTCATGGCCGTCAACGTCGAAGCGCCGCTGTGGCTGGTCCAGGAGCTCGAACCGGGGATGACCGAGCGGGGTTTCGGACGCGTGGTGTTCCTCGTGTCCGACACCTTCTTCGATCCACCGCCGGTGTCGGACATGCTGCCGTACATCGCCAGCAAGGGCGCGCTCATCGGTGCGTCACGCTCGCTGGCGCGCTCCCTCGGCGCGTCGGGCATCACGGTGAACTGCGTTGCACCGGGTCTGACGCCACCGCCGGTCGGCGGCATGGAACAGCACGTCAAGGACGACGTGCTGCGCAGGCAGGCACTTCCGCGTCCACTGGTCCCCGACGACGTGGCCAACGTCGTCGCGTTCCTGGTGCGGCCGGAGAGTCAGGCCATCACCGGTCAGACGCTGTGCCCCGACGGTGGGCTGGTGTTGCTGTGACGTCCCATGTGGCGGTGCGGGCCGGTAAACGGATGTCGGCCGAAGAGGCCGTCGCGGACATTCCCCACGGCGCGAGCATCGGCGTCGGGGGATTCGGCACCGCCGGAGTGCCGTGGGCGTTGGTGCGAGCACTGCGTGCCCAGGGTGCCTCCGGCCTGACCGTCGTGGCGAACAACTGTGGGGTCAACGGTGCCGGTCTGGCTCTGCTGCTGCACGATCGCCGCATCGACCGGGTGATCGCGTCGTACATCGGATCGAACGAAGAGTTCGCGCGGCAGTACATGAGCGGCGAGCTCGAGGTCGAGCTGACACCGCAGGGGACGTTGGCCGAGCGGCTGCGGGCCGGCGGGGCCGGCATCGCTGCCTTCTTCACCCCCACCGGCGTCGGCACCCTCGTCTCCGACGGCGGCATGGCGCATCGCTACAACTCGGCCGGGGACGTGGTGAAAGCGTCCGTTCCCAAAGAGATTCGCCGATTCGGACTCGGTGGCCGCGAGCGTGAGTACGTGCTCGAAGAGGGCATCGTGACGGACTACGCATTGGTTCGTGCCTCGGTGGCCGACACTGCGGGCAATGCGATATTCAGGGCCTCGGCGCAGAACTTCAACCCGGATGTGGCGATGGCCGGCCGCATCACCGTCGTCGAGGCCGAGCGCATCGTCGAACCCGGCGAGCTCGATCCCGACTCCGTTCAGCTCTCCGGCGTGTTCGTCCAGCGTGTGGTCGAAGTGCCGGACGAGGTGGTCGCATGACCGGCCTCGGCTGGGACCGGGACGAGATGGCGCGGCGGGCCGCGCAGGAACTACGTCCCGGCCAGAGCGTCAACCTCGGAATCGGTCTCCCCACCCGCCTGGCCAACCATCTGCCGTCCTCGCTCGGAGTGACCGTGCACAGCGAGAACGGAGTTTTGGCCGTTGGCCCCACACCGCTGCCGGATTGTCTGGACACCGACCTGATCAATGCCGGAACCGAACCGATCACGGTGCTCCCCGGTGCATCGTTCGTATCCTCGTCGACGTCGTTCGCCATGATCCGCGGCGGACACATCGACGTGACGGTTCTCGGTGCGATGGAGGTCTCGGCGACCGGCGACCTGGCCAACTGGATGGTGCCCGGTCACATGGTGCGGGGGATGGGCGGGGCCATGGACCTCGTTGCGGGTGCCGGCCGCGTCATCGTCGTCATGGAACACGCGGGCAAGGACGGCACTCCCAAACTGGTGCAGCAGTGCACCTTGCCGCTGACCGGACGCGCGGTGGTGGACCGCGTCGTCACCAATCTCGGCGTTCTGGATGTCACGCCACGAGGCTTCGCGTTGCGTGAAGTGGCTCCGGGGGTGACGATCCACGATGTGCGCCGACTGACGGGGGCGTCCGTGATGACGTGATGAGCCCGGCCACAGGGGCGTTGACCGGTGTGGTGACCGGGACGACTAGTAAGCTCACGTCCCATGGAGGCTTTGTGAACGAGCGCGAGAACCGAGACGCCGGCCACGTGCGTGCGGTGTCCCGGGCCACCCGCATCGTCACCGCCCTGGCCGAGCACCCCTACCCGCTGGGCATCGTCGAACTCGCCCAGTTCGTCCACCTGTCGCCGGCCAGCGTGCATCGCATCCTCGGCACCCTCGTCAGTGTCGGTTGGGTGGAACAGAATTCGCGCACCGCGAAGTACCGCCTCGGGATGCACGCCATCGGAATCGGCAGCGTCGGAATGGTCACCAATCCGGTACTGCACGACGCGCGGATGTACCTCTCGCGTCTGGCGGAATGGTCGGGCCACGATGCGGTGCTCAGCACTCTCGTGGGAGTCAAGGCCGTCCAGCTCTCGCGCGTAGCGGGAGCGCATACCGAGTTCATCGAATTCGAGCCCGGGCACCCGCAGCCCGCGTACGCCATGGCCGACGGCAAGCTTCTGCTGTCGTACATGCCGTACGAGCAGCGTCGCAACCTCTACGACAACGAGGGTCTGCGGCGATTCACACCGAACACGATCACCGATCCGGATGCCATGGAAGAGGAGTTCTCGCGCATCCAGGAACAGGGATACGCCGTCGACAACTTCGAACGGTTCGATACCGGTCGCGGGATCGCGGCCCCGGTCCTCGACGCCGATCGACGGCCCATCGCAGCGATGCTGTGCCTGGGCAAGATCGAGCCCGATCGTGATGCGGAGATCATTCAGCAGCTGCTCTCGTTGGCACGGGAGATGTCGGAACGGCTGCGCGCCGCGGGAGATCTGCCTGCGTCCGCTCTCGATATCGCAATGCCCGACATCGACTCGGGTCACTGATTTTCCCGAAACCTTTCTGACGCAACGGCGTCCGCGGCGCTCCGTCCTCCCCGAGGGTTGACGGCGGTGTCCGACGTCACGTAAAGTCGGTTGAAATACGATTCCATCAGACGGAATCAAAACGCGAATGGACTGTCTCATGGCGACGTCGACCACTGAAACACCCGCCGCAGTGGATGCGGGAATGATCTTCCGAAAAGTATTGGGCCACTTGCCTACCGGTGTTGTCGTCATTGCGTCGGATGGCCCATCCGGTCGGACCGGGATCGCGGTGAACTCGTTCACGGCGGTCTCACTCGACCCGGCACTCGTCTCGATCTGCGTAGCGCGCACCTCGACCACCTGGCCGGCCATCAGAGCGGCAGGCCGGTTCTGCATCAGCATTCTCGCCGACCATCACGAACAGGCGTCACGCCAGTTCTCGGCACGCAACACCGATCGTTTCGCAGGCACGAGCTGGCACGACCAGTCGGCTGGCCCGGCCCTGGACGACGCGGTGGCCTGGCTCAACTGCGAGATGTACGCCGAATACGCGGCAGGCGATCACACGATCGTCGTGGCCCGAGTACACAGTCTCAGCGCGGCCGAGGACGGCAGCGCTCTGGTCTTCTTCCGCGGCCGGTACGGACGTTTCGTCCCCAACCCCCAACCCCCAACGAAAGGTGCAACACCATGAAGCTTCTCTTCTTCGACGATTTCAAACTCGGAGCCCTCCACGGCGGCAACGTGATCGACCTCAGTGGCGAAGTCAAGGACATCCCGGCGGCGCATCCGCAGGACGTCATCCGCGGCGTCATCGAGGGCTGGGCCACCTACCGCGAACGCCTCGAAGCCGCAGTGGCCGCAGGTGACGGAATTCCGTTGAGCGCAGTACGCATTCGTCCGCCGATCCCTCGGCCGTCGAACATCGACTGCATGGCGCGCAACTACATGGAGAACGGCACCCTGCCCGAGCGGCCGCCGATCAACGGATTCGCGAAGTCTCCCAATTCGATCATCGGACACGGCGACACCATGGTGTTGCCCGACGTCGCAGCAACGATCTTCGAGGGCGAGGCGGAGCTGGCCATCATCATCGGCAAGCGCGCGCACAACGTCTCGGCAGCCGATGCATACGACCACATCTTCGGCTACACCAATCTGATCGACGGATCGGCACGCGGAATCCCGCCGCGGGAGAACGCTTTCTACCAGATGAAGTCCCGGGAGACCTTCTGCCCGATCGGCCCGTACCTGGTGACCGCCGACGAGGTGCCGAACCCGCAGAACTTGCCCGTCACGCTGTGGAACAACGAAGAGATCAAGCAGGAGTTCGACACCGACGACATGGCATACAGCATTGCCGAGTCCGTCGAGTTCGTCTCGCACATGCACGCCCTCGAGCCCGGCGACATCATCGCCACCGGAACCAATCATCGTGGACTGCATGCCTTTCAGGACGGCGACCGCATCGACTTGCAAGTGGGCGACCTCGGCCGGCTCAGCGTCACCATCAGCGACGAGCTGCACCGCACCTGGGGACGTCAGACCCGCCACGAATGGACCGAAGCGGGAAACAAGGGTCGGACTCCGCCTCAGCTGAGCGGACGCTACGCCCCCACAGCCGAATGACCGCCCGATGAAAGTGCTTCGCGTGCACGAGACCCTCGGCGATTCCGAGACGTACGGAGGAATCGACGCGGGCGATGCCTTCCTGCCGCACCGCGACTCACGCGTCAAGGGTCCGGCGAATGTCGTTCCGGCAACGGCTTTCTGGCTCACCCGAGCTCGGATGGCCGACGTCCCCGCCCCCACCTCGCTCGGGTCGCACGCCGTTGTGGTGCTCTCGGGCGAGGTGCGCGTGGACGTACGCGACCGCAGCCCGGCTGTGCTGACCGCAGGCGACCTGGTGTTCGCGAGCGTCGCCAGTCCCGAGACCATGACGATGACCTGGGACGGCTTCGCATGGTTGCTCTACCTCGCGCTGGACGACTGGCTGCCCGAGGCAGGCGACAACGGAGCCCGACCCGACCCGAACATCCGGCAGGGCCGGCCGTCACTGACGTGGATCTACGACGACGGTGGAACCTCTCGGACCGAGCCACTGCGCTGGCCGAGTGATCTGGCTCCGGTACCGCCGGTCGAACAGTGGCCACGCTCGCTCGGAGCATTCGTCACCCGCCGCGATTACGGCGAGGACGGGTACGTGCCGGGCGTCTGGCACAACGGACCCAGGCCACAGCTGGGCGTCACACTCAACGGCAGGGCCGAGAACGAGACCGGGGACGGAACGGTGACCTCGCCGGTGGCCGGAGACATCGCCTACATCGACGACGTGACCGGAGCAGGCCACGTCACGCGCGGTCTCGGCGATCGATGGATGCTGTTCGTTACAGTCGATCCAGAACACCTGCGTTTCGTACCGGAGAAGTAAGTCCCTCGCCGAGGAGGAGGCCCGACGTGCCGATCGCTGCGTCACCCGTGGAGTTCTCCACCGTCGGGCTCCCCTCCGTCGAGCGAATACGACGCTGGGAGGGGCACAACTCCGAGGTGCTCATCGGACTGAGATGCCGCAGCCTCGACGGCGGGTCCCTCGAAGCCACCGAGACCAACGTCCAGGTCGGATCGGTGGGCCTGGCGCGCGTCGTCGGAACCTCCCATGTCGTCGAGCGAGATGCCGAGCTGATTCGGCGCCGGCCGTCGGACTCGGTGGTGCTGTACTTCAGCCTGGTCGGCGATGCGTTCTTCTACTCGGAGGACGGAGTGCGCACCGTCGGCCCCGGCCAGGTTCTGCTGTGCGATGCCGACAAAGCCTTCATGCGCGGGTTCTCCCGCGGCCTCGAGGAACTCGTCGTCAAGATCCCGCGCGGGGTCTACTCCGACGTCACCGGCGATGACTCGCTCGCGGCCCCGAAAGTCTTCGACTTCTCGGCGAACGGCAACGTGCACGCCGCCGCCCTGGCCGCTCGCGTGAGCCGCGCGATGCGCGCCGACGGGCCGGCGGCGCCCGACGAGCGGACGATCCTCGAACTGGTCTCCGTCCTGACCGGTGGAACGCGCAGCGACGTCGGGCAGGCGCATCGCGCGGCCGCCCACTCCTACATCGAGCGCCGTCTGACCGACGCGTCGTTGTCTGCCACCGACGTCTCCGACGCCATCGGAATCAGTGCCCGGCACCTGTCCCGAGTCTTCGCCGCCGACGGCACCAGCGTGCCCAAGTACATCCTCGAGCGGCGACTCGCTCGTGCCCACACGGTGCTCACCTCGCCGTCGGGACGCTCGACGTCGATTGCCGAGATTGCCGCCTCCTGCGGATTCTCCTCTGCCGCTTACTTTTCCAGTGCCTTCTCGGCGCGGTTCGGAGCCCGAGCATCGGACGTTCGACGCGACGCGGTGGTGCTGCGGTCGGTGCACTAGTTTCGCAATTACGCCACCGTTGCCGATTTGCGCCGACATGATGGTGATCGATGGCCACCCACCGTGTGATGCAGGACACTGGGTTGCAAGACCCGAGATCAACGTCGGGCGCAACGAAGGGTGTGTTCCATGCCGGTGTTCGACGACGGCCAGAAGGCCACAGAGCTGCCCGATTCCTCGGTGGTCGAGACCGACGTTCTCATCGTCGGCTCGGGGCCCGCCGGTGGATCCGCAGCGTTGCTGCTGTCCACTCTCGGGATTCCCAACATCATGATCACCAAGTACCGCTGGACGGCCAACACTCCGCGCGCCCACATCACCAACCAACGAACCATGGAGGTCTTCCGCGACGTCGGTATCGCAGACCAGGTATTGGCCGACGCCACCGAGCACGGGCTCGTCGGCGACACCGTCTTCTGCACCTCGATCGCGGGCGAGGAGATCGGCCGCATCCGCACGTGGGGTACCGGAGCCGACCGAGAAGCGGACTACCAGCTCGCGTCGCCGTGCCTGACCGTCGACATTCCCCAGACGTACCTCGAGCCCATTCTGGTGAGGAACGCGACGATGCGGGGAACCCAGGCCCAGTTCTCCACCGAATACCTTTCGCACGTGCAGGACGCCGACGGGGTCAGTGTCTCGGTGATCGATCGACTCACCGGACACCGCTACACGATCCGTGCCAAGTACCTGATCGGTGCGGACGGAGCGCGGTCCAAGGTGGCCGCGGACATCGACCTTCCGCTCGAAGGCGCAATGGACATCGCCGGGTCGATGAACATCACCTTCAAGGCCGATATCGCCGAGTACGTCGGACACCGACCGTCGGTGCTGTACTGGGTGATTCAGCCCGGATCCAATGTCGGTGGCATCGGTGCCGGTTTGGTTCGCATGGTTCGGCCGTGGAACGAGTGGCTCGTGGTCTGGGGATTCGACATCGCACAGCCGCCACCGGTGGTCGACGAGGCGGCCGCCATCGAGATCGTTCGGAGCCTGCTGGGCATGCCGGACCTCGACGTCGAGATCACCGGAACATCGTTGTGGGGCAACAACGAAATGTACGCCACGCATCTGCAGAAGGGGCGGGTGTTCTGCGCGGGCGACGCCATCCACCGACATCCGCCGAGCAACGGGCTCGGCTCGAACACCTCGATCCAGGATTCCTACAATCTCGCGTGGAAGATCGCCGCGGTGCTGAAGGGTCAGGCAGGCGAGGCGTTGCTCGATACCTACACCGCCGAGCGTGCCCCGGTGGCCGAGCGAATCGTCAAGCGTGCCAACCGCTCCGGTCGTGAGTTCGCAGACCTGTTTCACGCCCTCGGGGTCACCGACGCCAAGACCGAGGAGGAGATGGTCGAACGCATCGAAGAGCGTAAGGCCAACACGCCTGCGGGCGCGGCGAAACGGGCCGCGCTGGTGAAGGCGATGGAGATCAAGAACTACGAGTTCAACGCCCACGGAGTCGAATTGGGCCAGTTCTACACGTCCTCGGCCGTCGTGCCCGACGGGGTTCTGCCCGAGGCGGTACGAGATCCGGACCTGTACTACCAGGTCTCCACCGTGCCGGGATCGCACCTGCCGCACGCCTGGGTGGGCGACAACATGCACAAGTTCGCGATGATGGATCTCGCGCCCTACGACCGCTTCACGCTCATCACGGGAGTGGCCGGATCGGATTGGGAGTCGGCGGCGGACAAGATCGGTCACGAGTTGGGTGTGGCCGTCGAGGTCGTCGTCATCGGGCCCGGACGCGATGTCACCGACCTGTACTTCGACTGGTCTCGGCTCCGTGAGGTGACCGAGAGCGGTGCATTGTTGGTCCGCCCCGACAAGCACATCTGCTGGCGTGCACACGAACTCGCGGCAGACCCCGAGGACGCCCTGCGGCAGGCATTGACGGCGGTCCTGTCGCGATGACCTACGACTTCGCCTACGAGGCGAACCCGATGCGGGTGCGATTCGGCGCGGGCTCGCTGTCGGCTCTGGCCGACGAGCTCGATCACCTCGGTCTGCGGCGCGTCCTCGTTCTCTGCTCGCCGAGCCAGAAGGGCACAGCCGAACGTATTGCCTCGATGCTCGGAGACCGATGTGTGGGCGTACGGGCCGACGCCGTGATGCACGTGCCGTCGGAGGTGGCGAAAAGATCCAGCGCCGAGGCCCTTTCCCTCGGGGCCGACGGCTGCATCACCGTCGGCGGCGGCTCCTCGATCGGCCTCGGCAAGGCCATCGCCCTCGTGCACGGGCTGCCGATCGTGGCCGTTCCCACCACGTACGCCGGATCGGAGATGACCCCGGTGTGGGGTCTGACGACCGACGGACGCAAGGAAACAGGTCGCGACATCAGGGTGCTGCCACGCAGTGTCGTCTACGACCCCGAGCTGACGACCGGCCTTCCGGTCGACATCTCCGTCACGAGTGGAATCAACGCCGTGGCGCACGCCGTCGAAGCGCTGTATGCACCCGACATCAGCCCCATCGTCGCGCTGATGGCCGAGGACGGGGTGCGCGCGCTCGCAACCTCGTTGCCGGCGATCGTGGCCGATCACCTCGATCCGCAGGCGCGCAGCGATGCCCTCTACGGTGCCTGGTTGTGCGGCGCCACTCTCGGTGCCACCACGATGTCGTTGCACCACAAGCTGTGTCACTCGCTCGGCGGTACCTTGAACCTGCCGCACGCGCCGACCCACACGGTGGTGTTGCCGCACGTGTTGGCCTTCAATCAGTCGGCTGCACCCAGTGCAGTGTCGGCGCTCTCGCGTGCTCTTCCCGGTTCCGGGGACCCGGCAACCCGGTTGTGGGACCTGTGTCGCGGACTCGGAGCGCCGCGCTCTCTGGCCGAATTGGGTATGAAGGAGAAAGACATCGACCGAATCGCCGACGACGTGACGAGCAGATCGTACGGAAACCCGCGGCCCGTCACCCGTGAGGCCGCCACAGCCATTCTGCGAGCAGCGTGGGCCGGCGACCAGCCGACCGACATCGGACAGTGAGAGAGACCATGACCGAGCAGACCATGACCGGACAAGCACAGGATGCCGTCGAAGAGCGGTTGGTGGAGAACGTACTTCGCTCGTTCGACGACTGCACCGACCCCCGGTTGAAGCAAGTGATGACCTCGCTGGTGCAGCATCTGCACGGATTCATTCGCGACGTGCGACTGACCGAAGCGGAGTGGAACAACGCCATCGGATTTCTGACCGAGGTCGGTCATATCACCGACGACCGCCGACAGGAATTCATCTTGCTCTCCGACGTCCTCGGCGCATCGATGCAGACGATCAACGTGAACAACCCCGCCTACGAGGACGCGACCGAAGCGACCGTGTTCGGCCCGTTCTTCGTCGACGACGCACCGCGTATCGAGAACGGTGGTGATGCATCGGGAGGTGCTGCAGGACAACCGTGCTGGGTCGAGGGAACCGTACGCGACACCGACGGCTCACCGATTCCCGGTGCACGCATCGAAATCTGGGAAGCCGACGAGGACGGGTTCTACGACGTTCAGTACGACGATGCGCGCGTCGGCGGTCGAGCGCATCTCTACAGCGACGACGACGGGCACTACCGATTCTGGGCGCTGACTCCGACTCCGTATCCGATTCCCCACGACGGGCCGGTCGGACGAATGCTGGCTGCGACCGGTCGCTCGCCGATGCGGGCGTCGCACCTGCACTTCATGGTGACGGCACCGGGGATGCGCACGCTGGTGACGCATATCTTCGTCAGCGGTGACGACCTGCTGAACAGCGACACCGTGTTCGGAGTGAAGGAATCCCTGATCAAGGACTTCGTCGAGCAGCCGTCGGGAACACCGACTCCCGACGGTCGCGACGTCGGCGACAAGACCTGGGCCAGAGCCGACTTCGACATCGTGCTCGCACCTGTCGGCGAGTCCTGACGCGTCAGTGTTCGACCGACCGACCGGCAGTGATCGAGTCGACGAACGGAGTCAGCAGCAGCGCAAAATCATCGGCAGCAGCAGCAATATCGTGCGGGGGCTCGGGGATGTAGCTCAATGCCAGACGGACAATCGCCCTGCTGATGACGTCTGCCTGCCGCGGGCTCGCGCCTACCCAGCCGCGTTGGAAGGTATTCGCAAGACGGTCTCCCGCACGCTCGATCAGTACGGCACTGTCGGTGGTGATGAGGCGGAGCAGATCCTCGGGGGCGTCGCCACCGTGCAGTGATCGCACAAGGGGATCCAGTGCACTCAGCTGGAAGAACGACGAGAAACCCTGGCGCAGGGCAGCACCGGCATCGTCGGGATGCTCGTACAGCGCGGTTTCGCACAGGTCGACGAATATGTCCGTCAATCTGATGGCGTACCCCTGTGCGACACCGCGTCGTGAACCGAATTCGTTGTACAGGCTCTGTCTGCTCAGGCCGGCAGCCTTGGCGATGTGACTCATCGTCACGTTGCGCCAGTTGCGCTCGTGCAACAACTCGCGCAGCGCGTCGAGTGCGGTATCGCGGGCAAGAGTGGACGCGGCTTCACGGTATCGACCGGGGGTCGACGTCTGTTCGGCTGCGGGCATGAACACGACTCTATCGAACGACCGCATGCGGCTGATCCAGCCAATCCTCTCCGAGGAGATCCCGATCGACGCGGTCTCCGCTCGAGATGAGGGATCTGATCTGCCGGATGTCCTTGGGATACCCCACTCCGATAGCTCCGACGAGGGAATCGCCGCGCAGCGCACAGGCGGTGAAGCGGCGGTCCTCGATGGAGCCGCGAACCACGACGTACTCGTCGTCGGCGCTGGTCCACCCCGCGAACTGCAGGTTGACGCCGTGCTGAGTGGACCACCCCCACGGAACGTCGAGATCGCCGACGTCGAGACCGAGGATGGACCGGGCGGCCCGGGTCGCTTGATCGACGGCCCCGTTCCAGTGCTCACTCCGATAGGTGCCGCCGAGAATCGTGTTGGGCACCTCGGCGACGTCACCCGCCGCGTAGATGCCGGCCGCCGATGTTCTCATCTCCGCATCCACCAGGATTCCCGACGCGGTCTCGAGGCCCATATCCGCTCCCAGCTCGATGTTGGCGACCGAGCCGACGGACACCAGAACAGTGCCGGCAGACCATGAGCGTCCGTCCTGAGCGGTGGCACGGAGCGTGCCGTCGGGCAGCTTTTCCAGCTCGGTCACGGAGACGTCGGTGTGAATCGTTATGCCGTTGTCGCCGTGTAGGTCTCGATACATCTGCGAGATCTCGGCCGGTGCGATCCGGCTCAGCGGAGTCGAGGCTGCCTCCAACACCGTGACCTCGGCACCGAGTGACCGGGCCGCTGCCGCCGCCTCGCACCCGATCAGGCCGCCACCGATCACCAGCAGTGATCCTGTTCGGAGAATGTCGGCGTGCAGCGGGGCGACGTCGGCGGCGCTGCGGAGCGTGAACACGTGACCCGAACCCAACCGATCGAGTTGCCGTGCACGAGAACCCGTTGCCAGCAGCAGGGCGTCGTACGGGACCTGATCGCCGTCGTCCAGTTGCACGGCCGAATCGGTGACGGCTGTCGCCGTGACGCCGGTGCGAACGTCGACACTGTCGATGGCGGCACCCAGCTGAACCTGATCGACCGACTTGGTACCCAGCAGCAGCTCCTTGGAGACCGCCGGACGACGATAGGTAGCCTCCTGCTCGTTGCCGATCAGCGTGACGGACCCGGTGAAGCCCTCGGCTCGTAGCACTTTGGCGGCGGTGTACCCGGTGGCACCGGTGCCGACGATCACGACGCGGCCGGGTTGCCGAGTATTCACCCGCGTTCGACCTCGACCATCTCGAAATCGGCCTTGGCAGCGCCACAATCGGGGCACGACCAGTCGTCGGGAATATCGTCCCAGCGCGTGCCTGGCTCGATGCCGTCCTCGGGCCAGCCCAGTTCTTCGTCGTACTCGAATCCACACTGAACGCAGCGGTAGAGCTTCATGCCTTACTCCTGAAGTCGATTTTCTCGCGGACACCACAGTCGGGGCACGGCCAGTCGTCCGGTACCTCGGACCATGCGGTGCCGGCCGGGAAGCCCTCGCGCGGTGCGCCGTTGGACTCGTCGTACACGAACTCGCACACCGGGCACTCGAAGGCAGCCATCACTTCGCTCCGTAGGCAGCGAGGATCTTCTCCCGCTTGGACGGCTGGATGTTGACGCGAGTGATGTCGCCGTCGTAGTGATCGAGAACGCGGTGGTCCATCACCTTGCGCCAGACGGGCGGGAAATAGGCCAGAGAGATCATGCTCGCGTAACCGCTCGGCAAGTTGGGTGCTCCGTCCATGCTTCGCAGCGTCTGGTAGCGCCGAGTGGGGTTGGCGTGGTGATCACTGTGTCGCTGAAGGTGATACAGAAAGATGTTGGTCACGATGTGATCGGAGTTCCAGCTGTGCTCGGGGGTGCATCGTTCGTAACGGCCGTTGTCCTTCTTCTGACGCTGCAAGCCATAGTGTTCGAGGTAGTTGACCGTCTCCAGCAGTGAGAAGCCATAGATTGCCTGAATGACCAAGAACGGCAGCACGATCGGACCGAACACGGCAACGAGAACGGCGTAGAGGACGACGGACATCAGCCATGCGTTGAGCACATCGTTGTGAATACTCCACGTGCTCTTGCCCAGACGCTCCATGCGAGTCTTCTCGAGCTCCCAGGACGACCGCAGACTTCCCCACACGCTACGGGGGAGGAAGGCCCAGAAACTCTCACCGAACTTCGAGCTCGCCGGATCCTCGGGAGTGGCGACGCGAACATGGTGGCCGCGATTGTGTTCGATGTAGAAGTGGCCGTAGAACGTCTGTGCCAGAGTGATTTTCGACAGCCAGCGCTCGAGCTCGTCCTTCTTGTGCCCGAGTTCGTGAGCGGTGTTGATGCCCACACCGCCCATGACGCCGATGCTGATGGCCAGGCCGATCTTCGAGACGAGGCCCAATCCGCCGTCGATGCCGAGCCACGAGAGGTTGTCGGTGGACCAGAGGTAGCAGGCGAACACCAGGCTCGCGAGCTGGAACGGAATGTAGGCATAGGTGCAGTAGCGGTAGTACTTGTCTTCCTCGAGCGCCTTCATCACCTCGTCGGGTGGATTGTCGCCGTCGGGACCGAAGAAGCGGTCGAGAATCGGGAGCAATCCATAGACGAGCAGCGCGCCGATCCACCACCAGACCGGGGCCACCGAATTCCAGCCGAGCTGGTTGAAGGCCCACACGAGACCGGTGGCCAGGAACACCGCCGTGGGCGGAATCAGGCCCATCAGCCAGAGATGTCGCTTGCGGTCGTGCCACTCGTCGACCGGCGTCTGTGCCTGGTCGTCGATGTTCGATGCGGTCATCGTCACTCCTCGTGTAAGTCCGATCACTATGGATTGGACAATACACCGAATTTGTCAGCTTGATGGACAAATCTCAAAATTTGTACAAACTGCCGCTATGGGTGTGGCCACGCCCACAGCGGCACTTTTCGGTCAGATCCAGCTGCTACCTTCCGATTCGTTGTGGTCGGTAACAGTCGGCCATGACATTCGTAGGTCCGTCTGTATCCCGTCGGGGGTACTTCACAACAGGAGTAGCTATGGACGCATTCATCGCCAAGATCATCGTCGACGTCATCCTCGGGCTCATCGGCAGCGGAAGCGCCGAGAGCGGCAGCACTGCAGTGAGCGCATTCCTCGGTTCCTGACGACGGGGGCTGCGCCGGTGCGATACCGGCGCAGCCTGCCCGAGAGTCGAGTCGCGGTGAAGGGGACTCGTTTGTACTCTTGGCCGCGAGACAGGGAGACCGCCACCGCGCCATGAGCAATGACAACGATGACCCGCACGGTGACAGCCGTAGCTCTCGCGGTCGCAGCAGGCACCGACGGCCCAAGAAGACGAATCGACGCATCCTCGGGGGCTTCGGCCTGCTGGTCGTCGGCGCTCTCGGCCTCGGTGCGTGGTTGGCATACACAGTCAACGCCGCGTACACCAACTTGAACCAGGCCAACGAATACGCCCAAGCAGCGAAAACTGCACTGCTGGCAGGAGATACGAGCAAGGCCGAGGACTCCGTCGACGATGCGGTGCGGACCTCGACCCGCGCGAAGGACGCCACCGACTCGCTGATCTGGACTGCTGCTGCGGCAATTCCGTATGTGGGGCAACCGCTGGACGTCGTTTCTCGGATTGCCGACGTCGTGCACGGTCTGACAGTCGACGTGCTGACGCCGGCGGTCGCGGTGGGCACCGCTCTCGACCCGAGTCAGCTGCGCGGACCCGACGGGGCCATCGACATCGGTGCTCTGCGCGACGCCTCGCCGGCGCTGTCTCGGGCCGCCGCCGCGGCCGCCGAGCTCGATGCGCAGTCGCAGGCGATCGGGGAACCGACGTTCATCGCGCAGATCTCCGACGCTCGGACTCGGCTGCAGGATCGAACGCACGAGCTGAACTCTCTGTTGGCGAACACCGACATCGCGGCCGAGGTGCTTCCGGCGATGCTCGGGGCGGACGGCCCGCGCAGTTACTTCATGGCTTTTCAGACACTGTCGGAATCCCGAGGGACCGGCGGACTGATCGGCGGATTCGGGATCGTGCGTGCCGTCGACGGCACGGTGACGGTCGATTCGCTCGCCAGCAATGCCGAGCTCCGGATTCCCTACGACCCGATCGATCTCGGTCCGGACTTCTTCGGTGCCTACGAGACTCGCTTCCAACCGACACAGAATTGGCAGAACAGCAACGTCAGCCCGCATTTCCCGTACGCCGGGCAGATCTGGCAGTCGATGTGGGAGCAGGAGACCGGGGAGCGTGTCGACGGGGCGCTGGCAACCGACCCGGTTGCGCTCGGGTACATCCTCGACGTCGTCGGTCCGATCACGATGAGCGACGGTGAAGTGATCGATGGATCCAACGTCGTACGAGTCACGCAGTCCGACGCCTACTTCCGCTTCGAGAACGACAACTCCGCACGCAAGGCGTACCTCCAGGACATCGCCGCCAGGGTCGTCGCGAAGATGCAGGGCAACATCGCGTCGCCGCGCGCAATTCTCGAAGCACTCGGAAAAGCGGCCAGCGAAGGCCACATCGCCGTATGGAGCGCCGACGCGGCACTGCAATCGATTCTGGGTCCCACCAAAATCGGCCACGAAGTACCGGACAGCCCCGACCCGTACGCCGCACTGGTGGTGAACAACGGTGCGGGCGGCAAGCTCGACTACTACTTACAGCGCAAGGTCACCTACTCCGCGCAGACCTGTGACGGCGCGACGCGGACCACCCATGTGGTCGCAGAGCTCACCAACAATGCGCCCCTGCAGGACTACACCACGTATATCGCAGGCAGACAGAACGATTCGACTCGATACGACGGGCCGCCGGGAACCAATCGATCGGTGGTAGCGCTGTACGCAACTCAGGGTGCAACGTTGACGAACGCGACGATCAACGGCACGCCCCTGTTCCTGCTGACCGCCGCCGAACGCGGCCACCCGGTGTTCTACGTTCCGGTCGTCATCGAACCGGGTAGGACCGAGACCATCGAGTACAACCTCGTCGAACCGAACGTCGACGGCGAGGCCTCGGCACCGGTTCAGCCGCAATCGGTTCCGGTACCGACAGAAGTGGATTTCCCTGACTGCTCGTGATCGCAACGTGGCATGGGAACGGTGGGGCCCATCGGCCCGCGACAACTGCGCGGATACCCGGTCTACCTCGCCTATCTGCGCACGCTGCGAACGGCGGTGCTCGCTGCGGACCCGGGCGCGCGAGTGGTGATGACGCCGGAGTGACGGACCGGGAGGTTCAGGATCGTCCGTCGGACGCGGGATCCCGCCGATAGGCGTCGATAACGGACAACGAGATCCGCGATCAGAGGCGGCCCTCATGGATTGCCAGGATGACCAGAACGACCATAGCAATCGTGAGGATTGCTAAGAGCGCCACGTGGATTGGATGTGTCGAGCCTGGCGGTCGAACCCCGTTCGGACCCCTCATCTGGAGCATGTCACAGACTGTAGGCCACCTTCTCGGATTGTGCACAGGATGAGTGGTACAAACCGCCGCCGCGAATCGACTCGCACACGTGTTCGATAAAGCGTAGGGTTGCGGTCGGCGGGGCTGGGAGGGAAGCCCGGCTCCGCCGCCCGATCTGTGCACAGCTCCCGTGAAGTGGACGGTGATCCGATGGACGACGTAATGCGCAAAGCGAAGGAACTCGAGGCGGTGGTCATCGAGCTCGAGGCGTTGGATCATCGGCGCGTCGGACTGGGGGATCGGCTGGTGGATCTCGAGCACTTCTTCCGGAGAGCCGGGTGCCCCGAACTGTCCCAGCAAGCGCTCGACGCGTTTGTGGTCACATACGCGGGCCGGGTGCTCGAGTTGGCAGACGGTATGCGCGGTTAGCCCCTGCGTCGGGAAGTTCACGACTTCGCAAACCAGGTGGTTTCGTCTGTGGTTGACTTGTCGATCCAGGTCGGGATACGAGGAAAGCTGCTCTTCACAGTGAACAGTCTTCGCCAATGGTGGTCGCTCCCGGTCGACTACGGGTGGAACGTCGCGTACGCACGTTCGCAACGCGGACTGTCCATCACCAGGGTCCTCATCGGACTCTTCTGCTGGCTGTACGGCACTGCCGCGGCGATCGCCCTGACCATTCCGGGGCTCGGAGACAGCACTCTCGGTCGCTGGGCCCTGTGGTTCACCGTGATCACGACATTTCCGGTGGGTTCGGCCTGGTTGGTCGGCGGCTGGCCGAAATGGCAGATGTCGATCGCATTCGTGCTGTACGCCGATACCGTGCTCGCCGCGGTTCTGCTCAGCGTGGACGGGCCGTCGGAGATTCTGCCCATGGCGGCTTTGTTCACCGTCATGGGCAGCTACGTCGTGGGATTTCACGGCCCGAAACTGTTCACCGCACATCACGTGTTCGCGCTGGTGACCACGGCCGCACTCTACGTCTCTGCCCTGGTGGACGGCCGGGAGCAGCGTCTGCAGACCAACCTCTACCTGATCATGCTGATCCTGGTGATGTTCTCGGCACCTCTGATCTGTCACTCGTTCCTCATGCTGCTGCGCCGCGACGCCACCGGCGCGTTCTACGACCCCTTGACCGGAATGCGGAACCGGCGGGGATTCGATGCGGCGATCGGAAATCTGGAGTTTCGATCCGGTTCGGACGCTTCGGTCACCGCAGTGGTGATCGACATCGACAATTTCAAAGCAGTCAACGACAGGTACGGGCACGAGCACGGAGATTCCGTCATACGAACGACCGCGACTCGAATTCTCGAGGCCTTTCCCGCGCCTGCGATCACCGTTCGACTCGGCGGCGAAGAGTTCGCGGTCGTCTGCGTGGACGACCGCGATTCGGTGATCGAACGATCCGAATTACTGCGAATCCGACTGTGTGACAAGACGGATCGATCTCCGCTGACCGCTTCGTTGGGCGTCGCGGAGGCGGTTGTCGAGGCACGGGACATCGAGGCCGACATCAACGATCTGCTGAGCCGTGCCGATCAGGCGATGTACCAGGCGAAAAGGCTGGGCGGCGATCGCGTCGCGCTGTACGTGGACCATTCACTGCCGAGTGGAGCCGTGGACGAACGGCAGTGACGGCGCCGACCGATTCCGAATCCGGAACCGGTCGACGCCGCGAGTGTCTGCTGTTACCTCTAGCGGGCAACCTCGGCTGCGATCGCGGACTGCGTGCCGACGTCGAAGACCGGGTTGGTCAGGTGCACGTCGAGGGTGTTGCCGGGGCCGGCGATGATGGCGTTGAGCACCGAGGTGAACGCGCCACAGTTCTGGAACTGCGGAATCGTGTAGGTGCCCTTGACATGTGAGTCGGTCTGGTTGTTCTGGATCAGATCGATGGCATCGAGCGAACCGGTGAGGTTGGCGGTGGTTTCCGCGGTGACGCAATTGGCACCCGCGGGGATCAGATCGAGTGAGGCCGACCCTGCCGATCCGGTGTCGATACCCAGCGGCTTCACCGAATCGATTCGGATCTTGAAGCTCTGCTGAACATCGAGATCCAAGGTGGGTGCCTCGGCGGGTCCGCCCTGGACGAGGGTGCCGGACACCGGGGTCGCGTCGACGATGGAGATGGTGAACTTCGCCAGCGTTGCCGGGCCGAGCTTGAGGTTGGCGGACGCTTGCGGGAGGGCGAGCGAACCGGTGACCGTGCCGCCGACGAGGTCGACGTCGGTGACCAGGTCGGTCGTCGGGAACACCACCGGCTGACCGGTCTTGGCGATGATCGTCGTCGTGTCTGCCTGGAACGTGATGGGAAGCGTGTCGGCAGCGTTGGCCGGGGCGGCCACCATCGTTGCGAGTGCGACGGACGATGCCAGTGCCGCCATGGTGACGACAGTCTTGTTGCGGATCTTCACGTAGTTTCCTTTTCGAGGATGGGTTGTTTCTCGGACGAGGTCGAGCGTCAGGACAGGGTGAAGGCCGGATTCGGCTGGACCGACAGGCTGTTGACCGTGCAGTTACCGGACATCGGCTGGTTGGTCGACGTCAGAGTGTTGGTCATGTTGTCGAACGAACCGGCCAGGGTTGCCGGTCCGCAGTTGTACCCGACCAGCGAGAAGCCCACGTTGGACACTTCGCCGGTGGTGGCGCTGGTGGGGGTGAGGGTCCAGGGCAGGTTCTTGAGCTGCGGCAGATTGCACAGACGATTGGAACCGCTGATCTTGGCGTCCGTGATCGAAGCCGAGGAGCCGTCGGCGCTGGTGGTGCCGATGAGGTTGATGGAGCAACTCACCGGCACTCCGAACGAGGCCGGTGTGCTCACGACGATTGTTCCGGGTGCAGTGAAGGCGGTGCCGGCAGGCGAGATGGTGGCGGCACCGGCGCTGGCGGCACCGACCGTCGCTCCGGTGATGGCAACGGCGGCGAGTACGGCGGCGAGTGTACGAGAGCGGGTCGGCGGGTTGAGCGTCATCGATCGATCCTCCAAGTCCAGAAGCGGCTCCGGAGCCCTCTCGGGGCAGCCGGTGGCACCGGAGCTCCGGTAGCCAGGAGGGACGTTAGGTCGACGAAACGTATGTCGGAATTGTTTCATTTCAACTCTGTGACAAGTCACAATACGGTCGGTACGTTTGTTGTACGCAATAGTAATGAAACTGGGCTCGAACCTCGAAAGTCCACTCCGTCATGGGTTTTCGGCCCGGTTTATGGTCGTCGACGGGCCCGGGGAGGCATGGTCGCCGGGTACGGTGCCCGTTATCGGAACGTTATGCAAAGTTACCGAAACGAGATAGTTGCGACGTCGTTCGCGACACCTCTGTCGTCCACGATCGTGAGTGCGAAAAGAAACCGACGAAAGTCGGGTTTGAAACACGTATCCACCCCCGCCGGACGGGGGTCGATTTTTCGTGTCAAACTGTGGTGTGACGTTCGCGCTGGCCGAAGCAGGATCCGCAGTCGACACGGACACGGGAGAGTTGACGGTGCAGCCGTATTTCGCCCCGGTCTGTCGGCTGGACAACGGCGCGCTCGCAGCGATCGAAGTGCAGCTGCGTGGGCCCGAGAACGGTCCACTTGCCTCCGCCGATGCACTCAAGCGTGCGGCCAGGGCCATGGACGCCAAGCGTGAGCTCGACGCCCTGGCATGGGGGGTCGCTCGACTCGAGCAGTCGGTGCGATTGCCGATGCTCGTCTCGATGGATGTCGATTCGCTCGCCGCCATCGACTCCGCCACCGAAGAGCAACTTCGCCGCGACATCGTCGTCGTCACCGAAGCGGCGCTCGTGGACAGCCCGGCTCGTACTCTCGCGGCGATCGACAAGGCCCGGCGCGACGGCAAGGTCGTCGCCGTAGACGATGTCGGTCGTCGGCCACAGTCGATGACTCTCCTCCCTCTCATCGAACCGGACGTGATCATCCTGGCGGGAACGATGGTGTCCGCACGTCCCGACCTGTCCACCGCGCGAACCGCCCACGCCGTGTCTGCTCAGGTGGAACGAACGGGAGCGGTTGTCGTCGCCAGCGGCGTCGACACGGCGCTGCATCGAAGCCGCGCGCTCGGACTCGGTGCGACGTACGGGGTGGGCGAGCTGTACCCGGCCGCGCAGTCGACCGACGAGCTTCCGGCCGACGCCGCCGAGGTGATGCCTCCGTTCCCCACCTGGAGCACGCCCGCGGTCGCTCTGGAATCGCCGTACGCCATCGCATCCGCGGGAAAGAACGCCACGCGAAGCACCAAGCGCCTGTTGGTCGCGATGAGCACGTCGCTCGAGATGCAGGCTGCATCGGCAGGGCCGGAAACGTTGGTACTCGGCACTTTTCAGAGGGCCGAACACTTCACTCCCACCAGCCGTGCACGCTGGGTGTCGATGGCCGAGCAGATCTCGTATGCCGGCGTCTACGGGGTCGGGATGGGATACGTGCAAGAGGGCGGCATCGTGCATGCGCCTCTCGATCCGACGGACTCGCTCGTCGAGGAGTGGAACGTGGTGGTGCTCGGACCACACTTCTGCGGAGTGCTCGCTGCCATCGACCTGCACCGTGGTGAGGTCGACGCAGACCGTGAATTCGACTACGTGATGTCGTACGACCGAGCGACCGTAGTCCGTTGTGCGCGTGCAATTCTCGCGCGTTTCTGACATACCCGTGACGGCGCTGCCGGAAGGGATGTTTCGGGCAGCCAGGGCAGGGCATACCGGTCAGCAGGTAATGAAGTAGTCCGGACTGCCGCATTGCTCAGGCCCCGTACGTTGAAAAAGCAGCGTACGGGGTCGACTCAGCTATTACCGTTCGGTCGAGGCTCTGTCCACCAATTCCTGCGCGATATCACGAAGCTTTCGATTGCTGTCCTGCGATCGGTCGACGAGCAGAGCGAACGCCGCATCGGCAGAAATGCGATGTATTGCCATCAACATTCCCTTCGCCTGTTCTATCGGTGCTCGCTGCGAGAGTGCCCTCTGAACATCGTCCGGCAGCCCGAAGTGGGTTACGTGCGCTGCGGTCATGGAAGCATTGTTGCGCAACTTGTTCCGACGCAGGTCAGGCATGATAAGACACACCGAATTCGCGTCGAACAGAGCTGTTGGCGTTACCGAATTCGTAGCTTTCCGTGACCGCAGTGTTATCGAACGACTGGGTGATCAGGCGGCAGGGTTGGACAGCGGTCGTCCGATCAAGAATTCGAGAGTGCGGTACGCATCGGTCCTGCGACCGTTGCTCGCATTGTCGTGGTAAGCGGCACCGGCGACCACAACGCCGACCGGAATGCGACCCGACTCGATATCGCGCGCCGTCTGCTCCGCGCAGTTGCGCAACACCGGGCAATCGGCGCACAGTCGCCATGCCTTTTCTGCGCGCTTGCGTCCATGGCGGGGGAGTTGCTGCGAGTCGTAGGCATCCATGTCGTCGATGCACGCACCCTTGAGGCGCCAGACCTGGTCATCTGTCATCGTCGTGATCCGTTTCGCGTCGTGCCGATCGTTCCACGACCCACATTCCCCACCTCGGGTAACTCGAAACACCCAAATGCCTTGCGCCGCCGCGGACCGTAGGAGTCAGACTGCGCGACGGGCCGATACCCGCGCGGCTGCGCCCGCCGCCGCGATGGTCACCAGGCTCCGAGCACGATGGCCGGGCCCTCACCGGGAGCCAGGACGCCGCTTTGCGCGCCGAGTGTCACTGCCGAAACCGGAACGCCGAGTTGGGCTGCCGCGAGTATCCCGAGTCCGGCGGGTTGGCCGGTCAGGCGCATGGCAACGTGCACTGCCACGGCACCGCCTCCCAATACGAGCCCCAGCACGATCATGCCCGGATGACTGCCCAAGGCACGCAGATCGAGGGACGCTCCGAGCCAGACGAAATACAGTGGCCCCAGAAAACCTTCGGTGATGGCGAACAGTTGTTTCGTCAGACGTCTCGGTTCTCCGATTGCGGCGACGGCCAGACCGAAACCGAAGCCGGCGAGCATCACCGACGCGTGAGTGTGGACCGCAAGGGCCGCGAGGCCGAACAGCAGAACCAGGTTGAGGCGCAATTCGAGCGCGAGCTTGCGCTGGGCAGAGGCGTGGTGGATTCGGCGGCGCAGTCCGGTGAGGTCGAAGTGGCGCAGGACAACGAAGATCAGGCCGGCAGTTGCGATGACCGCCGCCGATCCGAGCGCGGCGGGGACGGCGCGCGGTGGATCGATCACGAGGGGCAGCGCGACGATACAGACTGCGTCGGCAAGCGCGATCTGAGGCAGAAGGGACATCAGCCCGGGTGTGGCCGTCTTGCTGGACTCGACGATCGGCATGATGACCGCGGCCGACGAAGAAGCCATCAGCACCGCGTAGAGACCGAGGTGTGGTGAATCGAATGCGGCGGAGACGGCCCAGCCGAGCGCGGTGGCCAGCAGCCCGACGGCCACAGCCCGCACAGCGCCTACCCGGAGGCCGACCCGTAGTCGCGGGTCACGAATGGGAACCTGGCTGCCGGCCACGAACATGACGAGCGCAAACCCCACCTGCGCCAGGAAACTCAGTGTCTGTTCACTCGGATCGATGACGCCGAAGCCGGTGTGGCCGATGGCAATTCCGGCGACGAGTTCTCCGATGACGACGGGTATCCGAAGCCCGCGTGGCAGCGCGAGCAGTGGGCCGAACAATCCGACCGCGGCACACAGGGCAAGCGTCTCGAAGGTCATACGACCGCGCCGTAGGATCGCAATCCGCTGCTGCCGTCATCGTGCATCCTACGAGCGGTGTCGGAACAGCGAATGATCGACGGCACTAGCACGAAGGATGATCGCGCGACCGCACGAAGCGTTGCCAGTCTTCGTCCCACTGCCGCATGCGTGAACGGTCGCCGGCCACGGTAATGAGGTGGACCAGACCACCGATGACGATTGCGCCGAGAAACCACACGAACACGGCTGTGGCAGTTCCGTTGACGACGGCACCGGCAGCAGTAGCGGGTGTATGCGTGAGGTTCCCGCGCGCATCGAGCCACAGTGGCGTGGTGTCACCGATCGAGACGGGTGATGGCACCTGGGCCGAACCCGTGCGCGTAGTGCCGTCCGGTGCAGTCCATCGCACCGTCGCGGTACCGGTCGCATTCGTGCTGACGTAGTCGTCGGACTGGATCGGCTTCGGATAGTCGATGATTCGAGCATCGACCCGAAGATATTCTGCGCGTTGCTGTTGCGATCGGCGCGACAGGTCGCTGTAGGTCACCGAACCGACCGTCGCGGCGACGGGTACGAGCAACAGAAGCATCGCGACCCCGACGACGAACACCGTTCGTTCGATTCTGTCGGGCAGTCGCATCAGGGGATTGGAGATCCATGGACTCCGTCGCCACCAACGGCGCACGTGTTCTGTGAACATGCCCGTCTCCTACTCCCGCCGGCCGTGTGTTCGGCATCGACTACGAGTCTGCGCCGCTGTGCACTGGTTGCGTAAGGGCACAAGGTCCCGATACGCCGAGGGCGGTGGACCGCGAATTGCTCGATCGGACGTTGGATCAGCTCAGAAATACCGCGTCGATGACGACGTATCCGGCTACTGCGAAGACCAGGTAGGCGAAGAGGCGTTGCAGCCGCGCAGTATCGACTCGAGTTCCGAGGTGTGCGGCCAAGAGGGAGCCGACGATTGCCGTCCCTGCGAACGCGAGGGTGATGGACCAGTCGATGCTCGTGCCGGCCAGGTGTGAGACGAGACCGGCAACGGAGTTGGCGACGATGATGACCAGCGAGGTGCCGACCGCGACCGACATCTCGATACCCAGCATCAGCACCAGCACCGGGATGATGAGGAAGCCCCCGCCGACGCCGAACAGTCCGGTCATGAAACCGACGGCCAGGCCCGCTGGAATCGAGCGTGGCGCACAGCGTCTCCAGTTGATGCCCGATCCCGATGTCTTACAGGCTGTTCCGATATCCCCCCGCTCGGCGAGCATGCGGGCTCCGGCAGCAACCATCACGGCGGCGAAGCCGAGCAGCAGTAGCCTGTCCGGCAACAACCGGCCGACTGCGCTGCCGGCGAAGGTCGCGGGAATGCCGGTCGCAGCGAAGACGGCCGCAAGTCGCCATTCGACTCGGCGGGCCCGAAGCTTCGGAATCACGCCAACGGCCGAGGCGGAACCGACGACGAGCAACGAGACCGGGATCGCCTCCGCTACCCCGAGACCCAGGGCGAACACCAACACCGGTACCGCAAGAATCGATCCGCCTCCGCCGAGAAGGCCGAGCAGAATCCCGATCAGGGCGCCGAACCCGAGCGCCAGGGCCACTGTCATCGTGCAATCACTTCGTTTCGTAGAGTCGTTGCCATACCCCAGGGGGTACTTGACATACCCTAGGGGGTATTACACACTGTGTCTATCGCCCCGTGAATCGCGCCTGGCGACAGCAAGATGGAGGAAACCGTGATCCTCGAGCAGTACTACCTCGAATGTCTTTCCCACGCTTCGTATCTGATCGGTGACGAGACCACCGGACGTGCGATCGTCGTGGACCCGCGTCGCGACATCGCCGAGTACCTGGACGATGCGGCGAAGTACGGACTCGTGATCGAAGGCGTCGTCAATACCCACTTCCACGCCGACTTCGTCTCGGGTCACCTCGAGCTGGTCGACGCGACCGGTGCATGGATCGGCTTCGGTGAATCCGCCGAGACCGACTACCCCATCCGGCGACTGCGCGACGGGGAGCGGTTGTCCCTCGGTGACGTCGAACTCGAAATCCTCTCGACGCCCGGTCACACCTGGGAGTCGATCTCGGTGCTGATTCGGCAAAGCCCCGGCGCGACACCCACCGCGGTGCTGACCGGTGATTCCCTCTTCATCGGAGATGTCGGACGTCCGGACTTGGTCAATCTCGGAGATGGCTCCACCACAGACCTGGCCCGTGCGATGTACTCGACGATCCACGAGAAGCTGCTGACGCTGCCTGACGAAGTCGTGGTCATGCCCGCCCACGGTGCAGGCTCGTCCTGCGGCAAGAACCTGTCCACCGAGCTCACCTCCACCATCGGTGAACAGCGGGCGACGAACCCGTCGGTGCAACCGATGACCGAGGATGCCTTCGTCGCGCTCGTCACCGAGGGGCAGCCTGCGGCGCCCTCCTACTTCTCCGCCGACGCCGCGATGAACAAACGAGTCCACCCACTGCTCTCACGAAGCCGCACGATCCCCGCTCTGACGCCCGACCAGGTTCGAGACGAGCTGGCTGCGGGAACACGAGTGCTCGACGCACGAAGTGTGGACGACTTTGCGGCCGGTCATCTCCGCGGGTCGGTCAACGTGGGTTTCGACGGCCGCTTCGCCGAAACCGGCGGAATGGTCGCGGAGATCGGCGGGCGCATCGTTCTCCTCGCGTATCCGGGTGACGAGCAGGAGGCCGCAGTACGCTTGGCCAGAATCGGATCGGACAACGTGATCGGCTATCTGGGAGTCGATGGGGACGGAGCATTTGCTGCGGGGCTGACCGAGCTGGTCGAGGCCGCGCCTCGTACCACCGTCGAGCAACTGGACGCGATGCGCGCAGCGGGTGAGGTGACGCTCATCGACATTCGTAACCCAGGTGAACGCGATCTCGGCACGATACCGGGAGCGATCCCGATCCCGCTGGCCCAGTTGAGGACTCGGCTCGATCAAGTTCCTACCGGTAAGTCCGTCGTGGTGCATTGTGCCGGCGGATGGCGTTCGAGCGTGGCGGCGTCACTGCTTCGAGCGCAGGGATTCGAGGGCGTCTCGGACTTGCTGGGTGGGTACGACGCCTGGGCCGACGCCCACGTTCCGGCCTGACGCACGACAGATCAGAAGAGGAGAAAATCATGTGTTATCCCGTTGCCTGCGCGAAGTGCCACAAGACCGGATGGGGTGGTTGCGGTCGACATGTCGACGCCGTCATGCGATCGGTGCCGGCATCCGACCGCTGTACCTGCCGTGAGAAAGCGACGCCGCCTCGCCAGGAACGTCGAACTGTGCGGTCGTTCTTTCGCCGCTGAATCGCGAAGTGGAGAGAAGTCATCGAGGCGGCGGACCGGTATTCGCATCGGAACGATGTGCCGAGGGGCAGACGTGTGTATGTATCTCGGCGGCCAGCTGCGCCACCGATTCGGTGAGGACGGTATTTGCCTCGATCATGTCTTGCAGCAGGGCGGTATTCGAAAGTGTATGTACCGCAACCTCGCTGCTCACCGAATCCGCGCGTTTCGCCGAGATCAACAGGATTGCGCCCTGAAGTCCTGCGATCATCGAGAGGAACAGGTTCAGCAGGATGAAGGGGTACGGGTCGAATCCGTCGTTCTGGTTGTAGGCGGCCCACAGTGCCATCACACCGAGAAACAGGAAGACGAAGGGCCAGGAGCCCATTCCGTTCCGGACGTAGTCCGCTGCTCGTTCGCCGGTGGTCAGTGCGTCACCGGTTCGGACGCCCGGATGTCTCCTCCACAGGTTCATCGCTCGCAGGTCTTCGATCGGGAGTGTGCAGCAGAATCCATGCTGCCCAGTGTGTTCGGCGTGCCCGTGCTGTGCCAGGGACGAAAGCCCCTGTTCTCCGAGCCCTTCGGCTCCCGACCTGGCCTCTCGGGATACGTCCCGATCCGGCGGTGACTTCCGGCCCTACATGTCGATCGCGGCAGCGCCGACCATCGACAGTGTGCATTGCTCGATGGTCGAGAACGGCATTGGTTCGGATAGTTGGAGGTAGTCCACGATGAAAGCTGCTGTTGTCACCGAGTTCGGCAAACCCCTGGTCGTCAAGGACATCCCGATTCCGGAGCCCGCGCCCGAGCAGGTGCTGGTGAAGATGGAGACGTGCGGGGTCTGTCACACCGATATTCATGCTGCGCAGGGGGATTGGCCAGCAAAGCCGACCTTGCCGTTCGTCCCCGGGCACGAAGGCATCGGAGTGATCGAGGCGGTCGGGTCGCAGGTGTCGAAGGATCGAATCGGTGAGCGGGTCGCCATCGCGTGGCTCGGTTCGGCGTGCGGCGAATGCGATCACTGTGTATCGGGCTGGGAGACACTGTGCGAGAAGCAGCAGAACAGCGGCTACTCCGTCGACGGGGCCTACGCCGAATACGCTGTGGCCCATGCGCGGTACGTCGTCCGCGTTCCTGACAGCATCTCCTCGTTCGACGCGGCTCCTTTGACTTGCGCCGGCGTCACCACCTACAAGGCAGTCAAGGTCGGCGGAGTTGCTCCGGCTCAGCGGGTGGCCATTTTCGGCGTCGGAGGGCTCGGTCACATGGCGGTGCAGTACGCCAAGATCGCGGGCGGGTTCGTCAGCGCTGTCGACATCGAAGACGAGAAACTCGAACTCGCGCGTGAACTCGGCGCAGACCACACCGTCAATTCGACGACAACCGACCCGGTGGACGCCATCCAGGCGCTCGGTGGTGCCGACGTCGCGATCGTTCTGGCCGTCATCCCCAGCGTCTTCGATCAGGCCTTCCGGTCACTGCGCCGCGGTGGTCGGCTGGTATGTGTGTCGATGCCGGCCCACGGTGTGTTCCCGGTGCCGATCTTCGAAACGGTGGTCGGCGGAATTTCGGTACTCGGTTCGATAGTCGGTACCAGGAAAGATCTACGTGAGGTGTTTGCACTGCACGAGGCCGGTCGGACGACGGTGTCGGCGGTCTCCCGCAAACTCGACGAGGTCAACGAATGCTTCGACGACCTCATGGCCGGACGCGTCACCGCACGCCAGGTCTTCGAGTTCTAGCACGTTCGACGCCTGATTCACCACAAACGAGCGAGGTGGATCAGGCGATCGGCGTGCTCATCGATGCGGTCAGACGGACCGCGGCGCAGTTGTCGTCAGAGCTCGGCAGATGGTGCCGGCCCACTCGTCGACCTCGGCGCGTGACCTGTCGTCACCGTCGCCGGCCTCGATCATCCGAACCACCACTCGCTCGAACCTCGACAACGTGGATCGGTCCAACTTGCCGCCGAACAGCTTGTGCTCCATCGCCCAAGTTGCCTCGCTACGTTCCGATTTCGGCGTGGGCTGCAGGCCGGCACCGATGGGACCACTGGAGAACAGCCACACCGGCATGGTCTCGAGTTCGGCTTGCTCACGGGCAACCAGGGATCGGGCATCGCCGAGCCAACGGCCCATGTAGACGCCACTTCCGATGACCACGGCGTCGTACTCGGCGATGCTGTCCACATCGGCGGCGTCACGGACATCGACCGTCACCGATACCGCGGAGTCCGCGAGTCTTGCGGTGAGCGACGAGCCCAGCCATTGCCCGAGTTCACGGGTGGAACCATGACGGCTTGCCGTCGCGATCAGGATGCGCATGGTGGCCTTTCTTTCTCGAGTTTCCAGGGGCCGGTCACGTTCCCAGACCACGTTGCCGGGCCGAAGCATCGAGCAACAGGGACTTAGGACCCGGACCGGTCGCCGAACTGCTCGACATGGCGAAGGCTCCCATCGAGGTATCCGGAGCCGGTGATTCGCGCGAGTCGGCGACCGGGCGACGGGACGACGGTGACCGGGCAATGCGCGCGTGCCAGCAACGACCGGCTGGTCGAGCCGAGCATCATCTCTCCGTAGCCGCCGCGCCCGTGACTTCCGATCACGAGAAGCTGAGCGCCCTGTGCATGATCGAGGAGGGCCTGCACCGGCCGGTCCTTGACCACCACGGTTCGCACCGAAACCGTCGGATGACGCCGGGTGTGCGGCTCGAGCATCCGGGCCAGCTGACCGGCGGCAGCCGGGCGGTTCTCGGGCCATTCCAATCCTCGAATCGGAAACCCGACCGACAGATCCGCGTCGGACCAGCTGTGCACCGCCGTGAGCGGAGCCGACCGTGCGAAGGCCTCTTCGAAAGCCAGTGCCACTGCGGCTGCGCTCGCCTTCGTTCCGTCCACCCCGACTACCACCGGGTGCGTCGCGTCCACGCCGTCGCCCGACCAGCCACGCACGACCGTGACGGCGCATCGAGCATGGGTGGTGACGGCAAAACCGATGGACCCGAGTGATCGTTGTTCGGCCCCGCCGATGCCCCGGGTGGCGATGACCACCATGCGGGCGGTAGCCGACAGTTCGAGAAGCGTGGCGACTGCGGGGTTCTCGGACGAGACGGTGTCCACGGTGATCGCACCGGTCGTCGCGCTCTCCCGTGTGGCGAGCACCCGGGCCTCGTCGAGAATGGTCCTGATCTCCGATCGCGATTGCTCTACAACGGGTTCGGGAAGAACGCCCATCCCCGTCAGCGCTCTCGGTAACGACCTCGCCGAGACGAGAACCAGATCAGACCTGTGTAAGTGTGCGTCGAGAACTGCCCAGCGCACCGCATCCAAGGCTGCAGCTGATCCGTCGACTCCGACGACGGTCGGTAGTGAACCCATCGTGTGACCTCCTCGGTCGTGGTGTCGGAACATTCATCAGACGCCGCGCACGGCCCCAGGCGCGGCAGGACAACAACACCGACACGAAGGACTTCGGTCACCTGTTTCGGTGACGAAAGGTCACGTTGTGCGCACCCGTGACCCGTAGGCTCGGAAGTCGAGGCGCCCAATGTGGACGCAGGTGAGGTGTATCGACGTGGTCACGGTGTTCTTGGTGGACGATCACGAGATCGTGCGGCGCGGTCTGATCGACCTCATCGACTCCGATCCCGACCTCGAGGTCGTCGGCGAGGCAGGCAGCTGTGCACAGGCGCTCGCTCGTATACCGGCCCTGCAACCCGATGTTGCGGTGCTCGACGTGCGACTGCCCGACGGCAACGGCATCGAACTGTGCCGCGAACTTCTCGATCGTCTGCCGAACCTCAAGACCATGATGCTGACCTCGTTCACCGAGGACCAAGCCATGCTCGACGCGATACTCGCGGGTGCGAGCGGCTATGTCGTCAAGGACATCACCGGCATGGAACTGACCCGAGCGATCAAGGACGTCGGTTCCGGTCGCTCGCTGCTCGACAATCGTGCGGCCGCGGCGTTGATGGACAAACTGCGGTCCGGAACGGCGACCCCCGGACCGATCGACCACTTGACCAGCCAGGAGCGCACCTTGCTGGATCTGCTGGGTGAGGGCCTGACGAACCGGCAGATTGCTGCCCGGATGTTCTTGGCGGAGAAGACGGTGAAGAACTATGTGTCCCGGCTACTCGCCAAGCTCGGGATGGAGCGGCGCACTCAAGCTGCGGTGTATGCGTCGAAACTTGCCGACACCGCTCCGCCGACAGGGCGTCACCCGGGGTCACGGGATGGATGACAGGCACGGCGACACCGGATCGTCGTTGCCCCAATTGCGACTCGGTGAATTGTTGGCCGAGGTGCAAGACCGCATCGGCCGAATCGCCGATGCCAGAGTCCAAGCCGACGGTCTGCTCGACGCCATGCTCGTCATCACCTCCGGCCTCGATCTGGAGGTGACGTTGCGGTCGATCGTGGAATCGGCTGTCGAACTCGTCGACGCTCGATACGGAGCCCTCGGTGTACGGGGCGAAGGCCACGGATTGAGTGCGTTCATCAATCACGGAATGGACGAGGACACCCGCGTCGCGATCGGTCCGCTCCCCACCGGCCGCGGGGTGCTGGGACTGCTCGTCGACCGGCCGAACGTGTTGCGCCTGGAAGATCTCAGTGCGCACCCGGAGTCGGTGGGATTCCCGCCGAACCATCCGCCGATGAAAACGTTTCTCGGCGTGCCGATTCGGGTTCGCGACGAGATCTTCGGCAACCTCTATCTCACGGAGAAGAAGGACGGCAAGCAGTTCACGGAGGACGACGAGGTCGTCACCAAGGCGTTGGCGTCCGCTGCCGGCATCGCCATCGAGAATTCCCGGCTGTACGAGGACTCGCGCACACGTCAGGCATGGATGGAAGCAACTCGGGACATCGGCACCGAACTCCTCGCCGGGACCGATCTCGACGAGGTGTTGCAGATGGTGTCTCGGAAGGCATTGCACCTGACCGGTTCCGATGCGGCGTTCATCGCGGTTCCCGAGGACACCGACCAACCGTTCGAGGACGTCACCGAACTCGTCGTGACGGTCAGCGAAGGAGTCGGAGCGGATCGAATGGTGGGTGCTGTCATCCCGGTCGAGGGATCGAGTACGGGAGTGGCGTTTCGACGTAGAACAGCGTTGAGAAAGGGACGTCTCGAATACAAGGTGAGCGGTGTGGACGCTGTCTTCGGTCCCGCACTGATCTCACCGTTTCGCGTTTCCGACGGAGTCAGCGGCGTGTTGGTGGTGCTTCGCAGGGAAGGCAATGGGCCGTTCGAAGATACCCAGCTCGACATGGTCTCGAACTTCGCGAACCAGGCCGCGTTGGTGATGCAGATGGCCGATGCCACCCGTCGGATGCACGAACTCGAAGTGTTGTCCGACCGTGACCGCATCGCCCGCGACCTGCACGACCACGTGATTCAGCGAATCTTCGCTGCCGGCTTGGCTTTACAGAGCACCCTGCAGCGCGCCGAATCCGAGGACATCAGGCAGCGGTTGTCGCGAACAATCGACGATCTGCAAGACACTGTGCAGGACATTCGAACGACGATTTTCGATCTTCAGAGCACATCCCACTCCGCAACACGATTGCGCCAACGCATCAACAGCGCGGTACTCGAACTCACCGAAAACGTCGATATCCGTGCCGTCGTGCGGATGTTCGGACCACTGTCGGTCGTCGACACCAAGCTCGCCGATCATGCCGTTGCCGTCGTCCGCGAGACGGTCAGCAACGTCGTTCATCACGCTCAGGGCGACACCGTTACCGTTACGTTGTCGGTGGGCGACGACATGCAGATCGTCGTGTCGGACAACGGGATCGGAATGCCCGAGGACACCACCGCCAGCGGACTGTCCAACCTCGGTGCCCGTGCCATCGAGTGCGGTGGGTCGATGGACATCGGCCCCGGCCCTTCCGGCGGCACCGAGGTGACCTGGTCGGTACCGCTGCCCTGACGGGTGTAGCCGTTCGTCACCTCTTTCGGTGACCTCCGGCCGCTGCATCGAGTGGGTGTGCGCTCGTAGCGTTCTCGATGAAGGTGCCGAACCTGTTTTCGCACCACCGAGAGGAACCCGATGAACATCGCGCACACCACCGGACCCGTTGTGGTCGGAATCGACGGATCGACAGCTGCGCTCGATGCAGTGCGCTTCGCCGTCCGCGAGGCTCGCGGGCGCGGAACATCTGTGCGTCTGGTGCACGTGATCGAGGCTCGACTGCAGCGCGACACCGTCTACGGCGCACCCGACGTCGACGGTGACTACGCTCGCACCGTATTGGACCGGGCCGCGATCGTGGCGAAGACGAGCGATCCGACCGTCATCGTGGAAGCAGTTGTCCTGCAGGGGCGACCGGAGACGGTGTTGCTGTCCGAAGCGGCGTCGGCGTGTCTGACGGTGTTGGGCACGACTACCGAAAAATCTCTTGCTGCATGGGTTCTCGGATCCGTGGTGCATACGGTGGTCGAATGCTCGGCTCATCCCGTGGCGATCGTCCGTACCTTCGACGCCGAACGCGGCGGCGCAGTCGTCGCCGCATTGGGAGACGCGAAGGTCTCGGCGACAGATGTCGTCGTGGCTCAGGCATTTCAGGAAGCGGCGATGCGCGGGGCCAACGTGTTGGCCGTGCACACCCAGACGGTCTCGACCATTCTGGTCAGCGCCATCAGTGGTCCGGTCGACCATCTACACCCCGAATCGGCAATGGACGTCCGGTTGGAACCCTTCGGTGCGGACTACCCCTCGGTACGAGTGGCGTCGGTCTACGCCGAGGCCGACTCGGGATCGGAGTTGATCGCGGTGTCCGACAGCGCACAGCTGCTCGTACTCGGCCACGAGCGTGATCGCGTGCCGGGAAGTACATTGACCACCGTCCTGCGGCACGCAGAGTGCCCCGTCCTCGTCGTCCCGCACGCATGAGTACCTTCGGCGCGAAAGCGATAGTCGTCGGTGTCGATGGCTCGAGTTCGTCACTCGACGCGGTCGGCTGGGCTGCACGTGCGGCAGAGCTACGCGGCGCACCGCTGAAGCTGGTGTCCGCGTATCAAGTCAAAGCGTTGTACACCAGTGTCGTTGCGCTGCCGTCCCATATCGGCTCCGAGGAGCATGCAGCTGCAGAGTCGATTCTGACGTCGGCGTCGTTGGTGGCGAGGCGATCGGTCGAGAATCCGAACGCACTGACGATCACGACCGAATCGCTTGTCGGACCGACGATTCAGTCGATGCTCGATGAGTCCTCGACCGCCTCGATGTTGGTGGTCGGTTCGCGCGGCAACGGCGAATACTTCGCCGAACTGCTCGGCTCGGTGAGCACGGCGGTCGCCGTGCAAGCACACTGCCCGGTGGTCATCGTGCCGGGAAGCGTCGAGGTGCATTCGTCGCGCGGACCGGTCGTCCTCGGAGTCGACGTGTCGGCACACAACCAGAAGGCCGTCCGCTTGGCCTTCGAGGAAGCCTCGCTTCGGGGTACCGGACTGGTGGCCGTGCACGTGTCGACGGACGAACTGATCTCGTCGCCCGACGCGTCCGCCGCGGACAGGGCTGACGCGATCGTCTCCAACGGCCGAACCGTGCTGGCCGAGAGCCTGTCCGGCTGGATCCATCAGTATCCCGACGTGGCGGTGGAACGAACAGTGTTGCGCGGCAACGTGGCCGACAAGATTCTCGAGGTGGCATCACGAGCGCAGGCCGTCGTCGTCGGTTCGAGTGGACGCGGTGGTTTCAGCGGTCTACTGCTCGGGTCCACCGTCCGGTCACTGGCCCACCGCGTCGACTGTCCGTTGATCGTCGCTCGCGGATAGCTACCGATCGGTCACGACCACCGCCATTCGCGAATTTCGGGGAGATCCTCGAAATGTTCTCGAATGTAGGTGTCGTGTCGGGTCAGTTGGTCTTGGCAGAACTGTCGAAGTTCCGCGCCACCGTCCGATTCGCTCGACGCGCGATCGAGAGCTTCGAGGGCCAGGTGGTACCGACTGATCTTGTTGAGCACCACCATGTCGAAGGGTGTTGTGGTGGTGCCCTGTTCGATGAACCCGCGAACGTGGAATCGCTGGGCGTTCGGGCGGCCGTGCAGCAACTGGTGCACGGCGCGCGGGTAGCCGTGAAACGCGAAGACGACATCGACCGCATCGGTGAACAGATCGACGAACTGCTCGTCGGAGAACCCGTGCGGATGATCTACGACGGGCAGCAGTGCCATCAGGTCGATGACGTTGACTACGCGAACCCGTAGCCCTGGTGTCCACGTACGCAGAAGGTCTGCGGCCGCGAGGGTCTCCTCGGTCGGCACATCGCCGGCGCACGCCAACACGATCTCGGGATCAGTTGACGCATCGGTGTTCTCGGTACCGGCCCAATCCCACCGCGATGCACCGGCTGCTGCATGCGCGCGAGCCTCGGTGAGCGTCAGATACTGGGGATGGCTCTGCTTGTCCACCACCAGAACGTTGACGTGACCTCGACTGCGGAAGCAATGATCGGCAACGGCGAGCAAGGTATTGGAGTCCGGTGGCAGCCACACGCGAACCACCTCGGGGGCCAACGGGATCACCGCGTCGATCAGGCCGGGCCCCTGGTGGCTGAAACCGTTGTGATCGTTGCGCCAGCATGTGCTGGTGAGCAACACGTTCAGTGACGCGACAGGCGCTCGCCAGGGGAGAGAGCTCGCGTGCTGCAGCCACTTGGTGTGCTGAATCAGCATCGACACACTCACCATGGCGAAAGCCTCGTAACTGGCGAACAATCCGTGTCGACCCGACAGCAGGTACGCCTCGAGCCAGCCCTCACACAGATGCTCGCTGAGGACCTCCATGACGCGGCCGTCGGGGGCCAGGTTGTCGTCGAACTCGGTTGTCGGCAGCTGCCAGCATCGGTCGGTCGCCTCGAACACGGCCTGGAGCCGATTGCTGGCGGTTTCGTCGGGGCAGAACAGACGAAAGTTACCTCCGCCGTTGGGTTGTGCGTTGTCGAGGTAGATGTCGCGCATCATCGCCCCGAGCACTGTGGTCGTTTCGTGGGACGTGCGCCCCGGAGACTCGACGGTGAGCGCGTAGTTCTCGAGCTCTCGAATGACCAAGGGCTGCAACAGTAGGCCGCCGTTGGCATGGGGAGTTGCCCCGAGCCGTGCGTCTCCTGTGGGAGTGAGTTCGCGGATGGACTGCGTTGGGGCACCATCCTCGTCGAACAACGATCGCGGATCGTAGGAGAGCAGCCACTTCTCGAGCTGCGCCAGATGCGACGGATTCTCACGAACACCGGACAGCGGCACCTGATGAGCCCAGTGGGTTCCCTCGATCAGCTTGCCGTCGACCTCGTGTGGTCCTGTCCAACCCTTCGGGGTGCGCAGCACGATTGCGGGCCACTCGATGCCGTGGTGCGGTTCGCCGGCGCGGGCGGCATGCTGAATTCTGCGGATCGTGTCGTGGGCGCGAGTGAGAGCGAATTCCATCGCCGGGAACACCTCTCGCGGATCGTCGCCCTCGACGAAGATCGGAGCCCAGCCCTGACCACCGAGATAGTCGGCAATCGACTGGTCGGTGCTGCGCCCGAGCACGGTGGGACCGGAGATCTTGGCGTCGTTGAGATGCAGGATCGGCAGCACTCCACCATCGCGAATTGGATTGAGAAAGGCCGGAATCTTCCAGGAGCCCGACAGCGGTCCGGTTTCGGCCTCACCGTCGCCGACGACGCAGGCGACCACCAGATCGGGGTTGTCGAATGCTGCACCCGCGGCGTGGATCAGTGCATAGCCCAGTTCGCCGCCCTCGTGGATGCTACCGGGGGTCTGCACGCTCACATGGCTCGGAATGCCTCCAGGAGTGGAGAATTGGCGGCACAGACGACGGACACCGTCGTTGTCGAGTGAAATGTCCGGGTAGATCTCGCTGTATGTACCTTCGAGGTAGGTATTCGCGACCAATGCCGGGCCGCCGTGGCCAGGTCCGGTTACATAGAGCCACTCCGAACCGGTTCGGCAGATCAGACGATTGATCAGCGTGTAGATCATCGACAGTCCGGGGCTGGTGCCCCAATGCCCGAGTAGCCGGGGCTTGATGTGCTCCACGGTCAGAGGGTGCCGTAGCAACACATTGTCCTGCAGATAGATCTGCGCCACCGTGAGGTAATTCGCCGCCGCCCAGTAGCGTAGGTCCGCGTCGAGTTCGTCGGTGCTGTAGGTGGTTTCGGTGGTGGACGCGCTCATCGGTTCGTCGGCACGACGACGACGGGAACATCGACCGAGTGCAGCACCGCGCGCGAGGTGGAACCGAGAAGCATCGAGGCAAAGCCACCCCGGCCACGGCTACCGACCACGATCAGCTGAGCATTCTCGGACGCGCGGACCAGTTCACGAACCGGCCTGTCCTGAACCACCACTCGCCGGATTCCGACGTCGGGGTAGTCGATCGACCACCCCGCCAGGCTCTCGGCCAGCGATGTCTTCTCGGCGAGTTCGGAATCGACCCACGGACCCTCGTCGTCACGCGTCAGGACGCTCCCGAGTTCGAGGTCGCTCCAGGCATGTACCGCAACGAGATCGACGCCTCGCATCGACGCTTCCTGCAGAGCGAACCCGATGGCGGGCTGGCTGTTGGACGTGCAATCCACACCCACGACGACCGGACCGTCGCTGACGATGTTCGACTTGATCACTGCAACGGGGCACTTCGCGTGCGACACGACGGCCGTACTGACCGACCCGACCAGGCCACCGGTGAACTCGCCGAGTCCCCTCGAACCGACGACGATCAGCGCCGGCGCGACATCGAAGTGCGTCAGATTGCGTGCAGCCGAGCCATGTTCGAGGCGAGTGTCGAGAATCAGCGAATTGCCTGCCGCGGTTTTGTGCGCAACGTCGACCGCAGCGGTCAACACCCGCTTGGCCTCGACATCCGGATCTGCGAAGGCCCCGATACGGAGGCTGATGGCATCTCCGTAGGTTCCGGGCGCGAACAGTGACGACGTGACCAACTCGAGCGGGGCGTGGCGTCGAACGGCCTCGCGTGTTGCCCAGCGGACCGCGTCCAGCGATGTGGCAGATCCGTCGACTCCGACGACGACTCGGCTCGATGCATTCATGATGTGTTCCCGTCCATTGACTTCTCGTGTGCCGATACGCCTCGAGCATGGCTGGATCGGACCCGACACCGACAGAGGCGGAAGTCCCTCGACTTCGGGCGGAAGTCCCGCAAGTTACCCCCCGGGGGTATCGCTGCTATCGTCGGTGGCATGCACTCATTGGATCGACACGGCCGCCGGGGCCGTGCCGTGGTGACGACAGTGCTGATCGCTGTGTCGATTTTCGGGGTGCTCCTCATGCACTCGGTGACACCGACGACAACGATGAGCGGCGAGCATGCCGCCATGGCGTCGGTGTCCCACCACGACAGTTCGATCGAGGTGGCGGCCGCTGAGCCCGACTGCCCGTGTGCACACCAGATGATGCATCCCTGCGCGGGAACCACGGCGTCGTGGCCTGCTCTGTCGGGACCCATGGCCGGCAACGCCATCGACGTCACGTACACGACCGTGGAGGGCATCGGTGGTCGTGCCCAGTTCGCCTCGGAGCGGGCACCGCCCTGGACTCTGTGGGAGTTGGACCGATCGGTGACCTTGCGAGTGTGACAGGGAGCCCGGTGGACGCGCGTCCACCGGCGGATCGACAGATCTCAGTTGCCTGTTTCAACCTCTCGTGCAAGGAGATTCACATGCGTACAAAACTGGTCGCTGCGCTGGCTGTTGCCACCGTCAGCGCATTCCTGGTCGCCGGTTGCAGTAGCGACAGCTCGTCGGAGTCGGCGCCGGCGGGGAGTTCGTCCTCGTCATCGGCGTCGTCGAACGTGTCCGAGGAGTTCAACGATGCCGATGCGATGTTCGCGCGGATGATGTACCCACATCATGCGCAGGCGGTCGACATGGCCGAGATGGTCGAGGGCCGCACCGACAACCCCGAGATCTTGACGTCGGCGTCGGCGATCGAGGCGGCGCAGCAGCCCGAGATGGATCGAATGGCCGCGTGGCTCACCGAGTGGGGCCAGCCCGCACCCTCGTCCGACATGGGTGAGATGAGCGGAATGGACCACGGTTCGGGCATGGGCATGATGTCCCAACAGGACATGGATGCGCTGACTGCTCTGTCGGGTGCGGAGTTCGACCGCCAGTGGTTGACGATGATGATCGCCCACCACGCCGGTGCGATCGAGATGGCGAACACCGAAATCGCGGACGGCTCCAACGCGGACGCGCAGCAGATGGCTCGCGCGATCGTGACAACTCAACAGCAGGAAATCGACACCATGCGAGCGTTGCTCGGCTGATCCGAACCGATGTCGAGTGCCGCGCCCTCTCCTCGGGGGTGCGGCACTGGCGTTGCGATGGGCCTGCTCGAGTACGCTGAACACTCGGAGAATCCATCTCCGCAGTTCGGTCCGAGGGAGAGCGTTCAGATGGCACGTCCACGGGTTTTGGTCCTCGGCGGCGGATTCGGCGGACTTCACGCTGCGCGACGCCTCCGCAACGAGGACGTCGATGTGACCGTGCTCGAACGCGGCACCTCCCACGTCTTTCAGCCGTTGCTCTACCAGTGCGCCACCGGTCTGGTGTCCGAGGGCTCGATCGCCAGCCCACTACGACACCTGCTGCGCAAACAGAAGAACGTCTACGTGGCACTGGGTGAAGCGACATCCGTCACCACCGTCGGCGACGGCGGAGTGGTGACGGCCAGTCGATTCGACGGGTCGACCTTCGAGCTGCCCTACGAATACCTCGTCGTCGCCGTCGGAATGCAGCAGGCGTATCACGGACACGACGAGTACGTGCAGTGGGCGCCGGGCATGAAGACCCTCGACGACGCCCTCGCAATCAGGCGAAAGTTGATCTCCGCCTTCGAGATGGCCGAATCCCTCCCCACCGCCGAGGAGCGGCGGCCGTGGCTCACCTTCGCCGTCGCCGGGGGAGGCCCGACGGGCGTCGAACTTGCCGGCCAGATACGGGAACTCGCCAGCAGGGCGTTGGCGAAGGAGTTCGATTCGATCCACCCGTCGGAAGCTCGCGTGCTCCTCTTCCACGGCGGCGACCGCGTACTCGAATCGTTTCCCAACTCGTTGACGAAGAAGGCTCAGCGCACCCTCGACACCGTCGGTGTGGAAACCCATCTCGGGGTTCACGTCACCGATGTCACGGCCACCGACGTCGAAGTGACGGCCAAGGCCGAACCGAAGACGGTCACTCGCTACGACACTCACACAGTGCTGTGGACCGCAGGCGTGGAAGCTGTTCCGTTCGTGAAACAACTCGCCGATGCAATGGGCGTGGAGCAGGACCGATCGGGGCGCATCGCCGTGGAGCCCGACCTGTCGATCCCCGGACACCGCAACGTCTTCGTCGTCGGAGACATCATGTCGCTGGACAAGCTCGCCGGGGTGGCAGAAGTGGCGATGCAGGGCGGTAAGGCTGCGGGCGCGGCGATCGCAGACGACATATCCGGTTCTGCGCGTTCGGATTTCAAGTATCGAGACCTCGGCACCGCGGCCTACATCGCGCGCGGACACGCACTGGTGCAGGCCGGGCCGCTGAAGATGTCGGGATTCCTCGGCTGGGTATCGTGGGGCGTCATCCACATCGCGTTCCTGGCCGGCAACCGCAATCGCGTCGGGACGCTGATCAACTGGGCCGCAACCCTGGCCACCGGAACCAGACGCGAACGCGCCATCACCTACGGCGACCCGGCAACGGCGCGTAAGCCGTACAACTGACCTGAGCGTCCACTATTTGCACCCTCACACGGAATCCCGCTTTCGGGGGCGAAGAGTGGACACTGACGTCAGTTGCTGCTGGCGTCGACCGGGTCAGCCGATGCCAGGGATGAAGCCGGGGTAGACGAAGTGCCCTGGGCCGCCGCCGGGGAGCAGGTGGCCAGTCGAACCCGGGTAGTCCATGTTCAACTGAATCAGCTTGTGCGGGTTGCCGTTCGAATCGGCCTGCCAGCATTCGAGCAGCACCCCGTGGAATCCGGTGCACACGATGCGGGTGCTGTTGCCGTAGGGCGAGGTCAGTCTATTCTCGCTGACGAAGGGATTCCAGTAGTCCGGGTCCTGAGGCGTGAGGAACACTCCGGCGACGTCCTGCGGAGCTGTCGGGCTCGGATACGGCGGCGGAGTAGGCCACTCGTCGGCGGCGGCGGTACCCATACCGAGGGCGGCGGCACCTGCAATGACGCTGGCAATGACGGCTGTGCGACGAAACATCTCGATCGACTCCTTCGCGGGGCGGGCACCCAATAGACCACAGACACCCGTCCCGTGGGAACACCTCTACATTTGACGACCATGACGGCGATGGATCGCTACGGGCCTGTGGCGGCAACGGTGTGCGGTGGATTCGTTGCCGGATATTCGATTCGAGAATCGCTGGGGTGGGACTCGTTCTACATCGAGTCCTCGGGTGACTGGTACGGGGCGTTCGTCACCGCGCAGTGGGCCGGCACCCTCGCCGTCATGTCCGCCGCGATCGTGTTGGCCGTCGTACATTCCCGACGCTCCCCGGTGGCGGCCGCACTGGCGGCAGCGCTCGGCGCGGTGATCATCGCGCTCCCGTCGGTCGTACCGATCGCGTCCAATCAGGCGGTCACCACCAACGCCATCGGTGCCGGAGTTCTGGTGGGCATGTGTGGGCACATCGCGGCCGGTCGCCGAGGTCCGTCGGCCGCACTCGCCGTCGGCCTGCTCGGTTCGATGCTGTTCTACGCGGCGATCTCCGGTTTGCGGGGGCCGCGCGAAGGTCGCTGGATGGCGACACTCGGGCCGCAGTACGTCGAATCCACCGTCCCTCTGCTCCTTCTTCTTCCGATCGCAGCCCTTGTGGTGATCGTTGCTTCGAGGGCACCCGTCGTGCGGTTCGAGGCGGCGGATGCGGTGATCGTCGTCGTGCTCGCGTTCGTCTATCTGCTCGTCTACGCCTATCTCGGCAATACGACGTCGTCGTGCTCGCGTTCGTCTATCTGCTCGTCTACGCCTATCTCGGCAATACGACGTCGTCGGTGCGAATGTGGCTCTTCGCCGTCGTGATCGCAGTGGCACTCACTTACGGCGGGGCGCTGAACCTCGACGGCCGCGACGGTCGATATCTGATGGCGGGGTTGGCGATCGCGGCGTCGGGGGTGAATTCGCTGGGGTGGTCGGACGCGTCGTGGTGGGTATTGCTCATCGCTGCGTCGCTGTTCGTCGCGGCGGTACTGGTGGGCCTGCGCCGAGAACTGTCGACGCCCGCGCTCGTAATGCTCGCCGCCGTCACAGCAACCGGCCTGATTCCGGCCGGCAACAGTACGGTCAATGTCCTTGGAGCCGTTGCATATTGCACTGTCTATCCTATTGCCTTGGGCCTTGCTGTCGGATCGATGCAACCCTCGCGCACGGTGGCGTCGACCATCACGCCCCTGATTCCGTTCGCAATGACGCTGTTCTGGATCTCGGCCCCGGTGCCGCCGCGAGAGTTCGGATGGACGGACGGGCTGCCCGACGACGACGTTCAGCCCATCGTCTGGTTGTATTCGCCGCTCCCGGTCGGGGTGGTGACGGCGGTGATCGTCGTCGTGGCCTGTGTTTTCGCAATCCGCAGCGGCACTCCGGAGCATCACGATCGGGTGTCGGATTCCTCCGGTCCGTGACTCCCCGGTCGGTTGCTCGAGGTAACGTCACCTCATCTTCGGCCGATGTAGAAACTCGACCGGTGTAACTCGACGAAAAGGTGAAACAGCGTGCCACGATCTCGACGACACGGCTTCCGGCGAATCGGTTCGGCTACGGCCGTCGCCCTCGCAGTGGCGATTCTTCCGACCGCGCTGATGACGCCCGTCGCGTCCGCGGACGAGCTGCCCGCTTCGACGACCCAGTCGAGCAACGGATCCCGCATCGAGTCGGTGAGCACTCTCGACAACCGCCAGGTGCAGTTGCAGGTGTTCTCCGCGTCGATGAACCGCACCATTCCCGTCACGGTGCAGCGGCCTGCCGACGAGAGCGTGTCGCGTCCGGTGCTGTACCTGCTCAACGGTGCAGGCGGCGGCGAGGATGCCGCTTCGTGGCAGTCGCAGACCGACGCCGAGGCATTCCTTTCCGACAAGAACGCCTGGATCGTGACCCCGCAGAAGGGGAAGTGGTCGTACTACACAGACTGGCTGCAGGACGATCCGAAGCTCGGCAGCAACAAGTGGAGCACCTTCCTCGGTGAAGAGCTTCCCCCGCTGATCGATGCTCAGTTCGACACCAACGGTCGCCAGTCGCTCGCAGCGCTGTCCATGACGGGTACCTCGGTCCTCAACATCGCGATCAAGTACCCGGGCAAGTTCACCGGCGTCGCGGCATACAGCGGTTGCGCACAGACGTCGGACCCGATCGGACAGCAGTTCGTCAAGCTCGTCGTCGAGACGTACGGCGGCGGCAACGTCGAGAACATGTGGGGACCGCTCGACGGCCCCGTGTGGCGCGAGAACGACCCACTGCTCAACGCTGAGAAGCTCCGCGGCACGCAGATCTACATGAGCACCGGCAGCGGCCTGCCCGGCATTCCGAACGACACCTACGCCAACCCGCGCTTGAACAACGATCCGGCGACCCTCGCCAACCAGGTCATCGTCGGCGGCGGTATCGAGGTGGCCACCAACTTCTGCACGTCGAACCTGGCGAAGCGACTCGACCAGCTCGGAATTCCGGCCACCGTCGACTTCCGTCCGGTCGGCAACCACTCCTGGGGCTACTGGCAGGACGACCTGCACAAGTCCTGGCCGTTCCTGGCGGGATCGCTCGGAATCTGATCTTCGTAGAACACGACAACGGCCCCTCGCACATCATGTGCGAGGGGCCGTTGTTCGTTTGCCGGGTGTGTGGATCGAGGTGGGTAATCGAACGTATGATCGAACGATGGCACGGCGCGCGCAACCTCGACCGGCGTCCGCCGTGCGCCCCTTCAAGCTGCTCCGACCGCCGCTGAAGGTGTGGATCGACCTGAACATCCTCTACCCACTACCGCCACACCACGCGTCGAAATTCAACCCCGAAGGATTCGATGTTCGACGCGTGGTGCCGGGCGATCTGGTCGAGTGGTCCATCACCGTGGACGGCGACTGGCTGGGCCGAGTCACGTACGAGCTGATGTCACGCGACCGCAGCGAAACCGTCACGCATTGGGTGCCCAGCCGCGCGCTCAAGCCGCTCTAGAGACGCGAAAGCCCCGCCTCGAACGACGAGGCGGGGCTTTCGTGTAATCACCTTCAGAAGCTGTGCTTGCGCGCCTTCTTGGCGAGCTTGCGGGTGGTGCGCTTCGACGGAACGAACAGGTGCGCGGCGCTGCGGCGACGGTTGCGTCGACGGATCAGCACGAACGCGACGGCACCGGCTGCGGCTGCGATGGCGGCGATGACCGGAGTGCCGACCTTCGCGGCCTGCGCGACATCGTCGCTGTCTATGTTGCGAACTGTGTTCTTCACGTCGTCCGCGACGGCGGAGGCCTTGTCGGCTGCCTTGTCGGCGACCTGGGAGGCCTTCTCCTTCACGTCGTCGACATCGACGTTCTGAACCTTGTCCTTGACGGTGTTCTTGACATCCTCTGCTATGTCGGCGGCCTTGTCGGCCGCATCGGAGGCTGCGTGCTTTGCCTCCTTGGCGGCATCGGCTGCGGTGTCGGCAACGTTCTCGGCTGCGTCGGACACGGAGTCCGCGGCCTGGTGGGTGTTGGCCTTGGCCTGATCCGTTGCACCCTCGGCGCGGAGGCTGTCGTCACCGGTGGCCTCGCCGACCTTCTCCTTCGCAGTCCCGGCCAGTTCCTCTGCCTTGTGCTGAGCCTTGTCGATGAAGTCGGCCATCGGTGCGTACCTCTTTCGTGTAGGTCATCTCCGGCAAACCCGGAGCTGGGGGCGTCGCGGACGACGCCGATAGGTATGAGTCGAAATCGACGCTCCGAAACATACGTCCGACGGGGCGTGTTTCGGGTCACTATCGGCGGGCAGGCTCGAGGCCGACGTCGCCCCCATGCCCGTGGGCATCTCGGGTAGCCGACAGACGCCTATGTCCTCGAGCGGAGCCAGTGCGTTCGGCGGGACGCGCGCGCTGTGCCCGACGCGTAGGCCATCGAGACCGAACGTCGGTCGAAGTCCAAACCGGAACCGCGCGAGGTGAGCAAGATCAGGGCGATGACTCCCGCGGCCCCGACCACCACGGGAGTCATCGGGCACTGGTCCCGAGTGCGATGGCGTCGCATCGGATGAGCCCACGGGTCGTTCCGCGAGCTCCACTTCTGGCGAAGGGCATGTGATTCATGAGAGTTCCTGTCTTCGGGGTGTTGTGAACGGTGCCATTGACATAGCCATTCGTCAATGGCACATTGTGTGATGTAGGTCGCGGTTGTCTGCTCGATCGGTCGAATCGCGAAGGTGCTCGGGGAGACAGCGAGGCGTGACGTGACGACAAGTGCAGGTCGATGGCCAGAGGTCGACGGTTCTGTCGACAACTTCATGGACGTTCTCATCATCGGTGCCGGCATATCGGGCGTCGGCGCCGCGTATCGACTGCAGCAGATGGCACCCGAGCTCAGCTACGCGATCCTCGAGGGTCGCGAGCGGGCAGGCGGTACCTGGGATCTGTTCCGATACCCCGGAATTCGATCGGACAGCGACATCTTCACGTTCTCGTTCCCGCACACGCCGTGGCAGGGGGACACTCTGCTCGCCCATGGCGAGGACATCCGCAACTACATCGTCGATACCGCCTACGCCAACGGTATCGACGAGCACACACACTTCTCGACCATGGTCACGGCCGCGAACTGGGATTCGTCGACGGACCTGTGGACGGTCGACGCCCTGACGAACGGCGTGCCCACGACCTACCGCAGTCGATTCGTGTTCTTGTGCACCGGATACTTCGACTACTCGGGTGGGTACACCCCCGACCTTCCCGGGCTCGACGAGTTCACCGGGCAGGTGGTGCATCCCCAGCAATGGCCGGAGGGGCTCGACCACTCCGGCAAGAGGGTCGTCGTGATCGGGAGCGGTGCAACCGCAATCACATTGGTGCCTTCGCTCGCGGCCGACGCCGCGTCGGTGACGATGCTGCAGCGTTCACCGACCTATATCGCATCACTACCGATGACCGATCCGTTCACCACGATCACTCGGCGCGTACTGCCGGACGCACTGGCGCACAGTGCGTTGCGATGGCGAAACGCACTGTTGATGGTCGGCTCGTATCAACTCTGCCGACGCGCACCGAAGACGGCCCGCAGGGTGTTCCGGGCGATGACGAAGGCGCAGTTGCCGCGTGGGTACGACGTCGACAAGCACTTCGACCCGACGTATGCCCCGTGGGACCAGCGGTTGTGTGTCGTGCCGGACGGCGATCTCTTCAAGGCCATTCGCCGAGGTCGTGCGACGGTGGTGACCGACCGAATCGCGAGGGTGACCGCTGACGGCATCATGCTGGAATCCGGTGACCAGATCGCCGCCGACATCATCGTCACCGCAACAGGCCTCAAGCTCCAGGCCTTCGGCGGAATCGAGCTGTCGCTGGACGGAAATCCGTTCGAGGCGCACGACAAGTTCGTCTACAAGGGACACATGCTCGAGGATGTGCCCAACGTTGCCTGGTGCATCGGGTACACGAATGCATCGTGGACGCTCAAGGCCGACATGACGGCCAAGGCAGTGGCAAAACTGCTCGTGTACATGCGCTCTCACGGCTATACCCATGCGATTCCGGACCGGGCAGGAAAGCCGGTGGAATCTCGGCCGGTCGTCGATCTCGCATCGGGATACGTCACCCGCTCGCTCTACGAGCTACCGAAATCCGGGACCGAACGGCCCTGGTCGGTGCGGCAGAACTATATTCTCGACAGAATCGACGCGCGGTTCGACGACCTGACGGAATCGATGACGTTCGGGCGAACCGTGCCTGCGACGGTGGCCGATCCCGCATCGGTGGACGTTCGGACTGGGTAGACGAGAAGAGATTGGATCGCAATGACTTTCGAGATCGACGGTCCCGCACTGGCGCACACCATCCGCGGAGAGGGCCCGACCCTGGTGCTGATCCACGGCATCGTGCACCGGCAACACGCGTGGGACAGTGTCATCGAGACACTGTCGCGGCACCGGCGAGTGGTGACGGTGGATCTGCCCGGCCACGGCGATTCGCCGGAACTCCCCACCGAGGCATTCGATCTCGGTCCCTGGATCGTGGCCGAATTGGAGCGCTTTCTCGAGCACGTGGCCGTGGACGGCGAGAAACCGCACGTAGCCGGAAATTCGCTGGGTGGGTACTTTGCACTCGAACTGGCCGCCCGCGGGTCGGTTGCCTCGGCCACAGCGCTCTCACCGGCCGGCTTCTTTCGCGGCCACTGGGATCAGACGCGGGCGCTGCTGGTGTTTCGTTTGCTGCGGGCCTTGTCTCGAATCATCAGCCCCATCGCGCCCGCAATCATGCGTTCGGTCGTCGGACGCACCGTCGCCAACGGCGTGTTCTACGCCAAGCCGTGGCGAGTTCCCGCGGAGACGGCCACGATCGACGCGCTCAGCATCACCACCAACCGCGCGATCGATGCGGCCGGAAATGCGTTGCCGCGCTTCAGTATTCCGGTCGACGAGACCGTTCCCGTCACCGTGGCGTGGGGGCGTCGTGACTTGGTCCTGCCGGTGTATCAGGCACCGCTGGTGCGTCGAACGTTTCCGCAGGCCGAAGTGACGACGTACCCGGGTCTCGGGCACGTGCCGATGTCTGACGATCCCGAGCTGGTTGCGTCGATTCTGCTGCGGGGATCACGAGCGGTATCGCAGTCGGCATGAGCGTGGCGGTCAAGGTCGACGGGCGAAGCCTCCGGTGGCGCGACCACAGAATCACTCGGCGGCGTGAACTGCTCGATCGCACCCTGGTAGCCATTCGTGAGCACGGACACGACGTGGGTATGGATGCCATCGCCTCGGCGAACGGCGTCTCGAAAACCGTTCTGTACAAACACTTCACGGACAAGAAGGGTCTCGCCGACGCTGCGATGGCTCGATACGTCGAGACTGCACTGGTGCCCCGGATCCAGGACGCGATCTCCGAGGACCACGACGAGTACCACCTCACCCGTGCGGTGATCAGTGCCTACGTCACGACGGTGGCCACCGATCCCGATATCTACATCTACGTTCATGCCAACAATGCTGTCAGCGGCAACCAGGACATCATCACTGCGGCGGAGGGGCTGATCGCAGATTTGCTGGCCACCGTCATCGCCGACAGATTTCTACAGCGCGAATTCTCGACGGCCGGCTCGATGCCCATCGCGTTCGCCATGATCGGTGCGGTCCGGTTGGCGTCACATTGGTGGATCTTCGATAGAACGATGACGGCCGACGAACTCGTCGACTACCTCACCATGATGGTCTGGGGCGGAATCGCGGGGATAGCGCGCGCTGCGGGATCGGCCGCGACTTTCGCCTCGGAGCCCCACTCGTTGACGCTCGACGGCTGAGCGTCCGCCTGCGGCATCAGCGGTCGAACACCGCGCGAACCGTGGTGGAATCGGGCACGGACTGGCACGCCAATCGGACGCCGTGCTGGAGTTCGTGCTCGTCGAGAGTCTCGTTCGCGAGCATCGTCACGGTGCCTTCGGTGAGCGTGTATGCACACCCGCCGCAGTTTCCTTCGCGGCACACGTACGGCGGATCGAGACCGAGCTCGAGGAGTCGGTCGAGCAGCTTCGTGTCCGCATTCCAGGTGAACTCGGTATCGATTCCGTCGATCTCGACCTGAGCGGTGACGGAGTTCGCATCCGATTCGTCGGAGATCGTCACGTCGCCGGCCTGGAACGGATTGGAGTCGAAGGAGGAGAACACCTCTCGATGTGTTCTGTGCGCCGTCGTGCCGGTGCGGGTGAGCCACTCCTCGGCGACGTTCATGTACTGCGCAGGGCCGCACAGGAAGGCCTCGCATTCGGCCGGAACCGTTGTATTCATCGACGCCAGTCCGGCAGCGGTGGGTAGCCCCGAGTCCGAGGTGTACCAGTGCTGAACGTCGAGACGATCGGGAAAACGAGACTGTAGTTCGGTCAGTTGCTCCCCGAAGATCACCGAGTCGCGGTTCTGGTTGGCGTAGACCAGGGTGATCCGGTTGTCGTGCCGGAACAGGGCCGTTTTGATGATCGACATGATCGGGGTGATGCCGCTGCCGGCGGCCATGAGGACAAAATCCGCGTCCCAGCTCTCGGGTCCGAACATCCCCGACGGCTTCAGGGCCTTCAGTCTCATACCGCGAACAGCATTGTCGTGCAACCAGTGTGACGCTCGACCACCCTGGATGCGCTTCACTGTCACGGTGGGAAGCGAGTCACGGGCCGGGGAACTGGAGAAGGAGTAGCAACGGGCTACCGAGCCACCGTCGGTGCACGGGATCTCCAAGGTGAGAAATTGCCCCGGCTCGTACCGAAACTGGGCTTCCCGGTGATAGGGGACCGCAAAACCGAGAGAGATCGCATCCTCGTTTTCATGGGTCACCTCGGCGATCTCCAACTCGAAGATCCTGTCCTCGGAACCGATGGCAGACGGATCGAGGTCCGCCGATGGCCCGCTCCTGAACATCGTCACGTGTGCTCGCTCCCTTGCGCCTTCGGTGTTGGTCTTCACTGTTACATACTTCGCCACCAATTAATAGGCCATTGACAAATGGCGAATAGCGGGTGACAGTGATGTCGTGACTTCGACCACCGACGCCGACCACCTGCCTCGCGGCGCATTCAGCGCCGGGTCTCGGCGAACTCGTCTGGCTGCCTTGATGACTCGGCTGATTCTGCGTCCGATCACGAACCTGCTCCCGACGTCCCGCGGCGGCATCGAGTTCTCCCGACGCCTGGTCGCTACCTCGATGAACCTGTTCGGTCCCGTCCCCAAGGGCACGAGAGTGGACCTCGTGGCCGACGGCCCGGTTCGTGGCGAGTGGGTGCGTGCGCCCGGACTGACTCCGGGGCCGCGCGTGATTCTCTACATCCACGGCAGCGCATATGTCATCTGCTCGGCGCGTACGCATCGTGGCCTGGCCGCGCGACTGTCCGGCTCGACCGGCCTGCCCGTGTTCACGGTGGACTATCGGCTTGCCCCGGAACACCCGTTTCCGGCCCCCGCCGACGACCTCGAAGCCGCCTACCGCTGGCTGCTCGGCCAGGGATACGAGGCGGCGAACATCGTCGTCGCCGGGGATTCTGCCGGCGGCCACCTCGCCGCCGACCTGCTCATCGAGAACGACCGCACCGGAACGCCTCAGCCCGGTGCGATGGTGTTGTTCTCGCCGCTGGTGGATCTCGACTTCGAGCTCTCGGCGCGGATGGAGCGCACGCGCAAGGATCCGATGATCTCGGCGAAGGCAGCGCGAGGACTCGTGGCGCTCTACACGGACGGTCACGACTCGAGCCTCCCGCGACTCCGACTCGATCTCGCTCGCATGCGCGATCTGCCACCCACGCTGATCCAGGTGGGCGGAACGGAGATGCTGCGAGGCGATGCGCGGCACCTGCACACGATGATCGAGGCGGCAGGCGGACGAAGCGAACTCGAGATCTGGCCCGATCAGATGCACGTGTTCCAAGCTCTCCAGAGGTTGATACCCGAGGCCGAGCATGCACTCGAGCATGCCGCCGAGTTCATCGACCGTGCGCTCGACAGTCAAGTCGTACAAGATGAATCGAAGGAACAGGTGAGCTGATGAGAACCAAGGCCGGAAAACCCTCGTACGGGTCGAGAGCGGTGGTGACCGGTGCAGGCAGCGGCATCGGCCGGGCGTTCGCACTCGAACTGGCGCGGCGCGGAGGAGCCGTCATGTGCGCCGACATCTCGTTGTCGCGAGCGCAGGAGACCGTCGCGATGGTGAACGCACTCGGGGCCATCGGATACGCCGTCGAGTGCGATGTGTCGATCCGCGAGAACGTCGAGGAACTGGCGCTGCGTGCCGGCATCGAATTCGACGGACCCACCACGGTGCTCATCAACAACGCAGGCGTCGGCATCGGCGGAAAGCCCGTCGGCAGCATCGGTTTCGACGACTGGAACTGGGCGCTGGGAATCAACTTGTGGGGTGTGATCCACGGTTGCGAGGTGTTCACGCCTGGGCTTCGGGCCGCCGGTGAGGGCGGGATCATCAACGTGGCCTCCGCCGCCGGCTTTGCTGCCGCACCGCTGATGGGTCCGTACAACGTCGGGAAAGCCGCAGTGATGAGCCTGTCGGAAACGATGGCGGCGGAACTGTCGGGTACCGGGGTGCGGGTATCGGTTCTGTGCCCCACGTTCGTCAAGACCAACGTTGCCGTCGACGGCCGGATCACCGCGAGCTCGTCCCGACTGGCCGAGTTCGCGATGCGCTGGACCGGACGGTCTCCCGACAAGATCGCCGCCCGAACGCTCGACGCCTTCGACCGGGGTCGGCTCTACGTCGTGCCGCAGTTCGACGCCAAAGCCGTCTGGCGATTCAAGAGACTGCTGCCCGCCGTGTACGTGCGTTTTCTCGGATTGCTCAATCGTGTGATGCCCGCCGAGCAGGAGCCGGCGAAGAACGAATCCCTCACCTCGACAACCTCAGGAGCCTGACATGGCAATGGATTTCGATGACATGTTGACCAAGATCAAGGACCGTCAGTGGGCATTGGCCGACATCGATTGGGACGGCCCGGGAGCCGAGACCATCAGCCCCGAACTGCACGCCAAACTCAAGCCCTTCATGTCCGATCTGATGTGGATCGAGAACGTGGGCGCTCGCGGTTTCGCAGCGATGGCGCTCAAGGCTCCGAACGAGACGCTGGCGGAGATCTATCGCTACTTCCATGCCGAGGAGCAGAAGCACGCCAACGCCGAACTCGCCCTCATGCGGCGCTGGGGAATGCTCGACGGCGATCAGATGCCCGAGCCGAACGTCAACGTCAAGCTCGTGATCGACTGGCTGGACAAGCATTCCGACGGGCTGTCCCTGACCGTGCTGGGCACCGTCATACCGATGCTCGAGGTGGCACTGGACGGCGCGCTGGTGAAGTTCATCATGGACGAGATCGACGATCCGGTGTGTCAGGCAGTGTTCAAGAAGATCAACTCCGACGAATCTCGTCATCTGGCAGTCGATTTCGCCGTCATCGAATTGCTCGGGCATTCCCGGATGCGCAAGCTTGTGGTCGAGACCATCGGTGCGTGGATGAACCCGGCCCTCATCGTCGGATTGCTGCGATACATCCCACTGCTGAACAAGATGCGCGACAACATCGTGGAGATGGGTGTCGACGAAGAGCGGCTCTACACCGCGATGAAGCGATTCCGCAGTGTGGGGGAGCGTAGCCCCGAGGCACTCCGCGTGCCGATGTATCGATTTGTGCAGTGGCACAGCAGCATCGTGATCAACCGCAAGCATCCATACCACCGCCTTGCGGACGGCCTGGTGAAGCTCACCCGCCGGTACCCGACCAAGACTCTCAATTCCGAGCCCACCTGGGCCAAGGAACTGACCTACGAGCCCGTCGCATGAGCGAGTTCGACGTGCGCGAAGGCGTACTCGACGCCGTGATCGTCGGTGCGGGATTCGCTGGAATCGGTACCGCTATCCGACTGCGCAACAGTGGAATCGAGAATTTCGTCATTCTCGAACGCGGTAGCGCGGTCGGCGGAACCTGGCGCGACAACACCTACCCGGGCGCAGCCTGCGACATACCGTCCAGGTTGTACTCGTACAGTTTTGCCCCCAATCCGAACTGGTCGCACACGTACTCCGGTAGCGGTGAGATACTCGACTACATCCACACGATGGTGGGCGAGTTCGACATCGAATCGCGTATTCGATTCGGACACAACGTAGTCGACATCATCTGGAACGAGGCCGCCGGACATTGGCACCTGAGCATCGACGGGCGCGCCGATGTTCGGGCGCGCACGGTGGTGATGGCGTCGGGGCCGCTCGCCAATGCCAGCCTGCCGAACATTCGCGGCATCGACACCTACGAGGGGCGCAAGATCCACAGTGCTCGGTGGGATCACGACTACGACTTCGAGGGCAAGAAGATCGCCGTCGTCGGAACCGGGGCGAGTGCTGTGCAGATCGTTCCCGAACTGGTGAAGATTGCCGATACGGTCAAGGTCTTCCAACGCACCCCGGGTTGGACGCTGCCCCGAGTCAATCGAAAGACGCAGGCCGGTACCAAGCGTCGTTATGCGCGGTACCCGCAGACGCAGACCCTGGCGCGTTCGCTGTGGTTCTGGGGCCACGAGTCCGTTGCCCTCGGTGTCGTCTGGAAGACCCCGTTGACACGCATCGTCGAACTGGTCGGTCGCGCCCATCTGCGTCACCAGGTTCGCGATCCGTGGCTGCGGCGACAGCTGACACCCCGGTTCCGGGCCGGCTGCAAGCGACTGTTGATGACCAGTGACTACTACCCGGCACTGCAGAAGCCGAACTGCACGTTGGTGACCTGGCCGATTGCAACGCTCTCGCCCAAGGGAATTCGGACCGTGGAAGGGGTCGAGCACCAGTTCGACGCCATCGTGTTCGCCACCGGATTCGACGTGTCCAACACCGGGACGCCCATACCGATCACCGGGCGCGACAGCCGCGTGCTGGCCGACGAATGGAGCGCAGGGGCCAAGGCGTACAAGAGTATTGCGGTCTCGGGTTACCCGAACATGTATTTCACCTTCGGTCCGAATTCCGGTCCGGGACACAGCTCGGCACTGGTGTACATGGAGGCTCAGATCGATTACATCGTCGAGGCGATCTCCCTGGTGCTCGAGGGAAATCTGCACAGCGCCGATGTGCGACAGGACGCCCAGGATGCCTACAACGAGGACATGCAGCGCAAACTGGCCAAGACGACCTGGAATTCCGGTTGCAGCAGTTGGTATCTCACCGAGGACGGCTTCAACGCCACCATGTTCCCCGGTTTCGCCACCCAGTACGTCAACCAACTCAGAGGTGTCGAACAGGGCGACTTCACCATGGTTCCGCGCCGCGTCGACCTGCCGCGGGAACCGGCACGGGCCGTCGCGCACTCCTGAATCGCTCGCGAGCACGCTTGTCGCTGCGATGACGTTCGGACTCCGATTCGGAACTTCCTTCCGCCGCGTCGTCGACGTATATCCTGTGAGTCGACGCGCGGCGGAGGTAGGGAGCTCGGTGGAATATCGAATCGACGACTTGGCTCGAGAGGCCAAGACGACCACTCGCAACGTGCGGGCGTACCAGGAACGTGGACTACTACCGCCGCCCACGCTCCGAGGACGAGTCGGTATCTACGGTGACGATCACCTGACGCGGCTCAAGGTCATCGACTCGCTGCTCCAGCGGGGTTTCACCTCGGCGCACATTGCCGATTTTCTCGCTGGCTGGGAGCAGGGCAAGGACCTGGAAGAAATCCTGGGCCTGCAGGAAATCGTGACTCGCAAGTGGTCGTCGGCCGAGACCACGATCATCCCCGTCGAATTGATTGCGCAATTTCTCGGTGAGGACAACGACAGCATCGTTGCCCGGCTGGTCGAGGCGAAACTGATCAGGATCGACGGGGATCAGGCCGAGATCCTCGACCCCACTCTCCTCGAGGTGTTCGTCGATCTGAGCCAGTACGGTTTCACCCTCGAACAACTGCTCGACCAGCACGAGCGGACCGCCTCGAAGATGAACGCCATTGCCGAGTCGATGGTGGGAAGCGTGACCGACCACCTGATCGCGCAACACGGTCCGGGTTGGCTTCCCAAGTCGGGGGAGGTGGCCGAGACGACCGAGATGTTCGAGAAGATGCGCAGCCTGGCGATGAAATCTGCCCAGGCAGAGCTGGCTCGCGCCCTCGACCGCGTTCAGGAACAGGCATTGAGCGACTATCTGTCGCAGACGCTGTCCGGCCAGAACGACTGACAATGGTTTGAAGACTGCGACAATCGGACATACCTGGCTCCCGACAGCCGAACGGCGGCTGACCGCCTAAGGGGGCACCATGAGGTTCGTAACGTTGATCGTTCTCGTCTGGCTGATCATCGGCGCATTCGCGTCGTACCAGCGCGGGGATTTCGAGAGCGCACCCGACAACTGCGCAGGCGCGGGCACCATCGCCCTGACCGTTGTCGCGGGACCGCTCAACTACTTCGGGGTCAACCCCGAGGTCACCGATTGCAACGTGACCGTCCCGCAGCCGAGTGAGTGATTCGAGTCTCTGACCGCGCGTACACGGAGCACCTTCCCTAACCTGGTGAGGTGTTCCGTGGACGCTTGTTGCTGCTTCTCGCCTTCGCGATCCCGGTTGTTCTGGTGTCGCTGGTGGGCGTCGGCGGGTACGTCGCGTTCACCAAAGCCCGCGTCGATCCGCTGACGACCGCCGATGCCATCGTGGTACTCGGCGGCGAGCACGACGGTCGCGAGGCCTACGGCATTTCTCTTGCCCAGCAGGGTCTGGCGAAGACGGTGGTGCTCTCCGACCCGTACGGATCCAGCGATCCCACCATGAAGAAGGCCTGCGCGTCATCCACCACCGAGTTCGAGGTGCTGTGTATTCCGCCGACTCCGTCGACCACGCGCGGAGAGGCGATGTTCACCGAGGAGCTCGCCCGCGAGCGGGGATGGAACCACGTCATCGTCGTCACGTGGCGCTACCACTTACCTCGCGCCCGGTACATCTTCGACCAGTGCTTCGACGGCACCGTCACGATGCGTCCGACGCCACGCGCCTACGATTTCTCCCTCGTCGAGTGGGAGTTCACGTACCTCTACCAAATTGCAGGATTCGTCAAGGCCGGCGTGCAGGGGTCGTGCCAGGACGCGGCAAGCGACTGACCCCGATGGGGCTCAGACGATCTTGTAGTAGAGCGTGACGCCCGACTTCCAGGCCAGGAATCCGAACATCGCCGCAGCGATACCTCCCACGACATTCGCGGCGAAAAAGGTTGCCGCGCTCCGGTACCGCCGGCGTCGGGCGAGTCCGATCGTGACCGATGCCAGTGCCGCCATCGGAGCCACCGAGGCCAGGAAGCCGATGCCGACCACAGATCGGAGAGCATCCGGCGGATCGATCGCGAACACGAGCCCCAGCGCTGCACATGCCGTCAGATTCAGCGCGGACAACCGGCGGCGAGACGTCATCGCGAACGCGAACACGAACTGGAGAAGTGCTGCCAGTCCGCCCCCGACGGCCACGAGAACGATGGTCGTCATCGGCTGCTCGGTTTGGTTACAGCTGCACCGATGGCCATTGCGATCAACGCGATCACGGGTGTGAACACGAGGTACACCACCGAATTCCATGCTCCGCGGTGCGTCACCGCCTGGAGCGCGTACAGGCTGAAGGTGGTGAACCCGCACGCCAGCCCGAACACTCCGGCGCGGGCAACCGGGGCCGATCGTCCCGACAGATAGCCCAGGGCGGCTCCGACGACGAGGCAGCCGAACACATCGACGCCGAACGTGCTCATCAACAGCCATCGCGGCGTGACGCGCCACGTCCAGACCTCGTACCGCATCGCCGCACCGACTGCACCGCCGACAGTGACCGCGAGGTACTCACCGATCGATCGACGGCGGTCCGCTCCCTGCAGTCCCTCGATCACCGAAGCGAGCCTAATGGGAGTCGAGCAACTCGGCCGATCGGAAGAAAGTCGGCCAGGGTGGACCAGGGTAAAGTCGCCGTGTGACTGTGGACGACATGGGCCTCGGGCCCCAGCACTTCGATGTGATCGTGGAATGGCGTGATCGGGATGTGGTTCTGGCCGTGTCCGGTGAACTGGATCTGGTGACTGCTCCCGACTTGTCCGAGTCGGTTGCTCTCGTGCTCGAGAAGTCGCCGACGGCGATGGTGATCGATCTCAGCAATGTGGGATTTCTCGCGTCCGCTGGTATGTCGCTGTTGGCGTCCACCCATCAGCAACTCGGCGGCGAGGCCGGGTTTGCGGTGGTCGCAGAGGGTCCGGCCACCGGTCGTCCACTCACTCTGGTCGGTCTGGACGAGGTGTTCGGTATCTATGCAACGGTTGACGAAGCTTTTGTTGCACTTCGTAAGGGTAGATCCTGAACTTTTGGGTAGACGGGACTCATGATGGCGACACTCTCCGGAGGTGACGACTCACGTTCCGACAGTTCGATCTCGACGGCAGGCACGCGAATGAAAGAACTGCTGTTCACCGGCGAGCCTGCCGACGCTGATCGAGCGTCGGCCATTCGTCGTGAGCTCGGTGAGTGGTTGGACAGCGTGGGCGTCGATCCGGATCGTGCTTACGACGTGGTGTTGGCAACGTACGAGGCGATAGCCAACAGCGTCGAGCACGCGTACCGGGATCATGCCGATCGCGGGACTCTCGATATCCGAGTGTTGTGGGTGGCGGACGGTCGGATCGATGTGAAGGTTGTCGACCGCGGGGATTGGGCGTCGCACAACTCCGATCCGAATCGCGGGCGCGGAGTCCCGCTGATGCGAGCATTGGCCGACAGCGCGGCGGTCACCTCGGATCAGAACGGCACGACGGTTCACATGATCTGGGATGCGATCCGTAGTACCTGATTCCTCCGGCACACTGGTGGCATGGTCGACATGCAGATCGCTACGGCGGAGAAGAAGAAGATAACTCTCCCCAACCTTCGTGTGCTGTGGCAGTTCGTTCGACCGCACAGCCGCACCCTTGCGCTCGGAATGACCCTCGGTCTCGTCGGAACGGGGGCCGCCCTTGCTACGCCGATGGTCGCGAAGGGAGTGCTCGACGGCCTCGGCACCGATGCCTCGCTGATCGGGCCGATTCTGCTGCTCGTCGGTTTGCTCGTAGTGGGGTCGGTGGTGCTGTACTTCCAGTGGATCGTCCTGGGGGTGTTGGCCGAACGCATCGTTCTCGACGCCCGCAAGTCCATCGTTCGCAAGTACTTCGGAGCCACTGTCGGCAGTCTCGGCACGCGGCCCACCGGCGAGCTCGTCACCAGAGTCACCTCCGACACCGTTTTGCTGCGTGAGGCGGCGTCGAATGCGTTGGTGGGCATCGTGAACAGTGTGGTGGGCTTGGTGGGCGCACTGATTCTGATGGCAGTTCTCGACCTCGTTCTGCTCGGTGCGATCGCGACGGCCATTATCGCGATCGCGGTTCTGTTCTCGCGTCTGATGCCGCCGATTGCCGTGGCGCAGCGGCAGTCTCAGGAAGCAGTGGGTCGGTTGGGCGGGATTCTGGACGGCACCCTGCGGGCAATCCGCACCGTCAAGTCGAGCAGGGCCGAGACCCGCGAATCGGAGCGGGTGATCTCCGAGGCGCGCACGTCGGCTCAGCACAGCGTGCGAGCGGTGAAGATCTCGGCACTGGCGTGGACGTTCGCCGGTGGCGGTGTTCAACTGGCAAGCATCGGGATCCTCGGTCTCGGCGGCTATCGAGTCAGCACCGGAGCGCTCGCGGTGTCGAGTCTGATTGCGTTCCTGCTGTATGCATTTCAAGTGATGGGCCCGGTTCAGACCCTGGCCACCAACATCACCGCGCTGCAGGCCGGAATGGCAGCGGCTGCACGTATCCGCCAGATAGACGATCTGGTGACCGAGGTGGGCGTGGAAGGCGCAGCGAACTCGACGAGAACCGACTCGGTTGCCCCCGCCCTCGAATTCTGCAGCGTCACAGCACGATACGCACCCGGTCGAGAACCCGCCGTGCACGGCATCGATCTCGAGGTGCCGGCACGTGGACACACGGCGATCGTGGGCCCGTCCGGTGCAGGCAAGACGAGCGTGTTCTCGTTGATCCTGCGTTTCCTCACGCCCGAGAGCGGTGAGATTCGGCTCGGTGGCACCCCCTACGACAATCTGACCATCGACGAGGTGCGATCCCGATTGTCCTACGTGGAGCAGGAGACACCGGTGATCCCCGGGTCGATCCGAGACAACCTGCTGTTCAGCCATCCCGAGGCCAGTGAGGCCGACATCTGGGCGGCACTCGAGTCGGTACACCTGGACTCGACCATTCGTGCGTTGGACGACGGGCTGGACACCGATCTGATCGGCTCGACCGTCTCCGGCGGTCAGCGTCAACGAATCGCGTTGGCACGAGCCATCGTTCGTCGGCCCGAGATTCTTCTGCTGGACGAGGCCACGGCACAGGTCGACGGTCGCACCGAGGCGGCCATCCACGAGGTGATTCGAGCCATTGCGTCGGAAGCCGCCGTCGTCACCATCGCGCACCGGCTGTCCACCGTGCTCGATGCCGACACGATCCTGGTGATGGAGGACGGAGTCGTCCGCGCTCGCGGCACTCACGAGGAACTGATGAACTCCGATTCGCTGTACCGAGAACTGGTGGCTGCGTTGCGAATCGGCGACGCCACCGCGCTGCCGACGCCGAGTTGACCAGCTAGCGTCCGGAACCGGACTCCGTGGTGGTGGTCTCGTCGTCCGACTCGTCCTCGGACGTGGTGGTCGTTCGGTCGGCACCGGTCGTGCGACGCGAGCTCCGCGTTGTCGTCTCGGACCGATCCGGAGTGGTCGTCGTGGGACGAGCCGTGGTGGGCACCGCAACCTGCCACGTGGGGGACGGAGGCACGACGACGATGGTCGAGCTCGGCGACGACACGACCGAGCTCAGGTTGTCCGACTTCAGTGCGGGTGGACGCACCGTCTGACTCGTGTCGTCGAACGCACCGCCCAGAGCACCGATGGTCAATCCGACGGCGATGGCCACTCCCGCGCTTGCCACTGCTGCCAACGCGATGACCTTGTCGCGCATGCACAGACCCTAACGCCGTGGCCGAACCCGGATGGTCGGCAATGATGCGAGAACGTTACCTCAGCGAGCGAAGCGGTGAGGGGTGGACGTTCATTGCGGCGTCAACCGCAGCACGGTGGGCAACGCGTCCGCGATCAGTTCTCCGGCCAGCTCGTACTCCGAGGGCTCACGGCGGTACGGATCTCCGATGTCCAGAGTGTCGACCCGATGCACCGCCCGCGCATCCGCGAGAGCCGCAATCGACTGTGCACCCGACGCAGCGGCCAGGCCGGATGCTTCGAGGAGTGTGAATGTCCGACGCATCTGCCGCGGTGCGAGGGCCAGAACGGCATCGCGATGGGCGGACGTCATCGTCAGGACCAGGTCTGCGTCGGCGGCGATAGCCGGGGTGAGGCGTCGGGCAACAAAACCGTCCGGATCGCCGCCGAGCTGAGTCAGCACCATCGCCGCCGTCGGGTCCATGGCGTGACCGGTCAAACCCTGGGTTCCGGCGCTGCTCGCAGTCACATCGAAGCCGCCTTCGTGGGCGAATGCGGCAGCGAGTCGCTCGGCCGTCGGAGATCGGCAGATGTTCCCGGTGCAGACGAACAGAACGCGCATGCGGCAACTGTAATGGTGTGGTCGACGCGAGATGTCGCGTCCACTGGGGCGCAGTCGCGGGACGCGCTACAGTGTGCCTTTGGGGGGATCGAGACTGGTTCGTGACATCGGGTCTCGGCGTGTGTTCACGGGGAAATCGACAAGAGGCGGGTAATGACCGAAGTTCTCGGTGTGTCGGTGGGAGCCAGTGCGGTGCGCATGGCTCGCCCTGACGCGCGCCCGCAGAATTCGGGTCGTCTGGGTTTTCACCACGACACCGTCGACGCTTACTGGGATCGCGCCGAGGAGTTGGCGGCCGAGTCGATCGGGGTGGTGCTGTCGCAACCGGGTGACGGCGGCCCTGTGCAGGCAACCGGAGTGGCGTACCGCGACCAGCAGCAGTTCGGTGAGATCCAGCAGGCGATGGCGAGCCAGCGGCTCTACAACTACCGGCTGGTGCCCGAGGCGCGTGCGGCGTTGCAGTATCTGGAGGCATCGGGCGAACTGGGCCACTTCGGCACGATCGGGCTCTACGACCTCGGTAGCTCCGGGTTGACGATAAGCGTCATCGACCGCGGCACCGGCCAGGTGCTGCTGGCCGAGCGCACCATCGACATCAGTGGAGACGACTTCGATCGGCTCATCTCGGACAACCAGCTCGCCAAGCAAGGCGTCGACATTGCCGACAATCAGGAACTGAGCCAGTTCACCGCGCGGTGCCGCGTGGCCAAGGAGCAGCTGTCGACCAGTGGCGCGGTGTGCCTGCCCGGTGACGGCGGCGTCATTCTGATCTCTCGTGAGGCGTTCGAGTCGCTGGTCACCGTTCCGATCGAGTACTCGGCTCGGTTGGTGCGCGACGTCATCGGGCGGTCACCCAAGCACGTCGACGCTCTTGTCCTCATCGGTGGCGGAGCGCGTATTCCGCTGGTGGAGTCGATTCTCAGCGCGTGGATCGGCCTTCCTGTCATCACCCCCGCAGATCCGGAATCCGTCGCTGCCCGCGGAGCGGCACTGCTGGCGACTCCGGTTGCGGACGCGCCGCGTCAGCCCACTCCGGCCCCGGGCGTTCGGCAGTCGTCGTCCGAGCCCGCATCGTTGTCGGGAGCTCCGGATTGGTTGAGCCCCGATCCCGCGACCGACAAGCCGGCCGACTCCAAGCGCAAGGTCCGCGGCGCGGTGCTCGTCGCGGGCGGTCTCGTTGCCGTTGCCGCGCTCGGCTTGTCTCTCGGGTACGGCGGTGGTTCGACACAGCCGACGAGCGCTCCAGCGGAAACGACCGCTCCGATCACGGCGGTGCCCACCACGCCGAGAACAACGGTTCCGCCCACCACGGCGCCACCCACCACTACCACGGTGCCGCCCACGACCGAGGCCGCCCAGGCTCCGGCGCGCACCTATTCCGAGCCGGAATACGATCCGCCGGCTGCACCCGCGCCCGCACCCGCCCCGGCACCGCTGATCCCCGGCCTTCCTCAGATTCAGCTTCCGCAGATCCAGTTGCCGGCACCACCGGTCATCCAACTGCCGCGCTTCTAGCCCGCTTCGGCGTCAGGCCGCGATCAGGGCAGCTGCAACTCGGCGAGAACCGCCAGGTGATCGCTCTCGGGGATCGCGAGCGGCTGGACCGACAGGGCACGAACGGAATCGCTCGTCACCACATGATCCAGGCGGGCCAGTGGGCGCTCCGAAGGGAACGTGCGGAACAGGCCCGAGCCCGCTGCGTCGGCCGCGTCGGAGAACGGAGTCGACGCCAACGTTCGGAACTGCCGGTGATCGTTGGTGGCGTTGAAGTCTCCGGCAACAATTGCGGTGTCCTGGTAGGTCTCCATGATCGACCGCATCCTGGCCAGGTCGGCATCCCATTCGGCGGTGTGCCTGGGTGTTGCCGGCGACATCGCATGGAACGAGACGAGAGTCAGATCCTGCCCGTCGACGGTGGTTTGGGCCTGTACCGGCACGAAGCCGAAGTTGTCGAGACGGGTGCCCTCGGTCAGTGGGGTGCGGCTCCACAGGCCGGTGCCGTCGGCCACCGGCAGAGCTGCGGTGAAGGAGAACGGGAGTAGTTGGTCGATACCCGCAGCCTGCAGATCGGTCACTTCCTCGGGTGTCAGTTCCTGGACGGCGAGGATGTCGACATCGTGGTCACGGACGGCGTCGACGATGGCTGCAGCGTCGGCGTCCCCATGCGCGACGTTGACGGTCAACAGGGACAGCTCGGGGCCGGAGTTGTCCGGCCCGTCGGCCAGGAACATCGGCACCTGCACTCCGACGACAGCGATGGTGAGCAGCACAGCGACTGCCGACCCGACGCGGGCGCGGGCAGCGGCGAAGAGGATCACTGCGGCGAGGGAGGCCACGCCCAGATACGGAGCTCCGACTACCAGCGCCACGAAGGAGATCTCGGTCACTCCGACTTGCCGGATGACGAACATTCCGAGGGTCACGGCGACCAGAGCCCAGCCGACGACCTGCGCTGCGGTGCGAATGAAACGGCGCATCGCCGCGGTACCTCCTGTTGCGTGCCCGAGTTGGGCATGGATGTGTCTGGTGTTGTCTACACTCGGCATGTGCCCAGCTCAGAGCCGATATGCAAGTGCCATCACGAACAAGCTGCGCACCGGCATTACCGGCGTGGAACCAACTGTTCGCTGTGTGACTGCCCTCGTTTTCGGGGTCCGATACCGCTTCTGTCGAGATGGTGGCCCAGAAAATAGTTCGCCGGACAAAAACAATCTTACCGTCCGATCCTGTGCGAATAATAAATCCAGTCGATAGGATTAGGGGCCTGGATACAGGCAATACGGACAAATGCGGCTCGGGGACCGTCCGACATTCGATCCGGTAGGAGAGGCTTCATGTCGAACGATGCAGTGCTGGACAGGCTCGGAACCGGATTACGGGTCCTCGAGCTGGACCCCATCACGTACCGACCGCACCCGATTCACAACCACGACCGCATCTGGACCGAAACCAACTGTTACGTCGATCTCTGGATAGAGGTTCTGCACTCTCTCGGCGCGGATCCCACTCCCGCTCTGGCGTTCGTGCTCAGTGCCGGGTGCGACGGCAGGCAATGGGACTTCGTGAAGATCATGCCCGAGGACCTGCGCACCCTCTACGGCATCGACGTGGCCGAGATGAACGTGTGGCGGCCCGTGCTCGAGCATGTGGTCGAGGGTCTGGACGACGGCATCCACGTCACCGTCGAAGTCGACGGCTTCTGGCTGCCCGACACCGCAGGCACCAGCTACCGAAACCAACACACCAAGACCACCATCGTGCCGAACCTCGTCAACCGCGAGGACAAGGTGATGGGGTACTTCCACAATCGCGGGTACTTCGATCTCACCGGGGCCGACTTCGACGGGATCTTCAACCTCGCTCCCGAACCGCATGCCGAGGTGCTGCTGCCCTACGTCGAGCAGATCCGCGTGGACTCTGCGGTACTCGATGCCGGATTCGGTGATCGAGACCTCGACGTCGCTCGCGCGCACCTGGCACGGCGGGCACCGGGAAACCCGGTCGACGCGCTTGCCCGGCGCATCGTGGCCGACATTCCGCTCGTCCAAACCGCCGGGCCCGACGCATTCCACCTGTGGTCGTTCGGACTGCTCCGCCAATTCGGAGCCACCGCGGAGCTCGCGGCGAATTACGTCGAATACCTCGACGGCCGCGGCGCGCCCGGTGCTGCCGCGGCAGCACCACACTTCCGCGATGCCGCCTCCGGTGCCAAAGCCGTGCAATTCCGAATGGCACGCGCCGCACGTGGCCGGGACGTCGTGCTCGACGAGCCGCTGATCGAGATGAGCAAGAACTGGGCGGCAGCCATGGATCTCGTTGCAGGCGCAGTGGGCACGTGATCGATCTGCTCGACGGCGCTCGGTGGCAGCTGGCCAGAACCGACGCCGGCTCCGTTCTCGACCCCGGTGATCTAACCGCCGATCTCGAGTGGATCGACGCAGAGGTGCCCGGAACGGTGGCGTCGGCCCTCGGCACGTCGCTTTCCGGAGTGAACCCGGACGGTCACGACTGGTGGTTCGTGGCGGAGGTCTCCACCGCCGACCACCGTCGGGTGCGAGTGACGTTCGGCGGCATCGCAACTCGTGCCCAGATCTGGATCGACGGCAGCCACCGCCGAACGGTGACGTCGATGTTCGTTCCCGAGATCGTCGATCTGACCGAATGCGGCCCCACAGTTCGTATTGCCCTGCACGTCGAATCGCTTGCTGCGCAACTGAAGTCCCGACGTCCACGCGGGCGTTGGCGATCGTCGTTGATTGCAGCGCAAGGGCTTCGGCACGAGCGCACGACGATGCTCGGCCGGGCACCCGTGTACGGGCCCCTTCCGATCGCCGTCGGACCATGGCGTCCGGTGTCGATGGCGCCGATTCCCGATGTTCGTCGCAGCGAACTGTCGGCAGCTGTGTCCGGCACGGACGGGATCGTGGTTCTGCGCGCCGAGCTGGATTCGCCACGAGACGCGCGAATCGTGATCGACGACACCATGTCTCCGGTTCACACAGTCGAGCTCGGCACGGTCGAGCGCATCGATTCGACTCTGACGTTGCCGGATGTCGAACTCTGGTGGCCGCACACGCACGGCCGACCGCGAACGTACCGGGTGGCGCTCGAGATCGACGGCACCGTTCATCGCATGGGGGTCGTCGGGTTTCGTACGGTGGAGCTGGACCGCACCGCGGGCGGCGCGCAACTCGTGGTCAACGGAGCGGACGTGTTCTGCCGAGGTGGAACGTGGACGCCGCTGAATCCGGTGCGGTTGTGGTCCTCGGAGGCGGAACTGCGTGCCGCGCTCGAACAGCTCCGATCCGCGGGTCTGAACATGGTGAGGGTGGTCGGCACCCTGGTGTACGAGCAACCCGAATTCTGGTCGCTGTGTGCAGAACTGGGCATCATGGTGTGGCAAGACGTCATGTTCGGCACCGTCGACCCGCCCACCGACGAGACCTTCACGGCGTCGGTCACCCGCGAGCTCGACGCGTTGGCCGATACCGTGTCGGCGAACCCCGCCCTGATGATCGTCAGTGGGGGAAGCGAGACGCAGCAGCAACCGACGATGCTGGGGCTTGCCGCCGACGATCAGCGAATGGAGATGCTGGACAGCGTTGTTCCCGACATTCTGGCCGGTCGCCTGCCCGCGGTGGCGTATGTGACATCGAGCCCGTCCGGTGTGCAGGGGGAATTGCACACGCATGTGGGCGACGGTATCGCCCACTACTTCGGGGTCGGCGGCTATCTCCGCCCGTTGTCCGATATCCGCACCGCCGGTGTACGTTTCGCGGCAGAGTGTCTGGCTTTTGCCGTTCCTCCGGAGCGAGCGTCGGTGGAGAGGTTCTTCGGTTCCGCCGCAGTTGCCGGCCACCACCCGGAATGGAAAGCTGCCGTTCCACGCGATCGCGGCTCGTCCTGGGATTTCGAGGACGTGCGAGATCACTACGTACGCAGCATCTTCGGAGTCGATCCGCATCTGATTCGCCGGGACGACGCCGAGCTGTACCTCGATTACGGCAGGGCCGCGACGGTCGAAGCGTTCACGGAAGCATTCGGCCATTGGCGTCGGGCATCCTCGGGGTGCGCCGGTGCCCTGGTGCTCACGTTGCGGGATACGGTTCCCGGTGCCGGCTGGGGCATAGTCGATAGCGCCGGTGTACCGAAAGCGCCCTTCTACGCATTGGCGCGGGCGAGCGCGCCGGTGGCCCTACTGTTGTCCGACAACGGACTCGACGGTTACTCGGTGGAAGTGGTCAACGACGGCCCGGCGCGCACGGGCACGGTTCGAGTGGTGCTGCACGCGTCTCGGGGCAGTCACGAATTCGAGCAGTCGGTGAAGGTGGGCACGAATTCCTCGGTGGCGCTGACGGTGGACTCCATCGTCGGCACGTTCACCGACGTCAATCATGCTTACCGCTTCGGCCGTCGAACATACTCCGCCGTCACCGCTGCATTCCTGGACGCCAGTGGGGTGGAGGTGACGCGAACCACCGTCCTCGTCGGCCCGCAGGCCCGTCAGAACTCTGTCGGCTTGTCCGCCGAGGTCACCGAAAAGCATTCCGGTACATGGGAATTGACGGTCAGATCCGAGTGGGCAGCGCAGTACGTCTGTGTCGACATCGAGAATTTCCAGGTGTCCGACTCGTGGTTCCACCTGGCACCGAACGAACCCCGGACGTTGACTCTCGTCGGTGTTGGGGCGACTGCACCACGTGGGCATGTGCGTGCGCTGAACTCCTTGCAGCGGGCCTCGGTGGCACCGACGGTCGTGAACAGAACTTCGTAGTGGACTACGAATTCAGTCCATGGCCCAAGCCGCGCACGTGCCGCTAGCGGCTCGTGCTGAGTTTGCCTCGGGCATAGCCGATTCCGGCCGCGCCGACGCTTGCCACCACGGCCATCGCACCCCAGGCGCGCACCGGATTACCGCGGGCAGCGGCACTGGTTTCGCGACCGACTGCGCGAGGCAGGATCTTGGCGGTGTAGGCCCGCTCCGAGGACAGGGCGTCCTCGGCCCCGATCAAGCGGGCGATAGCTGCCTTCGAGACGCCCTCGGCGTAGCTGCGAGTGATGAGGTAGCGCGGACGAGTGCGGTCTGCGCTGACCGTGTGATCGACGACGATCGAGGGATCGAACACGATCTGTGCATCGGGATGCGTCTGGCGTAGACGGATGCACAGTTCCGTTTCCTCGCAGCCGAGCGGAACGCGACCGATTCGGCCGATGCCGGAGACGAATCCGCCGAGTGCGACGACCGGTTCGCGGCGGAACGACATGTTCGCGCCCATGAGGTTGCGGACCTGAGCGGTTTCCGTTGGCTGCCCGCGGTAGGTGCACCCGACGACCCAATCGAGTTCGCCGGGTTCACCCACTACCTCGGCCGGTAAGAAGGCCGGACGTTTGTCCGGCCATACCGGGTATGCAGAGCCCCCAACGGCGTACACGGCATCGTCCGAGTAATGGGACAGAATGGCTCCGAGCCACTCTGTGGTGCGCGGTGACGCGTCGTCGTCCAGGAAGACGACGATGTCACCGGTAGCGAGATCCAGAGAGGTGTTGCGCGCACCGGACAAGCCGCGCGGGTGGTTGTTCTCCACCACGTTCACGGTGTCGTGCAGCGGCAGGAACTCCTCGCGTGCGCGCTCGGCCAGCTGTGCGTTGTGATCGATGACGACGATCAATTCGTCGGCCGGTACGGCCTGATCGAGGACGGCACGCACGGCGGTCCGAAGTTCGGACCACCGAGCCAACGTGTACGCGCAGATGACGACCGAGGAAGTCGGCAGACTCACGCCGTCCTCTCGCGCAGTTCGAGAACCTCGTTGTACGACTCCAGGGCCTCGAACTCGAGGTCCATGTCGGTACGAGCGTCGATCGACTCACGCAACGGACGAACGATGGACTTGCGCTTGATGCGGCGAGCCCGCATGCGCTCGGTCATCAGCGTGCGCAGTACTCGGAAGCCGTCGGAGAAGGTGCGCAGGTTGCTCTGGCCGTAGATCCGGGCCAGTTCGACGCTCGGCACCTCTTCGATACGAACCGAAGCCTCGGCGAAGCGGCAGTTGATGATGGTCTCGATCTCGAAGCCGTCGCCCCAGAGCATCATGCCCTCGGCTCCGGGCTGATCGACGACGGGCAGATCCAGCACCGGCACCAGGTCGCGCCAGAAGGCGTTGTAGCCGTAGCAGAGATCGGAGAAGCGGGTTCCGAACAGCGTGTTCGCCACCAGGTGCAGGCCGCCGTTGCCGGCGCGACGCAGCGGCGTGATGTCGTGGCTGCCGCCACCCTCGCAGAACCGGCTGCCCTTGGCGAAGTCTGCACCGGCGATCAGGGCCTCGACGAACCGCGGAATCTCGGCAGCGTCGGCCGAACCGTCGGCGTCGAACATGACGATGATGTCCCCGGTGGCAGCCTCGAAGCCACAGGCGAGTGCATTGCCCTTGCCCTTGCGAGTCTGCTTGATGATGCGGATATCACCGCGGATCTCGCGAGCGGCATCGATGGTGCCGTCGACGGATCCACCGTCGACGAGCACGAGCTCGTAGTCGTGGGAGAGCAGGGGGAGGACATGGCGAAGGTTCGCGGCCTCGTTGAGCGTCGGGATGACGACACTGACGCGGGGATTCTGACGATTCAACATATCCATTCCACAGGGGTCGAGTGCGATGGGCAGATGTCTCCGAGCTCCGTGAAACGACCCCCGCCGCATCCACAGACAGTGTCTTGGCGCTTGTTGTGAAGCGTAAGAACCTGTTTCCATTGACTGATAGCAAGCTTAAAAGATGCGACGAGTTTGTCAAGCTGCAAACAAACCAACTGGAAGATTGTTTGGAGACGCTCGTCATAGTTTGTGATGCGGCTACCGAGATCGGTACTGGTAGACGATCGTGTCGGCATCCTGGTACCGAACCGACCACGCCGAGTTGGTGCGCAGCCACTGCCGGAAACGGTTCACGGCGTCGTCGGGAACGAACCCGTAGTAGTGCATCGCTTCCAGCGACTGCCGAGTCAACACCATGTACGTCGGTGTATCGCTGACCGACGCGTTGTAGTCGATCTGGCCGAGCTTCTCCGGCGTCGGGAAACCCTGCATGTACTCGGGGCCGAGAGCGTACAGAGGAACGTCCCAGTAGTCGTTGGCCTCGGTCAGACGGCCGTAGTCCGATGTCGACCGAGCCGGGTAGCCCGAGGAGTAGAGCATCGTGACGGCGGTGCCGGAGGGCGACTGTGCGGCCACCGCGCGGGCATCGTCGATCTGGTCACGATGCTCGAGCACGATGGGCCACAGTCCGAAGTACGCCTGCAGGCCGAGGACAGCCGAACCGATCGCGCCGGCCGTGGCGACCGCGACCGAAGTACGGGCGGTGAGCCTGCGGGCCCGCGACGGCCGGTCCTGGGACGGCTGACGGTCGAACAAGGCGAGGAACATCGGCGTGATCAACAGAACGCACCCGGGGATCGCGTAGAGGTACACCCGGAAGATCGCCTCGCCGCCGTAGCTCTGCCCGGCGAGCAGCATGATCGAACCGAATGCCATCACCATCGGGGCCCAGAACGTCTTCTTGGTACGCCAGGCGTAGATCGCCGAGACGAACGCCAGGCCGAACACCCCGCCGGACAGCGCCCGGCAGACCAGGGACGTGATCTGTTTGCCCAGCACGCCCTCTTCCTGGACGTTGCTCGCCGCGTTCTGAACCGGGTCGAACCCCTGGAAGAGCCCGTACGGTGCCACGATCGGCAACCGTGGATACAGGTACCCCAGCAGGATGACGCCGAGCGGAATCATCAGCCACCACGGCTTGGCTCGTCGCGTCACCAGCAGTACACCGGTGACGGCCATCAACCAGTACGGAGTCAACTGATGCGTCGGCACCAGCGCTGCGAACGGAACGATCGACAGGAACGCCGCGGATCGGGTCAGCGGCGAGGACATCAGCAGCGCCAGGAAGCCGACGGCGAGCAGCAGCGCCCAGGCCTGCGGGGAGTAGTAGTCCTGGCCCACCCAGTTGATGACCTCGGCGAGCATCGCGGCGGTGACGGCGGCCCGCTTGGTGAACTTCATGACTCGGGCCAAACCGTAGATGCACGCGGCGAGCACCACGTGGATCATCGGCGCGAACACGTGCGCCAGCGACAGTGTGTCGTAGCCGGTGACGTGCTGGAACCACGCCGAGACGAGGAAGAAGCTGGGCCACTCGCTGTAGATGTCCACCCCGCTCGGGGCCAGCCGGTTCAGGTCGAGGACGAATTCGGTGACGGCGACGTGCTTGTACGTCCAGTCGTAGATCGGTGCGGACGTGATCAGTGTGACGGTGAATCGTTGCACCACGATGGCGAGGCCGACCGCGACCATCATGGTGCGCAGCTGATTCCGCCGCAGTGCGATCAGGAACGCAGCGATGATCAGGACCATGCACAGCACGAGCCCCGGGCCGGTGCCGGCGGTCAGCAACCCGAACTGCGAGTACGTCGCTCGTTCGAGACCGGGCAGCATCGGCAGCCACAGAAAGAAGGCCAATGCGAGAATCAGGCCGGCAACGTTGCGGCGCAGTGTGTCTCGGTCGGTCAGCACGAACTTGGTCGACGCGAAGGCCGCGGCGCGTGACGACGGTGAGACGACTGCACGTGTGTGCACGATCCACTCGGGCAGGTCGGGACGACCGTGCTTGCGGTACCACAGCACCGACGAGCCGATCAGGGCCAGACACAGCCACAACGTCCACATCCGGGGCGACCAGCGGTATCCCCACATCGCCGCCGACACCATCAGTGTCACCACCGAGATGCTCAGAATCGGCAGCGCAGCCGGAACCGCGGTACGGGGGATGCGAACCCACGACAGAATTGCCGCACCCGGACCGAAGAACAACAGGACGGTGAGCAGCACGACGCGAACGAGCGTGGGCAGCGCGATCATCGAGGCCAGACCGGACCCCGCTGCCAGAACGGCGATGTCGGCGTAGCGCAGTCGACTGCCCGCGTGTCGCGTCGTGCCGGCCGCGGTATCGGTTGTGCCGACGGGCCATTCGAAGGTCCAGTCGGACGGGACGAACAGCTTGTGCCGCAGGTCCCCGAGGGACCGGTGGCCGGAATCAGTCGAGGACCGGCTCACGGCTCACCCCCGCCAACGGAGTGCGCTCGCGACCTTCGCGCCTGCTGCGCCGAATGGCCGCGGGGCCCTTGGCGATGGACAGCAATTCCATTCGGCCGATGCCGTCGGGAAGGTCGGCAGCGAGATCGTCAGGAGGCGACGCGACCTTGCTCATCTTGGCCGACAACCGAATTGCGCTGCCGAGCCGGCGGAGCGCCACCGTGGCGGCGAGCGTCGCAGATCTGCGGTTCGTGGCGACGGTGTACAGCCAGGCACCGAGGCCGAGGCCGTAACCGCGGGCCTGCACCGCCAAGGCCTCCGAGTCGGCGCGGTGTCGGTGCCACACGATGGCCGCCGGCTCGTACACCAGCTTGTCGCCCGCCATCAATACTCGAAAGAACATGTCGAGGTCCTCACCGCCGTTGGTCGGGGAGCCGACTCCCAACGCCTCGTCGAATCCTCCCAGATCGAACATCCGTCCGCGGTCCACGGCGAAATTGGCCCCGGTTCCGTACATGCCGACCTGGAACGGAAACAGCGGTACATCGTCCGGGGGGTTCTTCAGGTCGTAGACCCGAGGCGTGACCGAACTCGCCCACCCGACACGGCGGTCGAAGTACGCCTGAGCCTGGGTTCTGATCTCCCCGCTCGGCACGATCCCGGACACGCACGTCACCCGGTCGGCTCGTGCGAAACCGCGCGCGATGCTCTGCAACCACTTCGCATCCACCGCGACATCGTCGTCGGTGAACGCGACGATGGTGTTTCTCGCCGCACGCAAACCCGTGTTCCTTGCCCTCGACAGCCCTGCCGTCGGTTCGGACACGACGCGAATGCGCTTGTCGCTCAGACCGTGGACGTACTGCTGCGTCGCATCGGTCGGAGAGGCGTTGTCGACGACGACCACCTCGAAATCGGGGTATTCCAGAGCGGACACCGATGCGAGCGCGCCCTTCAGGTGATCGACCCGATCACGGGTGCAGATCACCACCGTGATCGGGGGCAGTGACCGGCCGGGTTCCGGCAGAGCCTCGGGCATCGGAACCTGCGCGAGAGACATGGCCGCTCGTCGCGCGTCTTCTGCCGCGACCGCGCCGTCGACGACATCGAGTTCGACGAAGCCGAGCGGGTCCAGTCCACGTCGGATCAACAGCCGGGCACGCCGATAGCCGTCGGAATCGTCGAGGGCGAGAGACTCCGGAAGATCCTGCTCCAGGTCGATGTCACCGATCCACACGGCACCGTCCCAATCGGGAGACTGGAGTCTGGGGAGCGCGGGAGGTAACACGGGAGGGGATCCTTTCGGGTGACACACATAGGGCAGGTACTGCGGTCTCAATCGGTGCGATACCGCACCCAGTCGACCGCCATGGTCGCCGGGAACGGCGTCGAATTGTCGGTGGGCCCGGGCCAGTCGCCGGCAACGGCGACGTTGAACAGCAGGAAGAACGGCTTGTCGAACACCCAGTAGTCGTCTCCGCCGACGAGGTCGGCCGGGGTGACGGTAGCCAAGGTGGTGTCGTCGATGCCGGTGGTCACGCGGCCCGGTGAGCGTTCGACCCAGTAGGTGTGGAAGCCCTCCGACAGCGGCTCCGGTGGAATACCGCCTGCGTCCACCTTCTGGCTGGTGAGCGAATTCGGCTGGGGCGCATGGATTCCGGTGTGGTACTGGTCTGCCTGGTTCAGGGTCTCCATGATGTCGATTTCGCCGGAGAGGGGCCAGCCGACGGAGTCCAGATCGGTACCGAGCATCCAGAACGCCGGGTGCAGTCCGGCTCCGGCAGGCATCTCGATCCGAGCCTCGACGCGGCCGTAGGTGAACTCGAACTTGTCCTTGGTGGTCACTCGGGCCGAGGTGTAGCCGTCACCGTTGCGCATGGCGTTGATGACCATGTGGCCCTGGCCGTCGAGGGAGGAGTTCTCGGTCGAGTCGGTGTAGTCCTGCTTCTCGTTGTTTCCCCACCCGGTCCGACCGACGTCGTGGCTCCATCGGTCGTCCGCCAACGCGTCGCCCGCCGTTCCCGAGAAGTCGTCGTAGACGGTGTATCCGGGCTTGGCTGCCGCGGTGTTCGACGCCGACGTCGTGGAGGTGGCGTCGACGCCGCCCTCGGCCGTGGATCGACCATCGGACTCGGATCCGTCCGAGCGATGCGCAATTCCGTACACGGTGCCGGTGACGACCAGTCCCAACACCACGAGAAGTGTCAGCACCGACGGCCAACGGCGGCGCGGACGCTCGACGAGCAGACCGGAGCCGGGGAGCCGCGAGACCTCGACGGTCCCTGTGCCGGACTCCCCGCCCGATGCGGAGTGACGGCTCACGCGGACTCGTCGAGGGTTTTCGGCACTCGCGTCGCGTTGAACTGCGAGACCGAGAGGATCAGAACGCCCACCAGAAGGGAGTAAGTGGCGACGCGTTCCATGGAGCCGATGCCGAGTCCGAATTCGTGACCACCCATGTAGGCGAAGTACCCGGCCAGACCGACGGCACCCAGCGCAGTGACCACGATGCGGATCGTTCGTCGCAGACTCCGGTGCCCACCGGCGACGACGAGGCCGAAGTTCCCGAAGATGAAGAACACGGTGGCACCGAACGAGTGGATCGGGTAGTTCACGCCTTGGTTGACGACGCCGGCCGTGATCGCACCCGCACCGGCAACGACGAAGAACGAGGCTGCCCTGCCATCGATCCGGCGAACGATGTACCACGATCCGCCCACGGCCGCGATCGCCACACCGAACAGCACCATCGAGGCGTTCAGCAGGACGTAGAGCTGGCTGCACGGCCAATCGCCGACAGGACCGCAGAAGGGGATTCCGAGTTCGCTGATGTAATTGTTGCGGTAGCTGTAGAGCCCACGCCATGTGGCCGAGACGATGTACTCGACAAGGACGAACTGCACCACCGACAGCCCCGCCCACCGAGCGACATGGGCAACGAAGCGCTCTCGTTTCGGTGCTGCGGTCGGCTCGGCCCGCTCCGTCGCGGCGTTCACTTCGGATTTCGCTTCGGTGGTCATGCGGTCTTCTCCTGAGGGGCGAGCAAGGCGAGGGGGTCGGCTGCCACGAGATCGAGTGCTGCCTGCACGGTGTGGCTGTCGAAAACATTGTCGTGGAACGATGCCGAGACGAACACGACCGAATCGATGGTCTCCATCGTGATCATCACCGACTCCGGTCTACCGGGAGCCGCGATCACGAAGAACGCGCGGTCGGCAGGTTCGGCAATCCAGGAAACCGGCTCCAGCTGCCTGACTCTACCGACATCCGAGAACATGAGTTCGACGTTCGGCCGCACCGGAACGCGGTCGTCGAACACACCGGAGACAGCTCGATGCTCACGCTTGTACTTGATCGTGCTGATCGTCGCGGACGCGATCGGACGACCCTTGTCGATGGCACCGGACAACGCGTCGTTCACCTCACCGGGCGAGGCGGGATCGATATCCGTGAAACCGATCCCAGCGGCGAAATTGCCGAGCACCGTGGTCGACGGCGGGAGGTAGCGGCGGCAGTCGAAGAGAAACCCTGCGGACCGAGCGACCGAAAACGATGTACGCACGAACGCCGTGGACACGGCCGCGCACATCACGGCACTGACACTCGCGCCGGGCAGATTGGATTCTCGCCACCGACGAATCGCGGTGGTGGTGCCCGCCGGCGTCACGGCAACGGCGACCGCGGCGGACGGTGTCCAGGGCACAGATGCTGTCGGCGATGCGGTGCTGGATACCTCGGTCGATTCCTGCTTCATGCCGGGACGAACGCGGCCGTAGATCGTGTCGATAACCTTCCGGGGATTGCGAAAAGCCCAGTGCAGCAATGCCTTCCGCAAAGGATGGCCCTCCACTGCACTGCCGGCCCAGGCCGGAAGCGAAGCGTCAGGGGTGGCGTCGGCCAAGTAGGCGAACAGGTCGACCGGCAACAGCGCGTCGCCGAGGCCGTGATTGAGATCGAGGAACAGGTACCGACCGGCCAGGCGGATCCGAACGGGAACCTCGGCAGCGGACGCATGCGAGAACTCGGTCAACTCCTCGGCCAACTGCTCGTGGTCGACGTGAGGGCCCTCGGTGATGTGCTCGACAACCCGATCCGGCTCGAAAGCCCATGCCGCCGAGGACTGTTGGGCACGCAGACCCAGTCGAGTTGCCGGACCGATGGACGCCAACGCGAGCACGCGGCCCTGCACACGTGCGAGATCGCCGAAATCCGCAGGCCCCAGCACGGTGACGATTCGTGAATCGGACCGAAGCATGTCCAACGAGCTTGCTCGATAGATCTGGGTCATGGCGCCGTCCTGTGTTGAGCGTGCACCGGAATGCGACGCGGCGACGGCTCGTCGTGTTGCCGCGGCGCGTCCTGTGGCTCGCTGTGACGAGGTCCGCGATCTCCTGTTTCACCGTGTCGGGGTTCCCGTCGACTCTCGCGGGGGGAGCCGCCGTCACGATCGTCGATCGGCCCGCGTGGACCGGGATGATCGGGCGATCCAGCATCGTTGCCGGACTGACCGTTGCTGCCTGCCGACAGCTCACGGATCCACCGAATCAGCGGCACGATCAGCACGAGTGCGCCGAATGCCTCGGCAGCGAGGTAGGCCCAGCCCACGGCCGCGATGCCCATCGACGACGACAGCCCGATCGATCCGCCGATGATGAGCGAGGTGGCCACGACCTGCACGATCACGGCCAATCGCATGCGACGACGGACCCGAGCCAAACCGTCGTAGAGGGAACCGACCACCGAGAGCGGAATGGTGAGCGCGGCGAGCTGCACGATGATGGTGCCCTGGTCGCGGTAACCCTGGCCGATCAAGCCGAGGCCGAACGGTGCGATGAAGGCCAGGAAGATCGACCCTCCGACAGCAACGATGCACACGAGAGTCATGAACCGTTTGGTCAGGCGGTGGAACTGTTCGGGATGTGCGGCGACCTCGGCGACATACGGGCCGATCAGCACACTGATCAGAATGTAGAGGGCGCTCACGATCGACCAGGTGAGGGAGAAGTATGCGTTCTGCTCGGCTCCGAGGGTGGCGACGACGATCATCGGCACGAGCAGTGGAGCGAGCGAACCGAGTGCGGTGATGCCGTAGGCCGAGCCGAAGTAGGCCCACATTTCGCGTCTGGGCGGCAGATCCGGCTTGCCGGCGTACCGCTGTTCGGTGCGCACGTTCTTGAAGATGGCGCGCAGGACGAAGATCGATGCCACGATCGCGGGGACCGCCCACGCAGAGATGATCGAGGTGCTGCGCTCGGTGGTGAAGAGCGCCAACAGGAGGATGAACTTCAGGACGGCGTGGAAGACGTTCTTGCCGGCCGCCCAGCGTGCGACACCGAGACCGGACGAGGTCTGATCTTGGAGCGCGAACACCGCGAGCACCGCGACGAAGAACGGGAACGTCACGATTTCGGCGGTGTTGGTGAACATCTCGTCCCTGGGAGCCACCAGGAGGAAGCCGCCGCCGAGCACGAATGCGAACGCCGTCACGGTGAGATAACCGCGCACGATGAACGATTTCGCCAACCGGCCCGAGACCGGAAGGAATCGCTCGTACATCGAACCGAGGCTCAGGTTGGAGAGCGTCGAAAGCATCACCGCGGACGTGATGACGGCAGACGCGCTGCCGACCTCTGCCACGGGATAGAGGCGGCCTGCCGCAGCCCAGAACAGCAATCCGAGCGCCCCGGTTATGGCCGTCGAGAGCATCAGTGCCAGCGAATTGAGCGCGAGGTTACGATCGGACGCCTTCGAACCCGGACCCGATTCGGGTACCGACTTCACGTCGGCTGCGGCGAGGTGATCGGGGTTCGTATCCAACACGCGGACCGAATTGTGACGTGGCACGGTCGAAACCGGCATCGTCGGACTGTTCATCAAACCCATGTCGAACCGCGCAGGTTCGACCGGATACCACCGAAGTTGTTCGAGCTGCTCGTGTTTGGGTGGCGCGATCCTGGGAGCGCGGTGCTTCACAGCCGGACCCGCCCCACTGCGACAGGCGGCGACGGCGCGGAGATCTCGATGTCGAACGCAGCGGAGGTGGCCGCGATCAGTTCGGCTCTCACGTTCTCCCGTAGATCGCGGCCGTAGAGCGAATGATCACCGGACTCGAAAGACGTGACGGTGGGGACGGATGCTCGACGCTGCAACCGGCGCATACCTTCCGGCCCCCGGTTGGTCTCGAACCAGGTGGCGTCGGAGGGGGAGAGCAGTACCTGCGTCCGAACGCCCCGATCGCTGAGAAGACGCAACGAGATCTCGGGCACTTGAATCAGCCCGCGCCGTCCGAGCCAGATCCAGAGTGCATAGGGAATCCGCGGCTGCAGTGCATTCTTGGTCGCGACACCCCAGTGGTGCAGTCGATCGAGTACCCGCGCCCGCAGTCCTGTCTCCTCGGTGTGCATCGAGGAGCGTTTGACGAACTCGAGTCGACGAGTGGTCCAGTCCAGCGTGTTGAGAAGTACTGCCGACCGCACTCCCATCTCTCGGGCAGCAAAGCTGGAATACCATGACCCCGAGCACATTCCGGACACCAGCACATGGTCGGGGGAGGTACCCGACTGCTGGACGGCGGTGAGGGCGTCCTCGTTTCCTTCGGAACTGTAGAGCCGAGTCACCTCCCCATCGGTGACGGCACCGGACTCACCGGTGCCACGCCGATCGAAGCGCACCGTCGAGACTCCGAACCAGGGGAGCAGCCGGGCCAGTTCCACCCACATGCGCACCGGACCGACGCGATGCTCGTTCGCGGTGGGGTAGAACACCACCGTCGGCCCACCGGGTAGGCAGCGATCCGAACTGGAACGAATCGCGAAAAGCTCCTGCGCACCTAGGAATTCGATGCTCTCGGCGATTCCGTCGACCAGTGATCGCGTTCGACGCAGCACCTCGACGTCGTAGGCGGGTCGGCTCGGGAACTTCGACGCCGTCCAGGTGGCGAGAGTGGCGATGTCCGCGGCCGGGATGATGACCTCGAAGTCGCTCGGCTCGAGAAACTCGTCGTGATCGGACAACGTGTGCTCGTCGGCCGAGAGTGCGTCGACCAGTCGGCGTACCGGCTTCGAGTCACCGCGCTCGGCGCGAGTGGCGACCAGTACCGGTGCGTCGGTCGTCGTCTTCGCGGCGTCGAGTGCGGCGAAGTCTGCGACCGAATCAGGATGCAGCACAGCGCCGATGATCGACACACGGGGATCGGCGTCGGAGTCGGTGGTGACGCTCACCGAATACAGTGCGCGCTGCTCGTGCAGGTACGACCGTCCGCGGACGACCGGATCCCACAGCGTCAACGAGGTCAGTGGCCCACACTCGGCGGCGACCGAACAGGCCAGGAGTGCGCCCATGCGGAGGCCCACCAGCCCGACCTCGCCCACACCGCAACTGCGCACATAGGCAACGGCCTCGACGACGCTGCGCTGCCAGTGGCCGACCGCGCCGGGCCCGTCCTGATCTCCCCACGAATCTCCGGTGCCGCGGTAGTCGAATCGCAACACCAGAAGTCCCTGCGCACAGAGCTTCTGCGCCAGCAGAGTCATGCCCCGGTACGAGTCCACTTGCTCCTTGCCGAGCGGCGGGCACAGGACGACGCCTCCGCGAGCCCGGCCGTCGGACGGCACGTGGACGGTACCGAACAGCGGTGAATCGGACGGACCGAACCACGTCGGGTACTTGCCGCCCGGGGTACGCGAGGAGGACTCGGCGGGAACGGAGCCGATGCGCCGAGGAGCGGTGCGGGAACTGTTCACTTCAAATGGTCCTTCTGCGTACACGGGTGAAGCGGAATCGATCAGGGGCGCAGTGCAGCCGGCCACGCGGAGCGATCGAGCCCGTGGGTGCGGAGCATCGCCAGCGCGATGCGTTCCATACCGAACCCGACGCATGCACTGTGAGCCGGTTCGCCGCCGACGGTTGCGATGTCGAAGGTGTGGCCGAAGTGATCGCGGTGGCAGTTGCACGAGACGACCGCGGTGCCGTCGTCCAGATCTCCGTAGAGCTTGACGACCAGTTCGGTCTTGAGGTTCTCGTTGCGCTGGTTTGCCGCGAGCATGCGTCCGGCGCGACCGAAGAACGGATCGTTGGCGATGACCGCCTCGGCTTCGAGTCCCAGATCTGCCAGCACCTGCAAGCCGCGCGGCACCCAGCGTTCGCGGTGCTCGATCGCCTCGTCGGGGGTGCCGACGCGGACGAACTCGTGCATCCGAAATGCTTGCATCCGAGCCGGATCGACCGCAGGCTCGTGCCGGAAGCAGAAGCCGTAGATGTCCATCAGGGCACCGTCGGCGGGCAGTGTTCCGGTGAGCATCGAGTACGACGGGTGGCAGGCCGCCGAGACCAACATGGTTCCGGCGGAATGCAGAAAGTGATCCCAGTCCTTGCCGTCGGATCTCTCCGCCAACAACGCTGCGTGCTCCTTGTTGTCCCCCTCGAACGTATTGATGGCACCGGTGAGATTGGGGAACGACGCGATGTAATCGGTGCGCTCGAAGGCCTCTCGGGGGAAGACCGGAGCGAAGCGGAATCGCTTGGCCCGATAGCCGTGCTCGGTGGCCCCGGCCGCGACGACGCGAGAATCGATGAATTCGATGATGTCCTCGAATTCGCCGCTGCGCCCGTACAATCCGGGAATCGAGCTGGGCACCAACAGGCCCGCGTCGATGAGTTCGGCGCGGAAAGCTGCTCGGGCTGAGTCGAGTTCGCTGATTTCGGTCTCCGGTACGGACTGTGTGGTTGTCATCATTTTCCCTTGTAGACGAGGGAGAGCTGCGAGTTGTGGCCGAGGATGCGCTCGTTGCTCACCATGATTGCGGACCCGTGCGCATCTCGGAGGTGCCGGCCGATGCTGAGCTCGCCGTCCTGTCGGTAGCCGGAGATGCCGCAGATCTGCAGGGCCTTGCCGACGATGTCGATGACGAGCGTCGACGCGGTGACCTTGACGTTGTTGATCTTGAGCGCAAAACCGATTGCCCCGAGCTCGGCCGGACTGTCTGCGACGGCCTCGAACTTCGCCGCTGCGCCGAAGACCGTGTCCACCAACTGCTCGTGAACCACCATCAACTCCGCCAGCCGCAGTGCGCTCGGCGGCGGTGTTCCCGGTGTCTTGCGCGCGGCCTTCTGTACGGACTTGCGCGCCTTGGTCACGGCGGCGTCGGCGATGCCGAGCCAGGCCGATCCCCACAGCACGTGTGCCACCGGAAGCATGGTCTGCGCGGAGATGTCGCCGTAGTTGTCGCCCAGAATGTTCGACGTCGTCGTGCGCGCGGCCAGCATGAAGCCGGGACTGCAGGTGCCGCGGAATCCGAGGGTGTCCCAGGTGCCGGTCTTCTCGAGCGTCACATCGGGCTTCTCGCACACCACGAGGACCTGGTCGCTCGGCGGGCTGTCGACGCTGCGTCGCGCCGTTGCCAGCACGATCTGTGCGTACTCGCCGTACGAGATCACAGGCGCATTCTTGCTCAGGGTGATCCGCTCACCGTCGTACTCCACCGCACAACTGCTCGAGCGGACGTCGCCGCCGATGTTGATCTCGGTAGTGGCAGAGGCCACCAGGATGCGATCGGTCACAATTCGTCGCTGCAGGTCTGCCATGGCGTCGGACTTGCCGTGGCGCACGATGCTGAGCACCTGCGACTGGTGCATGACGAAGATCATCGCCGTCGATGCGCACTCGGAGCCGAGGGCACGCGAGATGCGGGCGATGTCTGTCAGGGTTGCCCCGCCACCGCCGAACTCGCGCGGAATCCCGACACCGAGCAGCCCGGCGTCGCGCAGCGCATCCACCGATTCGGTGGGGAAACGGGCATCGCGATCGACTTCGTCGGCATAGGTCCGCAGAACGGCCAGCACGTCGGTCATCGACTGGTCGATCGAGCTCTCGTAGACGGTGGTCATGGCTTCAGTCCGTCAGCTGGGCGATGGCCGCGGCGATGGCGTTGATGCTGCCGAACGTCGACTTCTGCAGCATGGTGTCGGGGAATTCGACGTCGAACTCGTCCTCGAGGGCGATCATCACGTTGACACTCGCGTGCGAGGTCAGGCCGCTGTCGTACAGATCGGCGGCTTCGTCGATGCCCTCCACGGGGACCGGCAGCTTTCCGAATTTCTCCAGAACAGTTCGCACCCGAACCACGTCCTGAGCATTGAGCGTCTGCATCGAAAACCTCCACCGATCGCGTTAATCACGAGACCGGACGGCCTCGTAGTCGTCTCCAGGTCCGCTGGCTGTGCGCCTTTTCGACCCAAAGTCTCCCCAGACCCTCCCAAACAATATCCTAGATTGTTTAGTAGCGTTAGTTCGATGCCCGCATCGGTCCTTCGGACCGCCGTACACTTCGAGTGGAGCGGGGGCTCGTGAGGGCGCCGGATCGGGCGCCGAATCGCAATGTGCAAAGGACTGTCTGGTCGATGAGTGGAGTCTGCGGGGTGTCCGTCGGTACCGGTGCCGTGCGCATCGCGTACATCGCGGACGGGCGCCGCGTCGAAGACTCCATCGATGCAGCGGGTGCACACGACCTGCTGCCCGGCAAGCTGGTCGACCACGGCCCGTTCGAGGACATCGTGCTCGCCGGGTGGGACACCGCAGCCGTCACGGCCCTTCTCGACACTCTGGGCGACCGAACGGTCCCGAAGGCCCGCATGGTCGAGGAATCTCAGGCCCTGATGGCCTATGCGCGCACGGTTCCGGAACTGGCCGACAAGGACTACGTGCTGGTGGTGGACCTGGGCAAGAAGGGGCTGTCGGCCACCGCGCTCGACGTCGCGGGCGACTACATCGAGTGGACCGCACGCACCGTCGACATCAGCGGCGATCGCTTCGACGAGGTGGTCCGCGGCATCGTGATGGCCAAGGGCATCCTGCCTGCACCGGTCGGCCCGGAGGGCGACGAGGAATATCAAGCGTTCTTCCGTGAACTCAAGGAACTCGTCAGCTCGTCGGCGGGTGTCCGGGCACCGAACCGCGGCCCGATGTTGCTCAGCCGCAAGGAATTCGAGCGCGAGATCACCCCACTCGTGTCCGACGCCCTGGACTGGGCGTCCAAGCAGGCTCCCGACGCGGTACTGCTCATCGGCGGCGGCGCAGCCATTCCCGCGGTGCGCACGATCATCGAAGACAAATGGAATGTGCCGGTCCATGTGCCGGACGCGCCGGCAATGGCCATCGCCAAGGGCGCAGCGCTCGACGAGAGGCCCGTTATCGGAGCCGCCGTCGACACCGATGTTCCGGATGCCGCGGATGTTTCGGACGCGGATGTGCTGAACGCGGATGTGGGAATCATCACCGTGCCGGACGACGCGTCGGAGCTTCTCGATGCGCCCCGGACCACGGATTTCGGCGCGGTCGACGAGTGGATGGTCGACGGCCTGACCGTCGATCAGCTCGCCACCGAAGAACTGGCGATCACCTCGACCGTCTTCGACGCTGCCGCAGCCGACTCTTCGGTGATCGGGCCCGCGGTTGTAGAGCCTGCGGTTGTAGAGCCAGCGGTCGAAGAGCCCGAGGTTCTCGAACCCGATGTCGTCACCCAGCCGGCGCGGCGCACGACGAGATGGTCGGTGCGGGACGCATCCGTGCTGGCGGCGGTGGCCCTGGTGATCGTCGCGGTGGCAGGTCTGGTGTTCACCCGCGGGAACACTCCGGCACCCACCCCGCTCATCGACGAGCAGATTCCGGTCGATGCCGGCTTCGCTGCCGCGCTCGCCGACGCGGCCGGTCCGGCCGAGGATGCAGCTCCCGGGCCGGCCGAGCTGCCCGTCCAGGGGCCGGTTCGCCTGTCGGACGCGGATCTGTACGAGCGGGCCTTCACCTACGACGGCGAGCTCTACCGACCGGAAATCGGTTCGGAACTGCCGGAATAGACCGCACGACGGGAACGAGCGGCTCCAACGGGGAGCGAGACCCGTATTGCCATGGCTGCTCAGGGGCGCGCGCCCCGTAGTTTCGGTCGAGGCGGTAGCCTGGCGCTCTGGACGAGGTGTACCGCGTCCGCCGTAACTGCCGAACGAAGTGAGGCCGACAACCGTGACTGTGCTGCTTGGGGTGTCCATGGGGACCCGGGCTGTGCGCACGGCGCAGCCCCGAGCCGAGCAGTTCCAGGCTCCCGTCGCCGACGCTTCCGGCCTGGTCACCGACATCGAGCGACCACTGTTCTTCCGCAACGAACTCATCGACAGCGTGGGCGGCGACCTCCCGCATCTGGCCGCCGAGTCGATCGGCGCGGCCGTCGAGACCGAGCCCGAACTCGCCACCGGTGTCGCCTACCGCGACCCTCGGCAGGCCGATGCGCTGCATGCCGCGCTCGCCGGTGCCCACCTGCACAACTACCACCTGGTGCACGAGGTGGAAGCCGTCGTCGAGTACCTCGCAGCAACCGGCGAGGCCCGCGACCACAGGTCGGTCGCGCTGTTCGATCTCGGCAGTTCCGGACTGACGGTCAGCGTCGTCGACCTGGTGCAGCGGACCGTCACCGCCTCGCAGCGATCGGGTGAGTACAGCGGCGACCTGCTCGACGCCTACGTACGCAACAACCAACTCCAGCGCCTCGGCAAGAAGACGACGGACCCCGACATCTCGCTGTTCGAGAAGCGCTGCCGAATCGCCAAGGAACGCCTGTCCACCCAGGATGCGGTGTGCCTGCCCGATGCGAGTGGAATGATTCTGCTCTCGCGCGAGAACTTCGAGCTGTTGATCACCGACCTGCTCGACGAAGCCATCGAATTTGCGCGCGGAGTGTTGATCGGCGCGAACGTGCCCATCGACGCCGTCGTGTTGATCGGTGGAGGCGCACGCATGCCGATCGTGCAGAATCGCGTCGGGCCGCTGCTGGAACTGCCGTCGATCGTGCCGACCGAGCCCGAGACCGTCGCTGCGCGTGGAGCGGCTCTGGCCGCGCGACCTCATTCGCGCACTCGAACCGATCCGCGACGGAGCCCCGACGCGAACCGGCAGGCGGTACCGCAACCCTCGGATCGGATCGACCCCGCGACTCGCGTCGACTCGGCCCTCGCATCTGCGCCGATTCCGCAGCACCGACCGGCACCGCCGCGTCCGCCGCAGTCGCGGGTGGCGCGGCCTCGGCCCCCGCAACCTACTCCGCCGCCGGCAGCGCCGGTCCGTCCGATTCCGGCTCGCACCGAATCGATGCACGCCGCACCGCCGGTACCTGCTCCGGTGCCGACCGCAACCCGTCCGGTGCCCGCGCGTCCCTGGGTCGCGTCGGCCCCGGTCGACACCACCATCGCCGACGCGGTCGACCCCACGAGTACGGTCGGCGGGTTCGAATCCTCGAGATTCACCGATTCCCTTGTCGATTCTCCCAATTCTTTTGCTGTCGAGCCGGAGTCGTCTCCGGCCGTAGCGGATGATGTTCCGGGCGACCACGTGCAGGGGGCGCGGGTCGACGGGGAGGTCGTTGCGTTGAGCACGAATGCCGGGGAGGGCACCGTCGAGGACGCGGTCGACGATTCGGAGGTGGCCGACACTGCTGTAGCGCACAGTGTCACGCAGGCACCCGAGAAGCGGGTCGACACCGAGGCGACGGTCGACGACGACGGTAAGCCGGTTCCGTTCCAGCTGAAGAACATCTACTGGCTCGATGCCGACTACGACGACGACGACGGTGAGGACGATCGAACCCGCGCTCGGCGCAGGCTTCGCACCGGTGGTGTGCTCGCGCTCGGCCTCGCCGCAGTGGTAGGCGTATCCGGGTTCATGCTCACCCATCAGAACACGCCGCAGGTGGTCGACACCTCGGTGAGCCGCACTCAAACTCAGGCCCCCGCCGCCACGACGGTTGCGCCCACGTCGGAGACACCTGCTCCGGTGTTGCCGCCTCCCGCGCCGGAAACCACCGTCGAACCGACCACCGTGCCGTCGGAGACCGAGGTCTACCAGGAGCCGTGGACGCCGGAACCGACGACGACGACCACCACTGCCGAGCCCGCACCGCCGCCGCCGGTCGAGTCCGTCCCCCCGACGACGCAACAGCCGCCGCCGCTGATTCCGGGCTTCCCGGACTTCACGCTGCCCGGCTTCCCGCCGATCGCTCCGGCTGCTCCCTGACCCGATTCACCTCTCTCCGTGAGTGTTTCGCGGTCTGATGTGTTCGAAGATCAGGATCGTCTCGGTTGCGGCGACGGCAGGGTCGGCGCTGAGATTCTCGACGACGAAATCGCGGAGCGTGGCGGTGTCGACGGTTGCCACGTGGACGAGGAAGTCGTCGGCACCGGCAATGAAGTAGATGTTCAGCGTCTCTTTTCGGGAGGCGATCTTGGATCCGAATTCGCTGATCCGCCGTCGAGCATCTGCTTGGAGCCGGACCGAAATCATGGCCTGGATGCCTTGGCCGAGGGCCTCGGGATCGATGTCTGCGTGAAAGCCACGGATGACACCGCGTTCGACGAGGGCACGAACCCGGGCCAGTGCGGTGGACGGGGCCACGCCGGCAGCGGCAGCAAGTGCATTGTTGGGTGTACGGGCGTCGCGACGGAGCTCGTCGAGCAGGATGTGATCGATCCGGTCCAACGGGATGGGCCGAACATCGTTCGGCTGGGACCCCGTGCCACCCGTCTCGAACGAACTATTACTCACCATTTCAGGATCGTACAGAATTATATTCACTTCCGTTGCGGGTATTCCGTAGATAATTCATAGTTGGCCTACACGGATGGAGCCACGGCTTCACATCACCCACCACCGAGGAGGCCGCCATGAAGATCGGAATTCCACGCGAGATCAAGAACCACGAATACCGGGTGGCCATCACCCCGGCAGGCGTGCACGAACTGGTCTCGCGAGGACACGAAGTGATCATCGAAACCGAGGCAGGAGCCGGATCGTCGTTCACCGACACCGACTACAAGGCCGCCGGTGCACAGATCCTCACCGATGCCGCCGAGGTCTGGGAAACAGCCGAGCTGCTGCTGAAGGTCAAAGAACCTATCGCCGAAGAGTATTCACGCCTGCGCAAGGGGCAGGTGCTGTTCACCTACCTGCATCTCGCGGCGTCGAAGGCCTGCACCGATGCGCTGCTGGATTCGGGTACCACGGCCATTGCCTACGAAACGGTCACTGCCGCAGACGGTTCGCTGCCGCTGCTCGCGCCGATGAGTGAAGTTGCCGGGCGCCTTGCGCCGCAGGCCGGTGCCTACCACCTGATGTCCAGCGAAGGAGGACGTGGAGTTCTCATGGGCGGAGTGCCCGGAGTACGTCCCGCCAATGTCGTTGTCATCGGAGCCGGTGTGTCCGGAAAGAATGCCACTGCAATCGCTTTCGGTATGCACGCCGACGTCACCGTTCTCGATCTCGATGTGAAGGCGCTGCGTGCCATCGACGATCAGTACCGCGGTGCCGTCAAGACTCTGGTGTCGAATGCGTACGAACTCGAACAAGCCGTTCTCGCCGCGGATCTCGTCATCGGTGCGGTGCTGGTGCCCGGAGCCAAAGCTCCGAAGTTGGTATCCAACAGCCTGGTTCAGCGTATGAAGCCAGGTTCGGTGCTGGTCGACATCGCCATCGATCAGGGCGGCTGCTTCGAGGATTCGCATGCCACCACCCACGCCGATCCCACGTACAAGGTGCACGAGTCGGTGTTCTACTGCGTCGCCAACATGCCAGGAGCCGTTCCGCGCACGTCGACCTACGCGCTCACCAATGCCACCCTGCCGTACGTCGTCGCACTCGCCGACAAGGGTTGGGAAGCTGCCTGCGAGGCAGACGCGGGTCTGAAGGCAGGACTGAGCACGCACAACGGTGCACTGTTGTCGGAGACCGTCGCAGCTGCATTCGCCTGAGGAGCGGCTCCGCCGCACGTGAGCGGAAACGCGTAGTCCACTACGAACTTTCGTGCACGTGCGGCGAAGCCGCTCTACGCGCTGTGGCGACCCGAGCCCCGCGATCGAGCGGGCTTGGGCGTCCGCGACGACGACGCGCCTTTTCTGGACGAGTTGATCGGCCGGGCGAGCAGCACGGCGATCGCGGTGGTGAGGGGCACCGACAACGCGAGGGCTACACCGCCCACGGAGGATCTGACTATTTCGATCGACACGGCGTCGCCGGTCAACACGTCCTGAATCGACCGATCGGCGACGCTGAAGAGCAACAGCAGCGGCAGCGCGCCACCGGCGTAGGCGAGTACGAGGGTGTAGACGGTACTGGCGATGTGATCGCGCCCCACCCGCATCGCGGCGGTGAAGATCTCGCGCCGCGACGCGGTCTCGTCGACCGATGCCAACTCGAAGGCCGCCGAGGCCTGAGTGATCGTCACGTCGTTGAGCACACCGAGCGAGCCGATGATGAAGCCGGCCAACAGCAGCCCCGTGACACTGACGGTGCCGATGTACGTCTGCACCGCGGTGTTCTGTTCCTCCGACAACCCGGTCAGGTGCGTCATCCGAATCGCGACGTACGACAGGACTGCGGCCAGGCCCATCGAGGTCAGTGTGCCCAGTAGCGCCGAGCTGGTGCGCAGATTCACCCCGTGCGCCAGATACAGCACGGCGTAGAGGATCACCGCACCGGCGACGAGAGCGACGGGAATGGCGGGTGCGCCGTCGAGCAGAGCCGGCAACATGAACACCACCAGCACGGCGAACGCAATGAGTAGGCCGACCAGCGCGCGGAATCCCCGCCAGCGGGCAACGACGCAGATGACCACTGCGAACACGCCGACGATCAACCCGAGCGGAAGTCCGCGGGAATAGTCGTTGAAGGAGTAGCGGATTCCACCGGAAGGATCTGCCTGCAGAACCAGTCGGATGTCCTCACCGGCGCTCAGCGTCGGTTGGCCGGGACCCGGCGCGATCTCGAGCACCGTCCGCTTGCCCGCGTCCTGGCCAGAGGTGATGTCGACGATGCTGCGCTGACATTCGTACGAGTCGTTGACCGCAGGCGTCGGGTTGCCGGTGAACGCTCTGCCTGCGTCGGGACTCCCGCATGGCCCGATGCTCTGCGAAGTGATGGTGCCCGCCTCGGTGGACACCGCACCTCCGCCCGAGGTCTGGAACGGCAGTGGGATGTCGATGTTCTGTTTGCTGGGCCACAGCGCGAATGCACCGGCGATGACGGCTATACCGATGACGACGAGCAGTCCGACGACGACCTTGGCGGCGACCGGGCCGAGCGGCACCGGACTGTCGCTGTGTCCGTGACCGTGGCCCACATGGGAGTCGAGGCCCGGCTTGGTGCCGTCGGGATGATTGCCGTGTGGTTCCACGGTGCAAGGCTAGTACGGGGCCATCTCGGTGGCCGATGCGAGGAGCTCGGTGGCGGGGAGCAGGGGGGGCGTCCCCCGCCACCACCTGACCGACCCGGGGGGGAGGGGACGACCAGGGCTCGCGGGCACCGAAGTGCCGTCCGCCAATCTACAGATCATTCGGCCGCGGGGCGCGCTCCCGCCCAAGTTTCTTGCGTCACTTTCAACTACTCGAGCGTAACTTTCGACGTCACTGCTTGTAGGAAGCGAGAAAGTTGCCGAACCTTTCGATCGCCACAGCCAGATCTCGTGCCCAAGGCAGAGTCACGATGCGCACGTGATCGTGACCGGGCCAGTTGAAGCCGGTCCCCTGAACCACGAGGATTTTCTCCTGTAGCAACAGATCCTGCACCAGTTTTTCGTCGTCGTAGATTTCGTGCACTTCGGGATCGAGTCGCGGAAACGCGTACAGCGCTCCCCGCGGCTTGACGCACGAGACGCCATGAATCGCGTTGAGTTTCTCCCATGCGACGTCACGCTGCTCGAGCAGGCGTCCGCCGGGCAGGATCAGATCCTCGATGCTCTGGTAACCACCGAGCGCGACCTGAATGGCATGCTGCGCAGGCACATTGGGGCACAGCCGCGTCGACGCGAGCAGGTCGATTCCCTCGATGAACCCCGCTGCGTGCTTCTTCGGCCCGGTGATCGCGAGCCATCCCGCGCGGTAGCCGGCCACGCGATACGCCTTGGACAGCCCGTTGTAGGTCAGGCACAGCAGATCGGGAGCCAGGCTCGCCAGCGAGGTGTGCTGCGCGTCGTCGTAGAGAATGCGGTCGTAGATCTCGTCCGCGAGCAACAACAGCTGGTGCTTGCGCGCCAGATCGACGATGCCCTGCAGAACTTCCTTCGAGTACACCGCGCCGGTCGGATTGTTGGGGTTGATCACCAGCAGGGCGACGGTCTTGGGAGTGATCTTCGACTCGATGTCGGCCAGATCGGGATTCCACCCGTTCTCCTCGTCGCACATGTAGTGCACGGCCTTGCCACCGGACAGCGTCGTCATCGCCGTCCACAGCGGGTAGTCCGGGGCCGGGATCAGCACCTCGTCACCGTCGTCGAGCAACGCCTGCATCGTCATCGTGATGAGCTCGGACACCCCGTTACCGAGATAGATGTCGTCGACGTCGAGCTCGGGGAAACCCGGTTCGAGCTCGTAGCGGGTGACGATGGCACGTCGCGCCGACAGAATGCCCTTCGACTCCGAGTAACCCTGGGCGACGGGCAGTGCGGCGATCATGTCTCGCACGATCACGTCGGGGGCCTCGAAGCCGAACGGAGCCGGATTACCGATGTTGAGCTTGAGGATGCGGTGCCCCTCGGCTTCGAGTCGGGCGGCATGGGCGTGTACCGGTCCACGGATCTCGTACAGCACGTTCTGCAGCTTGGTCGACTGCTGCAACGTGCGGTAACGCGGCTGGGAGTTGATCTGTGGAGTGGTCACCCGTCATATCGTGCCAGGCGAGCGGTGTCGGTTTCCACAAGGTTGTTTCGGCCGGGTTGTCGGTGGCGAGTGGAACAATCGACTCATGTGCGGACGGTATGCCAGTACCCGGAGTGACACCGACCTCCAGGCGGTGTTCGACATCGCCGAAACAGTGGGCGAGGAGGTGCCGCCGTCGTACAACGTGGCCCCGACGCAGACGGTGCGTACGGTGCTCGAACGCGCACCCAAGGACGAGCCGGAGTCCGACGCCGTGCGGCAACTGCGTTCGGTGCGCTGGGGTCTGATCCCCTCCTGGGCGAAGGACGCGAAAATCGGTTCCCGGCTGATCAACGCCAGGTCGGAGACCATCACCGAGAAGCCGTCGTTCAAGAAGGCCGCGAGCCGTCGACGCTGCATCGTGCCTGCGGACGGGTACTACGAGTGGGAGAAGCGCGACGGGGGCAAAGTGCCGTACTTCCTGCATACGGAAGGCGTGCTTGCGATGGCAGGCCTGTACGAACTCTGGCGAGACCCCACCAAAGCAGACGACGACGAAAACCGCTGGGTCTGGTCGGTCACCGTCCTCACCTCGCCGGCAGCCGATGCGCTCGGCCACATCCACGATCGCTCGCCGGTCGTGCTCCCACCGGATCTCCGCGCGAGCTGGCTCGATCCCACCGTGACCGACCTGGGCGCGGTGCAGGACATGTTGGCGGCAATCCCGGAACCCCGGCTCGCGCCCTACGAGGTGAGTACCGCGGTGAACAGCGTCAAGAACAACAGCCCGGAACTGTTGACGCCGGTGTGACGGTGGCTCAGGTGAGTCTCGTTCGGCAGATGTCGAGGATCGCCGCCCGCTCGTCGGGGGACAGATCCTCGGCCACCGGCGAATCGAGAATACGACGCAGCCGCTGGAAATAGGTACGCCCGTCGACACCGAATGCGACGTAGATGTCCTCGTCGCTGCCGCCGCCGTATCCCTGCCAGGTTCGGCCGAATGTCAGAATCTCGTGGTCCACCGATTGGGTAGTGGTCCGGCGCATGGTGTTCCCCCTACTGCTGCTTGTCCTCCATCATCCGGGTCACTGTTGAAGGGCCGGTGAACAACGCGTTACGGCCACGTCAGTTCACTAGGGTGGAGCTCGTGACTGCACTCGCCTTCGGATCCTGGCCTTCGCCCATCACTGCAGCAGACCTGTCGTCCGCGGGCCATCCCGTCGAGGGCGGTCGCTACGTCGGCGACGAGATCTGGTGGTCGGAACTGCGACCTGCCGAACAAGGTCGGACGGCGATCTGTCGCCACGTCGATGGAGAAGTGCAGCCGATTCTGCCCGCACCGTTCAACGCCCGCACCCGAGTACACGAATACGGCGGCGGGGCATGGACTGCGACGGCAGACGGCGACCTGGTGTTCGCCGAGTTCTCCGATCAACGCGTCTATCGCCTCACCCCCGGCGGGTCACCCGTGCCGCTGACTCCGAAACCGGCTGTGGCGTCGAGCATCCGGTACGCCGAATTGTCGGTGGTCGGTAACGACGTCATCGCCGTCCGTGAGATGCACGACGCCGGTGCGGTATCGCGAGACATCGTGGCGATCGACCTGAGCGGCGGCGGAGTGCGCTCGTTGGTGGCGGGCTCGGACTTTCTTGCGTTCCCGCGCTTGTCGCCCGATGGCACCCGCATCGCTTGGATAGCGTGGAACCATCCGCAGATGCCCTGGGACGGAACCGAACTGCGCGTGGCTTTGCTGGCCGATCCGTCGTCCTGGACGGTGCTGCTGGGTTCGACCGAGGAATCGGTGATGCAGCCGGAGTGGATCGACGACCAACTGTTGTACGTCATCAGCGACCGAAGTGGTTGGTGGAACCTGTATTCGGTCACTCTCGATGGAGCTCTAGCGCCGCTGCTGACGCTCGACGCCGATTTCGGGGCCCCGCTGTGGCGACTCGGATCGAGTTGGTACAAGGTGCTGGGCGACGGAAAGCTGCTGACCGTGCGGACCGTCGGTACCGACACCCTCGCCGTGCTCGACCCTGCATCCGGCACTCTGGACGACATCGCGCTCGAGGGTGTGACGTCGGTAGGTCTCGGTGGGCGCCGTGGATCGACCGTGTTGATCAAGGGCGGTGGCGCGCAGGTGGCGAGCGGGCTGTTCGCACTCGATCTCGAAACCCGTGGACTCACGCCTGTGCGTTCGGGTTTCGAGTCCGTCCCCGACGGTGCGTACTTGCCGGAGGGACGTCAGGTGACGTTCCATGGACCGAACCGCGAGGTGCACGCCATCGCCTATGCGCCGCGCAACCCGTCGTACGAAGGGCTCGACGGGGAACTCCCGCCGTACGTCGCGTTCGTGCACGGCGGCCCCACGGCACACGTGGCACCCGCACTGAACCCGCTGTTCGCGTACTTCACCAGCCGCGGCATCGGCGTCGTGGATGTGAACTACGGCGGGTCGAGCGGGTACGGCCGCGAATACCGCAATCGCCTGCGCGGGCAGTGGGGCGTCGTCGACGTGGAAGACACCATCGCCGCCGTGCAGGGGCTCGCCGACAGCGGCCTTGCCGACCCGCGCCGGTTGGCCATCGAAGGTGGCTCCGCAGGTGGTTGGACGGTGTTGGCAGCACTGACGTCTTCGGATGTATTCGCATGCGGGGCTTCGTATTTCGGTGTCGCCGAGCTCGAGCTGTTCGTCGCCGAGACCCACGACTTCGAATCCCGTTACATCGACGGTCTCATCGGACCCTTGCCCGAGGCCATCGACCTGTACCGAACCCGTGCACCGGTCAACAACGTCGACGGACTCTCGTGCCCGGTGCTGTTGTTGCAAGGACTGGACGATCCGATCGTGCCGCCGTCACAGGCCGAGCGATTCCGAGACGCCATGGTGCAGAAAGGAATTCCGCACGCATACCTCGCCTACGCAGGCGAGTCGCACGGATTCCGCAAACTCGAGACTCAGGTGAACGCACGAGAGTCCGAACTGTCCTTCTACGGCCAGGTCATGGGATTCACGCCGCCCGGAATCCCCGAGCTGGAGCTGTGGCGTCCCCCTAGCTGAGTGGCGGGTGTGCGCGCTTCGCCTCGAGAAACTCGAGCAGCGCGCTGGGGATGGCGCAGTACTTGCTGTTGCCCACGGACAACTTGCTGCCTGCCTCGAACGCGGCCTTCGACGGGCCGTCGTTCTCGAGGATCAGTGCGCAGAGGCGCTCGTCGGTGCGGCCCGATTCGCAACACTTCTCGACGTGTGCTCGGTCGTCGGGGGTCAACGCCGCCCACCACGCGTCGTAGCGTCGCCAGAGCTTGTCCGCGTCGTCGGTCATGCCTGCTCCTACTTGTCGGGTATGCCGTGCGTTTCCGACCATACTCACGGTGCCCGATTCGTCCACGTCGCGGGGGTGCGACAGGAGCTTCACGCCGCATTTGCAGGGTGCGCGCCCCTGCTCCGACGTGAGCGGGGGCGCGCAGTCGGTAGAAGAGGCGCTCACTTACGGTTTCGGGCGCGCTCGGCAGCGTCGAGAATCATCCGATCGACCAGTTGGGGACGGTCGAGGTCTGCCCAGGCGATGCGCACTACCTGACGGCCGGTTGCGCGAATGCGATCCTCGCGACGCTTCTCTTCCCACACCACGTCCGCCGCGGACCTTCCTTCCGGCACATAGCGTGCGTACTTCACCTTGCCGTCGAATTCGAGCACGGTCTCGATCTCGGGCAGGTCGAAGTCCACGCGCCCGACGAAGCCACGGGAATCTGTGATCGGTACCTGCAGCTGTGGGGTGTGACCCAGGTGATGCAGCAACACCCGGGTACGCGATTCACCCACACTCTCGGACCGGCCGTCCATGAATCGCGCAACCTTGCGGGCCATCCGATTCCCGGGATGGTTCGGGCATGAATCCAGCACTGCAACAATCTGTTCCACGGTCACACCTGCGGTTCGCGCGGCGACATCCGCAATGCACACCGCCGTCTCGAACGGAAGAGTGCGAGCGCAATCGGCGACGGTTCGCGCGAGCCCCGTAACCAGCACACCGTCGAAGGTCGTGACTTCCTCGTCCGTGTAGGGAGACGTGTGCAGACTTCTGACGGCGCTGCTGCGCCCACCACCACGGGCGCGATTGCGCGTGATGTGCACTCGGCTCAGATCGGCATTCCACACGTCGAGACCGTGAAAGACGGCCGCGCTCACATGACTGACGACTGCGTCGGGTGAGGTGGTCGCGTCGAACACAGCCTCCGCGATGACGCGGTGCTTCTCCTCCGTTGTGAGCGAGTCGAACTGTGTCCTGCTCACGAACCGTCCGGGTCGCAGTCGACGCCAGGCCCGCGTTCGGCAGTACCGCTGCAATTCGGCGTCGGAGGTGCCGCGGGCGAGAGCGTCGGATCGCGAGACGATGCGGGTCATGCAGGAATGCTCGCCAGCGCAATCGCTTTGGACAAGCCCCCTGTGCCTGATTGTGGATAACTGAAGTGCCTGTGGATAACGGTGCCTGTGCACAGCGTGGCCGGGGACCTCACATCCCTACTGACGACTGCGCGCCCCTGCTCTGAGGTGAGCGGGGGCGCGCAGTCGGTAAAAAGGGTGTGAGGTTACTTTCGGCGACCCGGAACCTTGGCTCCCGGAGCGAATCCGAGTCCACCGGCCTTCGGCTTGGGCGGAGTCCGATCATCCGAACCGCTGGACGCCGCATCGGCTGCAGTGTCCGACTCTTCTGCTTCCGGTGCCTCTGCTTCCGGTGCCTCGGCCGCTGGTGCCTCGGTAGTCGGTGCGTCGGCTACCGGTGCTTCGGCCACCGGTGCCTCGGCTTCCGGGGTCGGCTCGGCCTTCTCCGGCTCCGCTTTTGCCGGCTCGGCTGGTGTCGCCGCAGGTGCAGCGGCCGCCGCACCCGGTGTCCGTGCGCCTGGCTTCTTGAATCCGGACTTCACGGCCAGGCCCTTGGGCTGGACGGTCGGCTTGGATTCTGCTGCAGCGGAATTCGTTGCAGCGGGCTCTGCGGCGGCGGGTGCTTCCGAGGTCGCGGCCTCGGCAACAGGTGCCTCGGAAGCAGATGCCTCAGCAGCAGGTGCCTCGGCAGCCGGAGCTTTCGCCGCAGGGGCACTCGCGGTCTTGGCTCCCGGCTTCTTGAATCCGGACTTCACGGCCAGGCCCTTGGGCTGGACGGTCGGCTTGGATTCGCTTGCCGCAGCGCCTGATTCCGCGGATTCGCTCGCGGTCTCGGGGGCAGGTGCCGCAGCAGCCGGTGCAGCCTCGGCGGGCTTGCCCGGTGCCTTGGCTCCCGGCTTCTTGAAGCCCGACTTCACGGCCAGACCCTTGGGCTTGACGGTGGGGGTCGACTCCGAGGCCTCTGAGGGAGCAGGTGCTTCGGTGGCCGCGGGAGCGTCGGCAGGTGCCGGGGCGGCCGCCTTCGCGCCGGGAGCCTTGCCCTTCATCTGCAGACCCTTGCCACCGGGTGCCTTGCCTCCGGCCATTCCGAGACCCTTCGGCTTCGGAGCAGCGTCGGCGGGAGCGGCCCCTTCGGTGTCAGGCTCGGCGGTGTCGGCCTTGGCAGCGGAACCGGGTGCCTTCGCCCCTGGTGCCTTGGCCAGACCCTTCATCTTCAGTCCGCCGCCGGCCTTGGGAGCGGGAGCTGCCGGAGCGGTCTTCGCCTCGGCAGGCTCTTCGACGGGTGCGATGCGCTCGGCCTCTTCGACCTCCATCGCCTTTTCGGTTTCGAGCTTCTCCTCCGGAGTGCGCTCACGCGGGATGACCTTGATGTTCTCGGCCAGCACCGAGGACTCGACGCGGGTGATCGACTCGAGCATCAGCTGCGCGACATCGACAACCTCGACGCCCTCGTGCGCGCCGCCTTCCTGCCGGGCAGTGACACCGTCGGTGAGCATGACGCGGCAGAACGGGCAACCGGTGGCGATCTTCTTCGGGTTGGTCGCGAGTGCCTCGTCGACCCGGTCGATGTTGATGCGCTTGCCGATGTTCTCTTCCATCCACATGCGAGCGCCACCGGCACCACAGCACATGGAACGCTCACCGTGACGCGGCATCTCCTTGAGGTTGGAGCCCGACGCGGCCATGAGCTCACGCGGAGCGTCGTACACCTTGTTGTGACGGCCGAGGTAGCACGGATCGTGGTACGTGATGTCCTGGCTGACCGAGGCCACCGGGATCAGCTTCTTCTGGCGCACGAGGCGGTTGAGCAGCTGCGTGTGGTGCACCACGTCGTAGTCGCCGCCGACCTGCGGGTACTCGTTGCCGAGTGCGTTGAAGCAGTGGGCGCAGGTGACGACGATCTTGCGCTTGGTCTGCTCGACACCGTCGAACACGTTGTTCAGCGTTTCGATGTTCTGCATCGCGAGCTGCTGGAACAGGAACTCGTTGCCCGCACGGCGAGCGGAGTCGCCGGTGCAGGTCTCATCGGCACCGAGCACCATGAACTTCACACCTGCGGTGGCGAGCAGCTCGGCGACGGCCTTCGTGGTCTTCTTCGCGCGGTCCTCGTAGGCACCGGCACAGCCGACCCAGAAGAGGTATTCGTAGTCCTGGAACGAGTCGGCGTCCTGGCCGAAGACCGGGATGTCGAAGTCCATCTCGTTGATCCAGTTGAGCCGGTCCTTGGAGTTCTGGCCCCACGGGTTGCCCTTGTTCTCGAGGTTCTTGAACAGACCTGCGAGCTCGGACGGGAACTCGGATTCGATGAGCACCTGGTAGCGGCGCATGTCGATGATGTGGTCGACGTGCTCGATGTCCACCGGGCACTGCTCGACGCAGGCACCACAGGTGGTGCAGCTCCACAGTACCTCGGGGTCGATGATGCCGCCCTCGATGGCGTCGGCGACGAGCTTGCGATCGGCCTCGTCCCGGGCGGACTGCGGAATGGCGTCGAGCGCCTTCTGGTCGACGTTGCCTTCTGCATCGACGAGTCCGACCTCGTCACCGGCCATGTCCTTCTTGCCACCGGCAAGCAGGTAGGGAGCTTTGGCGTGGCTGTGGTCGCGCAGCGACATGATCAGCAGCTTGGGGGAGAGGGGCTTGCCGGTGTTCCACGCGGGGCACTGCGACTGGCAGCGGCCGCACTCGGTGCACGTGGTGAAGTCGAGCCAGCCCTTCCAGCTGAAGTCCTCGATCTTGCCTGCGCCGAACGCGTCGACGTCGGGATCGGCCTCTTCCATCTCGAGGACCTTGCCGCCGGACATCATCGGCTTGGCCGGTCCGAGGGCCACGGTGCCGTCGTCCATGCGCTTGAAGTAGATGTTCGGGAACGCGGTGAAGCGGTGCCACGCGACGCCCCAGTTGATGCGGGTGCCCACGATGTAGAGCCAGATCATGCCGGACATCAGCTTGATCAGCGCAAAGATCGAGACCATGTTGGAGTTGGCCGGCAGCAGCTCGGCGAGGCGCATCGTGAAGAAGTCGGTGTACGGGTTCGAGTGTCCGTACGTGGCGATCTTGCCCGCCTTGACGAACACCATGCCCAGGCCCTCGATGAGCACGACGGCCTCGACGAAGTAGGCGGCCTTGAACCCGGAGCCGGCGAAGCGCGACTGACGCTCGGGCTTACGCGGGTGGTTGAGCTGGCGAATGATGATCAGCGTGGTGATGCCGATGACCGTGCCGAGCCCGAGAATCTCGTCCATCAGGTGGTAGATCGCGGTGTCGCCGACGATGGGCCAGTGGAACTCGGGGTTGAACGTCTGTCCGTAGGCCTCGAACCAGAACACGGACCCGACCATGAAGCCGATCATCACCAGCCAGTGCGCCCAGCCGACGGTACGGAACTTGACCATCTTGGTGTGGGCGGCGAACTCGATGATCATCTGCTTGAAGCGGGGGACGATCGGTCGCCAACGGTCGGGTGCCGGCTGACCCAGCCTCACGATGTTGAACATGCGCAGGGCCCCACGAATGAAGGCGTACCAACACACGAGGCTGAGCAGAGCACCGACTGTGCCCAACGTGATCGTCAGGGCGTTCATGTCGTGGCCTTTCGCTGTAGGTGGCAGCTGGGACAGCTACCGCTGGTTCAACCCGTCGAGCAGGATGACGGCCTAAGTTACTAGCCAGTAGCAATGTAACTGTACTGATGGGTAACTTAGCATCGATCGGACGAGCGACGCTGGTGGGCGTCGAAATGAGGCCATCCGACGGGCGGGCTGAACTCGTCAGTAGGTTGTCTCGCGGATCACGTTAGGCGTAGGCCTCTCACGTGCTGTCGAGAAGGCAGTCCTTACCTGTCCTTTGTGTTGCCGGATCGTCGCTGCGGTGGGCCCGATTCCGTGTGGGAGCCGGTGACCCTTTCCGGGCTGTATTCGACCGATCGAACGACATTTTTCGCGACATGGTGAGCCCCCACGGCCCCGTGTGCACCGGAAATCGAAAATGTTTGTGACAGTTGGTAACTGATAGGTGTCGGAGTAGTTGCAAAAGGACAACGAACGGTACGATTCGTGCGCTACACTTCGGTCGCACCAAAAGTCGCAAAAGGGTCATCGGGGTGACTTTGCGTTTGACGGTTGCCTAGCGGTACTGCCAAGCACTCCATGCACAGAAACGGAACAGAACTCCACATGAAACTCAGCAAACTGGTCGTCACTTCGGCCCTCGTAGCAGCGGCTATGGGTCTGGCCAGCGGAACCGCTTACGCACAGCCCGATTCCAGCTCGACGACCCCCGACACGAACTACTCCGTCGAGCTCGAAGACCGCACCATCGTCACCACCATCGATGCGGGCGTCTTCAAGGTTGCCGACGACGGCAAGACGGTCGACGTCCTCGACGCCGCCGACAAGATTCTGGTGACGCTCCCGCTCTCGTTCAACTTGGGCGGCCTGAACTTCCCGTACGAGCAGAACGTCGATGACAACGGCAAGACCCTGCGCCTGGTCCCGAACCTCGACTTCACGAAGGTATCGGCCAACTCGCGCAGCATCGGTGCCACGACCGTCGCATCGCCCGAGGAGAACCTCGCGGCACAGCAGAACTTCTCCTCGCAGCTCGGTATTGCAACCGCTATCGGCGGATTGACAGGAACCGCGATCGGTGCGGCGATCGGTTGCGTCGTGACTCTGGCCGCCGGTTGCATCGCGGGATTGGTAACGGGTGCAGGCGTTGGTGGAGTCATCGGCACCATCACCGCCGGCGGCCCGACTCTCGTTGTTGCAGGCATCGACTTGCTCAACACGCTGAATGCGGCACCCGGCACCACGGTCTGGGCAAAGTAAGCAACGTTCCACACAAAAACCCGCACTCTCGTCGAGGGTGCGGGTTTTTTGTGCGTCAGTACGGCTACGACGTGCGAACCGTCAGTCCGGGGTTCTCGGCCAGCACATCGTTGATGGGGGTGGCGAACAGTTCGGGTCGCTGGCCCTGCAGCATGCTGAACACCATCGCGATTTCGCACGACGGTTGATCGCCGACATTCGATGCGCTGGCGATGCCGACGGCGAGGGTGCCGCTGACGATCGGTCCACCGCTGTCGCCGCGGAGAGCGCAGATGGAAGTCGAGAAGCTACGGTCCATGACGGCCTCACCCATGGCGACGTTCTGGCCCGTGGACAGGATTGTGCCGCAACTGAATCCGGTTCTGGAACCGGACTTGCACACCGGTGCACCCACGATGGGATCCACCGTTCCGGTGACGTGCAGCGGTCCCGAGCCGGGCACTCGCACCGCATTGCTCTCGAATTCTCCGACGTTGGCGTCGTCGATGTCGATCAAGGCGTAATCGTTGTGCGACTGGCTGGTTCGGTAGAACGAGCCGAACTTCGACCCGACGAGGCTCCCGTACATCGGATATGCGCCTGTCGACGCTGCGGAACCGGTGTCGGCTGCGCCCGGATTGCAATGGCCCGCAGTGATGTTGACCGAACCACGCGTCGGGTCGACGGCATTGAATCCGAGTGAGCAACGCAGACCGAGGCCGGCCGGGGTGCCCGCGAGGAAGCTGTCTCCTCCGAGATAGGAACTGGCACGAATCGGACCGGCAGTGGGCGCGAGGTCGAAGGGAAGCAACTCCAGCATCGGGTCGACGGCGTCGCGCACTCCCTGCGGGATCTCTATCCCGGGGGCGACCGTTACGAATCCGTTGGCCGATGCGGCGTCGGCCACCTCGGCGTGGGTGGGGCCGTCCGCAACCGCGACGACAGGCCGACCGTCCGCATCGAGCCAGGTACCCGTGACAGCTTCGGAACCGACGGCGGAAGCGAACTCTGCCAATCGGCGAGCCGCGTCGGCTCGGTCGAGGAACTGTTGCGGATTCAACGCGAGATCACGGGCAACGGCGTCGGCCAAGTCGGGCGGCAGCACCTGATCTGCGCTCACCACGGGCGCGGCAGTGGCGACAGGAGCAGACACCGCCATCGTGATCAGGCACGACACTGCAACCAACGACAACCCCAGCGCACGGCGACGCATGAAACCCCTCCCCCAAGGCATCCGCGATGTGATGCCGTTCACGACTATAGGGGGTGCGCAGCTGTCGACCTACTGGCTTACTCGGTTCGCAGGGTGGATTCGGTTGCGTCGACGACCTGATCGATGGGAATGCCCAGGCTCGCGGTGCCGCCGTACTGCGCCAACGCCAGGTTCGCCTCGTTGCAATCGGGCGCGCCACCGCTGTTGGATCCGCTGGTGATTCCGAGCGCGAGTGTTCCCGTCACGATGGCACCACCGCTGTCGCCCGCCAGAGTGCACGCGGTACTGGCGAACCCACGAACCGTGCGGGAGGTGCCGTCCTCCATGTAGAGCTGTGTCTCGACGCGGTCGGCGGCAACAACGCCACACGTGAACGACGACGACTGACCGGACTTGCAGACCGGCGCTCCGATCACGGGTGCTGCGGTTCCGGTGATCGTGACGGTGCTGCCGTTGGCTCCGCGGACGGTGGGACGGTCGAGGCCGGACGCAATGCCGCTGTCGTTCAGGGCGATCACCGACCAGTCGAGGCCGTCCTGTGCGCCCAGGCTCGACCGATCGAACGACCCGATCTGGGTGCTACGCGCAATGTCCGCCGGATCGGGAAGGTACACCGGTGCGCCGCCGGCTCCGGTCGCCTTGTTCGGATTGCAGTGTCCGGCAGTCAAATTGACGGCTTCGCCGGACTTGTCGACGGCGTTGAATCCGAACGAACAGATGCTGATGTCGGTGGTCGGAGCATCGGCGATGGGCCCGGTGCTGGTGACATAGGTGTCGCCGCCCATGGGAGTCGGGTCGACCGGCTTGTTTCCGCCAGGGGAGAGGATGACCTTGATGTTGGCCAGCAGCGTCGGCAGGTTGAGCGCGCTACCGATCGGGCTGTTCACCAGGTCGATGACGACCTGGTTGTCGATGAAATCGATGGCCGTTCCGTTGATCTGCTCGGAGATCTCACGGGGGAGGCCGGCGATCCAGCCGTTGAGGTCTGCGAGCGATTTCTCCAGCCCGTCCGCCGACACCGGTGACTGAGCGGTGGCATATCCGTCCTTGGCCACTGCCTGTGCTGCGGCAGGGGAGGTGACGGCGACGACGGCGTTGCCGTCGGGTCCGATCCATGCGCCGGCGAAATCGGCGGGGCGGCTGGCACGGAAGTCCGATGCGTAGGCGGACAGTTCCTGCGCACGAGCGGCTCGATCGAGATACTCCTGCGGAGAGATCTTCAGATCGCGCTGCACGGCCTCGACGAGTTCTGCGGGAAGCCGATCGGCGGGAGATTGGACGACGGGCTCGGCGGCCGCTGTTCCGGAGAACGAAGCGAACAGTAGGAAAGCCGTCGAGCACAGCACTGCAGCACGCAGAGCCCCGGTGTTACGCATGAAATCCCTTCATCGGGTGCCTGGTATCAGCGCCCCACCCTAGGGCATCAGTCGCTGAACCAGTGTTTGTGCAGGTCAGGGCTGAGCTGCCGTCGTCGTTGTGGTTGTCGTCGTGGTGGTGGTAGCTGTCGTTGTGGTCGTCGCGGCCGGGGTGGTCGTCACCGGGGTCGTGGTCGGCACCGGGACGGTGGTGGCGACCACGGGCGGGGGCGTGGGGATCGGTGCCGGCGGCGGCGCAGGCAGCGGTGTGGGTTGGGGCGGGGTGTACGGCTCGTACGTCGGTTCGTCGACCTCCTCCGGCACGACGACGGCCGGAGCGGGAGTGACGGTAGTGGTCGACGGCGTGCGGGTCGAGGTGACGACCGGCGAGCCCGCGTCGGTGACGGCCGGGGGCGTCGGGGCCGGCGAACTGCCGAACACGCCGCTGACTGCCGCGATCGCCAGCACGATCACCACGCCCGCCGCAGCACCGGCAATGACGGTGGTGATGGTGCGCGAGCGTTCGCTGCGTTCTTTCTTCGCCTCGGCGGACGCGACAGCCGGGGCAAGAACAGCCGGCACGTCACCGGTGTTCGACGCGTTCTCCTCGGCCGGTTCGACCGGGTGGGACCGGAACTCCGAGGGCTCGAACATCGGTGCCACCGCCGGCAGGGCCTCGGAGAAGGCGAGGGACTTCTCCGGCGGGACAACAGGAATGGCGTCGGTGTCGAGCGAATCGGTGCCGTCGTTGCGGGTGACGATCGGCGCGGCACCGGTGACGAGAGAATTGCCGTCGACATCGTCGACCTCGGCCAGCAGCAAAGCGCCTCGGGGCGCTGCGAGTGGCTCGACAACCAGCCGGCCCGACGTCCGTTCGGCAATCTCCGCCGCCACCGACTCCAGTTCGGCGCTGCCTCCGGTGAGCACCACGGTCCCGGTCTGCGGCACGTCGAGGGTGCGGACCGAAGGCGCGACCAGCTCGGCGAACTCGGCTCGCGTCACGGTCGTGGACTGCGACAGGCCCGGCAGATCGACCGAGATGGTGGCCTGCTCGTCCGTGCTGAGCGCATGTTTGGCTGCCTCGCAGGAGGCAACGACGCCGGTGAGGGCGGCCAGGACTGCCGCGTCGGACAGATCGATGTGCTCGCGATCGGTCACCACATGATCGAACAGTGCGTCGGTGAACACGTCTCCGCTGACGGCGGTGGTGCGAACCGTTCCGCCTCCGGGATACGTCGAGATGTCGGTGCCGGTGGCACCGATGTCGATCACCGTGGCGGCCGTGCCGGGGTTGCGCTGCGCGAAGGTGCTGGCGGCTCTCGCGTCGGGCACCAGTGCGATTGCGGTGAGACCGGCGTGATCGAGCGCATCACGCAGCAGCGCTACGCTCTCGCGCGGCCATCGCGTCGGGTACGTCATGGTCGTGACGGGTGCGTCGGCCGACTCGGTTGCCGAAGACATCATGGTGACGAGGCAATTGGCCGCGTTGGCCATCAGGTCCTCGGCGCGGTACGCGGCGGCGTCGGGTTCGAGGTCTTCCTGCTGACCGACCAGGTCCACGAACCGGGTGAAGGGCGCGGTGTCGGCGGGTTCGCCGAGATGGGCGCGACCGTCCTCGTCGAATCTCAGAGTTGTCGGTACTACGACGACCGTCGGCTCGTCGTCGGCGCGGACGCGGTGGACCGCCACCGACCTGGTGTTGCCGACGGTGATTCCGAGATGCCCCGCACCGCTCATCGAGTTCCCTCTGTCGCTGCGTCACGTGCCTGCTCGGTCACGGGTTGTGGTTCGGTCGAATCCGGTTCGGTCGTCTCGCCGGTGTCGTCGGCCGGTTCCTCGACCGGAACCTCCGGTTCGGGTTCGACCGGATCGATGGTCTCACGCGGTTCTTCGCGGTCTCTGCTCTCGGGCGTTTCGAGCGCCGGGCGGGTGTCGATCTCGGTCGGGTCCGGCTTGCTTCGAGGGTTCTCGGAGGTTTCGGCCGGGCTCGTTTCTTCGGTAGTTTCCAGCGGAAGAGGTGCGACCGGGGCGATCTCGGCGGCCGGCTCCACGACGACGGTCGGGAAATCGATCGGGCCACCGGCTCCGGTCCCGGACGACGTCGTCGGCGGTATCAGCTGGGCGTTGCCGATGGTGGGCACCGTCGTGTCGGTGGAGGTCCCCAGCTGAAGCGCGATCAGGGACGCGCCGACGATCAACGCCGAGGCGAATGCCGCCGCCGCGAACAGCGGGCGACGGTCGGATCGTGTGGGGGACAGCACCGCGATCCGTTCGGTGACGGCGTCGACGGGGAATTCCGAGGCCAGAATCGCAGCACCGCGCGCCGCGGCGACGGCTGTGTCCCGGCCCTCCAGGGTCGCTCGCACCGACGCATTCCACGCAGCGAGCGCCTCAGCCTCGGCCACCAGCGACACGTGCGCGAGGCCGTGCGCATTCATCGCCGAACGCAACGCGAAGACCTGATCGGCCGTCCAGCGGGCCGGGTAGGTGGCGGCCGCGGCGAGGTCGCCCGGTTGCAGATCGATCGACGACGCCACCTCGGTGAGCAGGCACAACAGGGCCATCGACGTCAGCTGCTCGGCCGGAAAGACGGTGCCCCTGCTGCCGGTGACGCCGACGCCGTCGGCGAGAGAGTCGAGGAAGTGTGTGTACGACTCGGAGTTCTGGTCGGGTGCGTCACCGAGCGAGACGGTGCCGTCGGGATGAGTGTTGAGCACGGTCGAGTGCAGCGACGCCAGGTGCAGCGACGGGCCGGGCGCAATGGGATGCGACACCGCGGCGACGGCGCGTTCGTCGTCCAGATGGAGGCCGACGTCCGGCGTGCCGATCCTCACACTGCCGGGCTGCTCGGTCATGGGGGTGCTGCCTGTTCTGATCGGTTACCGATGGTCGGTCGTTATGTCGCTTCGGGCCCTCACACAGTTACACTGCCGGTCGCTGCGCTGGTGGAGCCTCCGTATCCCATGGCGCGCAGCATCGAGATGAGCTCCGAACGAGACTCCGCCCCGAGCCTGCGCCGTATTCGAGCCACATGATGTTCGACGGTCTTCGGGGAGATGTAGAGGCGGCTGCCCACCTCGCGGTACGTGACTCCGAGCACGAGCAACTCGGCGACCTCGGCCTCGCGTTCGCTCAGCGAACCCGTCGGTGTCGGCGTGGTTCCCGAAGTGTCGCGTCGGTGCGAGTTGGGCGGTTGCGATCCGGTTTGACGCAGCGACCTGGCGATGTGCAGCAGTGCGGTTGCGGTCGCGGTATCGCTGACGGTCAGCGCGGCCTCGCTGGCCAATCGGGCTCCGTCCCAGGGCAGTCCGAACGCCGTCAGCGTTCGTGCCGAATTCTCCACATCGGTCGGATCGGGCCTGCCCTGCAACACCCCGAGCCAGGCGCGACCGGCCGCGGCGAGGGCGGCGCTGTAGGGGTGGGTGGGAGCGGCTGCCGCGAGAGCCTTGGCGTGCGGCACCAGCGCGTCGGGAGTCTGCGCCACGATGGCCGCCTGAACCTGATACCAGTGCAGCGCCGACGCCCACACGGGCGGATCTCCGAGCGCGGCGAGCAGATCGGAGGCCTGCCCCACAAGATGTTCGACGCGGTCGACCTGTCCGAGTCGGGTTGCAGCCAAGAGCAATTCGCCCAGAGGTAGCAGTGCGAACAGATCTGCGGAGTATTCGGCGATGACGTTCTGTGCACCGGTCCATGCCGTCATCAGCGATCCTGCGTCACCCGATCGACGAGCCAGGCCCACCCGGATCGCGTGCAGGAAGAGCTGATTACGCATGTGGGACAACGGAATCCGGAGGGTATCGAGCGCAGAGCTCGCCTCGGCTGCATCGCCCCGCAGCATCGACGCCCAAGCCCCCAGGAGGATCAGTCGGGTGTGTGCCTCGGACCCTGGACGCCGTTCCGGTAGCGCCCGCGCCAGGATGGAATCGACGCGAGCGAGGTCGCCGCAGTGCACTGCATGAAGGGCCGCGACGGCCGCGGCGGTGTCGGTGGCACACGAACGATCGGAGACGTTGCCGGTCAACGACATTGCCCGCATCAGTGAGTGTGCGGCAGCGCTCGACTCGGCTGCACTGCGAGAATCGATGGACCCGAGGACGCCGGCCACCAGGAAGGTGCCGGACGCAGTGCTCGACGTCGGCGCAAGGCCGGACACGGCGGTCATCGACCGGTCCGCGCCGCCGCGATCACCGGCTGCGGCAGCGGACAGCGCAGCCCACACCCCATCGGGCCCGAGTCGATCCTCGCCGAGCCAGACGAACAGTTGTGCGCTGCGGGAGAGCATTCCGCGCTGCGCGGCAATCGAGGCCGAGACTCGAACCGCTGTCCGCAGATCCGAGGAGTCGCAGACGGCGGCGCTGTCGAGGATCACATCGGCGTAGCGCCCCGCCTCGTCCAGATCGCCGGCGGCGGCCGCGACCTCGGCCCGCCGAACGGCGAGCACCGCCGGATCGAAACCGGCATCGACGGCGGCATCGTACAGCGCGCCTGCAGTCTCGACCGACGCCGAATCTGCCTGCTGTACAAGAAAATCGGCCAAACCGGCGTGGACGACGCCGCGCTGCGCCAACGCACGCGCGGCGGTGGCGTCGAGCAGGCGGGATCGGGCTGCGACGTCGGTGACGGAATGGAGCAGTACGCGGCAGCGCCGATCGCCGATCAGTTCGGTCAAGGGAACCTCGGCGGCCGTCACCAATGCGCCGGTGGAGTCGAGCAAGCCGGAGCTGCAGGCGAGGTCGACGACAGATTCGACCTCGTTCGAGCGGGCGACGAGCTGCGCGGCCGTCGCGGGCTCAGGAGCGATACCGAATCGAGCCGCGAGCAGCAGTGCCCGAGTGTCGTCGGCGGTGTCGAGCAACATCCGACGATGCTGTGCAGCAACGGCTTCGGAGACCGCTCGCAGGGGAGCTGGGTCGGAGAGTTCTGCGCCGAGCGCGGCAAGAGCGGCGTCGACGGCGGCAAGAATTCCCCCGGTGGACTTCGCGATCGCATTGGCCAGGGCCGCTGAGATGGGCCGTGCAGTGGCGGCTGCTCGTGCGGCGATCGACGTCTTGTCCAGCGGAACCAGAGTCAGTCGACCGGAACCGGCCGACGCGATCAACTTCTCGATTCGAGAGTCGAACTCGCGCGGAGCCGTCGCCACGACCAGCGTGATATCCGAGCGAGTTGCCGCCGCAGCGATCTCGTCCAACCTCTGCTCCGACAGCAGATGCGCGTCGTCGACGAGAACCGTCGAGCCGGACGGTGCATCGGCGATGCTGCCCGGATGCGGATCCACCGACGCCGCGATCGCGTCGAGAACAGCGGAGCGACCGGAGCCGTTCACTCCGACGACAACATGAAAACCAGTGGTGTCGAGGGCATCACGAACGAAACGATCGGCGCGTTCGACGCCGACGAGGGATGGTCGGATGCTGATCACGGTCGACTCAGCGGCCGGTCAGGCCGCCGACGACTCCGCCGAGCCCGTCGCCGACGCCACCGACCGCACCGCCGAGCCCGTCACCGACTCCGCCGACCACGCCGCCGAGCCCCTGACCCACGCCTTGACCGACATCGCCGAGAGTGGGGCCTTGGTAGCTGGGAACCTGCACGCTCGGGACCTGCACAGCAGGTGGTTGGTAGCTGGGAACCGTCGGGGCCGCGACCGACGGGATGGTCGGCACGGTTGCTGCGCCGTTGTCGGCAGGGGCCGCGGCGGGGGCAGGGGATCCCGCAACCGGTGCGCCGGTGGCCGGATCGATCTGCGTCACCGTGCCGTCGGCGTTGACGACCGTGGTGGGGGTGCCCTCGGATCCGACTGCAGCGGCGTCGTTCTCGCCGGGAGCGGCCGTCGTGGGCTGGGCGTCCGCAACTGCGGAGGTGGTTCCCGGTGTTTGGGTGCTCGAGATCTCGGCGTTGGACTCGGCCGGAGCGGTGTTGTCGGAGGTCAACGCTGTACCCACCGACAAGCCTCCGCCGGCGAGAAGCGCGAGGACGACCACGGATCCGGCGACCAGGCCGGCCTTCTTACGGCCCGACATGCCTGCGTCGGATTCGACGGCAGTAGGCGTCGGTGCCGGTCTGGGGGTTGGGCGCGGCATCGGCGCGGCCGAAACTGTGGGTGCGGCAGAGGCCACGGAGGCCGTGGGGACCGCAGCCAGGGACGCTGCGTCTGCTGCGGCGGTGGCGTCGGCGATGTCGCTTCCGAGTATCGCGGCTCCGATCGCGACGGTCAGTTCCGGACGAGGTCCGGCGACGACGGGGGCGCGCAGTTCGGACGAGATGAGTTCGGCAACGAGGGGGATGGCCGAGCTGCCGCCGACGAGCACCACCTGGTCGATGTCGGTGACCTCGAGTCCTGCGGCGGCCACGGCGTCCCGAACGACCCCCACGGATGCCAGCAGCGATGCGCGTACCAGCTCTTCGATCTCGGAGCGCACCAGGCGAACCTCGGTGTGCAGACTGGGCAGGTCGACAGTGAGCGAGGTGGACGTGTCGTAGGAGAGTTGTTCCTTGGCCTGGCCACACCGGGCTCGCAGTTCGACCAGCGCACCCACGGTGTCGGGGTCGAACGGATCGAACTCGAACGACTGACTTCCCGAGACGGTATCGAGGACGTACTGCATGATCGCGTGATCGAACTGCGCACCGCCGAATTCCTGCGAATGGACACCGCTGCCGACGACTCCCGCGTCGGTGCCGGTCCGAATCAGGGTCACGTCGAGGGCGCTGGCACCCAGGTCGTAGATCACGGCGAGGCCGTCGGACTGTGTTCCGCGAGTCACCTCGAGCCAGCGCATCGTGGCAACGGACTCGGGTACCAGCGTGACATCGGCCAGTCCTGCGCGGTCCAGCGCCTCACCGAGGGCCTCCGCTGTGTACGCCGTCCAGCGGGTGGGGTGGGTGACGACGACCGTGGGGGCGGAATCGGCTCCGGCGGACACCTCGGCCACGAGTGCGCGAGCGGCTGTGGCGTACAGATCCTCGGCGCGGTGACTGCGGCCGTCGTCGTCGATGAGTTCCACCGGGTCGCCCACTCGGTCGGCGAATCCGCTGATCAGATGGCGGGCCGATCGGTCCCACAGCTCGGCGAGGCTCGGGGCCGCACCGGGGCGAAGATCGAGTGCCGAACGCTTGACCACCGAGGTCACGGGGTCGGTGTCGAGTGCAGCAGCCGCTGTCACCGAACCGATACGTATGCCGAGCCCTGCGTTCATAGTGGTGTCGCCGCCTTCATCTCGCCCCAGCCGTCAGTGGTACTGCCGTCACTCGCACTGTCGGACTGCGTTCGTTGTTCGTTACGTCTCACAGCAGGTTAGAGCGCGAAACGAGTGAAATCCCCTAAAGCGCCCAGATCCCCTAACGAAAGCCCCCTGGCGACCCCCGGGGTAGTAGGGGGATCGGCCCCGTTGGGCGGGGGCTCTTCGATGCATAGCTTTGTGATCAACCACGAAGTACCACTCGTCAAGGAGACCCAGATGGCTACCAACGCCGTACTCGATTTCATTCTCAGCCTGCTGCGCGACGACCAGGCTGCAGCGGCCTACTGCGCCAACCCCGAGACGACGCTGGCCGCTGCCGGCCTCGGCGACGTGACCCACGCAGACATCGTCGCCGTGGCACCCCTGGTCGCCGAGTCGGGCTTGTTCGCCGGAGCGGGCAGCCAGCTGTCGGCCATCCTGGGTGCAGGCGGATCGGCCGGCCTCGAGGGCGCACTCGCCGGAGGCGCGAGCCTCGGCGGCGGCTTGTCGGCCGGACTCGGACTGGCTGCAGGCGCAGTCGCCGGCGGCGGACTCGCTGCAGGCGGCAGCCTGACCGGCGGAATCGACGTGACGGGTGAGATCGCCGCATCCCTGCAGGCAGCCCTCGCCGCCGCGCTGGCGGTCGGTGGCCAGATCGGCGTGGAGCTCGGTGCTGCATTCGGTGGTGCCCTCGACGCCTTGATCGGCGCAGGCGCAGGTATCGGTGGCGGAATCGGCGGCGGTGTCGGTGGAGGTCTGGATCTGGACCTCGACGGTCTGCTCGGCGGAACCGTCGGTCTCGGCGCTGCGTTGACCGGTCTTCTCGGAGCGGGCGCGGGCATCGGGGGAGCGATCGGCGGCGACATCACCGCACAACTGCAGGCCGCCCTCGACGCCGCCCTCGGCGCGACCGGTGCCGTCGACCTCGGCGCACTGGCCGACATCCAGGGTGGACTGAGCGGCGCGCTCGGCGCGATCTTCGGAGTCGGCGGAACCGTCGGAGCCGAGCTCGGCACGGCGCTCGGTGGAGTCTTCGACGCCGTCCTCGGTGCAGGAGCCGGCCTCGACATCGCAGGTGATCTGGGTGCCGCTCTGACCGCGGGCATCGGCGGCGCACTTGCAGGCCTCGGCACCGTCGGTGCAGATCTGACGACCGATGTCGGTGCAGCACTGGACGGAGCACTCGGTGCCGGTGGCGCCTTGGTCGGCGACATCGCCGGTGGCGTCGGCGCCAGCCTCGGTGGGCTGTTCGCAGCCGACGGTGCCATCGCGGGATCCATCGGAACCGCACTCGGAGCCGTCCTCGACGCCGGTGCGCTTGCAGACCTCGATGTCGACGCCCTGCTGGCTGCGGGCGGCAGCGTCGGCGCGGTCGTCGGCGGTGCACTCGGAACGGCACTGGACCTCGACACCAGCGCGATCGGCGGCCTGACCGCTGCCCTCGACACCGCAGTGGAGGGAGTCCTCGGCGCAGGTGCCGGAATCGGCGGCGACATCGCCGGCGGGCTCGCAGGCGGCCTGGCCGGTGGAGTTGCCGGTGCCGGTGGAGTCACCGGAAACCTCGAGGGCATCCTCGGAGCCGCATTCGGCGTCGGCGGTACCGCCGGAGCTCAGCTCGGCACCGCACTCGACACAGTGCTCGACACCGGCGCAGCCCTCGACCTCGGAGCCGTACTCGGTGCCGGAGCCGACCTGAGCGCAGGACTGTCCGGAGCGATCGATACAGCAGTAGCCGCCGGGGCCGATCTCACGGGGACCGTCGACGCAGCACTCGCCGGTGTGGGCGGAGTCGGCGCAGATCTGTCGGGCGGTCTGGCCGGAGTGGGCGGCGTGGGTGCCGGCCTGACCGGCGGACTCGCCGGACTCGGCGGGGTGGGCGCGGGCCTGACCGGCGGACTGGCCGGACTCGGCCAGGTCGGCGCAGATGTGACCGGCGGCCTCGGAGCCGTCGGAAACGTGGGTGCGGATGTCACCGGTGGCCTCGCAGCCGTCGGGAATGCCGGTGCGGGCCTGACCGGCGGACTTGCCGGCCTGGGCGACGCGGGAGCCGGCTTGTCGGGTGGCCTCGCCGGCCTCGGCAGCCTCGGTGGCGGTCTGGCAGGCGGGGTTGCCGGCGGAGTTTCCGGCAGCGTCGACGCTGCGGCTCAGGCCGGAGCCGGACTCGAAGGAGCTGTGACCGGTGGCATCAGCACCGGAATCGACGCGGCAGCATCCGCAGGCGCAGGCCTCGAAGGAGCTGCGAATACGGCAGGATCCGTTGCCGGCGGCCTCGAAGGTGCGGCAGGCGGAGTGGTCGACGCGGGAACCTCGGTGGGCGGCGAGATCGCGTCGAACGTCGGTGGCGGACTCGACGCCGGTGCTTCGCTCGGAGGAGGCATCGCCTCCACCGTGGGTGCAGGAGTGGGTACGGGTTTGGATGCTGGTGCCGACGCTGCGGCGTCCGTGGGCGGCGGGTTTGATTCCGCTGCCGACATCGGTGGCCAGGCGGCGGGCAGCGTCACCGGTGGTCTGGAATCCGGCGCGGAGGGACTGGCGAATGCAGGCGGCAGCCTTTCCTCGGCCGCGAACGGTGCAGCGTCGGGATCGTTCGAGCACTCCAGCTCCTTCGACGGCGGCGCAACCGCGTCCGGCACGGGCTGGTCGAGTGTCGACTCCAACGTCTTCGGACAGGCCGAGAGCGATTCGAGTCTGTTCAGCGACGGCAGCCTGCACGGCTCGGTGGACTCGGCAGCCGATTCTCTCGGCCACGCTGTGACGGTCGATCACGACATCGATCCGCTGCACCCCTGATTCGGTCAGCGACACCAGTGCACGGCCCCGAGTGTGTTCGTCACACTCGGGGCCGTGTCGTCGCTAGAGTTCTGTTGGGGACGTCGACGAGAACGGGTTGTGAAGCGAGAGTATGGACGGGCACACAACGGAGCTGGCCGAGCTGTTGAATCGCACCGCGGCGGTGGCGACATCGGCGGGAAGATCCGACCTGGTGGATCGAGTCGAGGCGGCACGGTCGAGAGTCCTGGATCCACGCCGACGCATCATCGTGGTCGGACCGCTCAAGCAGGGCAAGAGTCAGTTCGTGAATTCGCTGCTCAATCTGACGGTGTGCTCGGTCGGCGACGACGAGACCACGGCCATCCCGACGGTGGTGTCCAACGCCGAGAGTTTCTCCGCGCAGCTCGTTCTCGCAGATCCGGGTAGTGAGCCCATCCGCGTCGACGTGCCGGCCGAAGAAGTCACGACCGTCACCCCGGCGAGTCCCCGAGCTCAGGGTCGTGAAGTGTTGCGGCTGGACATCGGAGTGCCGAGTCCATTGCTCGCCGACGGTCTGGTGCTGGTCGATACACCGGGTGTCGGTGGGCAGGGAAATCCGCACGCTGCAGGAACATTGGGACTCATTCCGTCCGCAGACGCAGTACTCGTCGTGTCCGACGCCTCCCGCGAATTCACCGAGCCCGAACTGTCCTTCCTCCGGCAGGTGCAAGGGCTCTGCCCGGCCGTAGCCGTGCTGATCACCAAGATCGATCTGTACCCGCACTGGCGGCAGATCGTCGAGGCCAATCGCGGGCACCTCGATCGCGGCGGCCTCGAAGTACAGATGCTCCCGGTGTCGTCTCTGTTGCGCTCTCACGCACTGCGTTTGAACGACGAGGAGCTCAACGCCGAGTCCGGTTTTCAGCAGCTCTACGCGTTTCTGCGCGACGACGTGGTGGCCCGCGCGGATGTATTGGCTCGCGCGTCGGTCTCACTCGACGTTCGTTCGGTCACCGAGCACCTGTCGCTTTCGTTCGGTAGTGAGCTTGCGGCGCTGAAGGATCCGGAGCGGGCGGCCGCGGCCGTCGCCGGTCTGCAGCGCGCCAAATCCGCTGCCGAAGAACTGCACAAGCGCTCGTCGCAATGGCAGCAGACGCTCGGTGACGGCATTGCCGATCTGGCGTCCGATATCGATCACGATCTACGCGACCGGTTGCGCCGCGTCACCCGGGAGGCGGAGGAAACCGTCGACGAGGGGGATCCGGGCAAGGATTGGCCGCAACTGGGCGAATGGCTCGAGGAGCAGATTGCCGCGTCGGTGGGCGACAACTTCGTGTGGGCACACGAGCGGGCATTGTGGCTCTCGGAGTTGGTGGCCGAGCACTTCGCGTCCTCCGGGGCGGCGGCGCTGCCGGATCTCGACCTCGGTGATTTGGACAACGTTCTCGAACCCGTCTCGTCGTTGGCCGAGCTGGAATCCGGTCGTGTCGGTATCACGCAGAAGGTTCTCGTAGGGATGCGCGGCTCCTACGGCGGTGTCCTCATGTTCGGCCTGATCACCACATTCGTCGGGTTGAGTCTGCTCAACCCGATCTCGATCGGCGCGGGTGTTCTGCTGGGCACGAAGGCCTACAAGGAGGACAAGGAAAACCGCGTCAAGGCACGTCGTTCCGAGGCCAAGATGGCGATCCGCCGCTTCACCGACGACGTCAGCTTTCAGGTCGGCAAGGAGTCGAAGGACCGGCTGCGGCAGATCCAGCGGGTGCTGCGCGATCACTTCACCTCGATCGCCGAACAGACTCTGCGGTCGCTGAACGAGTCCCTGCGCTCGGCGCAGGAAGCTGCCGCGGCCGACAACACGGACCGCGCCGCCCGCATTGCTCAGCTGGAGCAGGACCTGCGAGTGGCAGCCGATTTGAACTCTCGGGCAATCGCTCTCGTCAAGGACACCGCGGTATGAGCGTGACGGCTCTGAACCGGGCACGTGATCTGATCTCGGCTGCTCGATCGACGTACGCGGGGGACGCCGAAGCCTCGTGGATGCTCGACGAATGTCTGTACCGCCTGGACGAGCCGCTGCGGGTGGCCCTGGCGGGATCGCTCAAGGCCGGCAAATCCACACTGCTGAATTCGCTTGTGGGGCAGGATATTGCTCCGACCGACGCCACCGAATGCACCAAGGTCGTCACGTGGTATCGCAACGGCGTCACCCCCGCCGTCACCGCCTGGTACGACGGTGACCGGGCCGCGAACGTTCCGGTGCAGCGACGGGATGGCCGATTGACCTTCGACCTGGGGTCGTTGACGGCCGCGCAGGTAGATCGCCTCGACGTCGAGTGGCCGGCCAGCACGTTGGCGCAGACGACGATCATCGACACCCCCGGTACGTCGTCGCTCTCGCGCGATGTCTCGGCACGCACGCTCGCGATGCTCACTCCCGAGAACTCGTCGTCCGGTGCCGACGCCGTCGTGTACCTGCTGCGCACGCTCAACGCGTCGGACGTGTCGTTTCTCGGGCAGATCGGCGCGCACGTGGGCGGTGATTCGGGGCCACTCGGCGTGATCGGGGTGGTCTCGCGGGCCGACGAGGTCGGCTCGGGCCGGATGGACGCGATGATGTCGGCCAAGGAGGTCGCCGCGAGGTTCGCGTCCGAGCTCGAGGCCACCGGTTTGTGTCAGGCGGTGGTCCCGGTTGCGGGTTTGCTCGCGCTCGGTGCGGAAACGTTGCGGCAGAACGAATTCGCTGCGTTCGAGATGCTGGCGACGGTACCGACAGAGGATCTGCAGTTGGCGATGCTCTCGGCCGATCGCTTCGTGCGACCCGAGAGCACGTTGCCCGTCGATGCTGCGCTGCGGGCCAGCATCGTGGACCGCTTCGGATTGTTCGGTATTCGGATGGCGGTCACTCTGATTCGGCTGGGGGTGCGCGATTCGCCGACGCTTGCAGCCGATCTGGTCGAACGCAGCGGCTTGAGCGAACTGCGCTCGGTGATCGACGTGCAGTTCGGTCAGCGGGCCGACCAACTGAAATTGCATTCGGCTCTCGTTGCGCTGCAACGAATTCTGGAGTTCCGGCCGGAATCACATGCCCTGCGTACCGAAGCCGGGCGGATGCTGGCGGACGTGCACGGCTTTGCCGAACTGCGTCTGCTCGGCCGATTGCGTTCCACCACACCGAAACTCCCGGAGGGTGCCCTGCTGGACCTGCAGCGCGTCATCGGCGGGTTCGGCATTTCCGCCACCGAACGCCTGAATCTGCCGGCCGATGCCGGTCGCGCCCAACAACGTGAGACCGCGCTGGCGGCAGTGCACAAGTGGCGGGGGTTGTCCGAGCACCCGTTGCTGGATCAGTTCACCTCTGGCTCGTGCGCCCTCGCCGCGCGCAGCGCCGAGGGAATACTCGCCTCACTGGCCTGAGTACCGCCGGGGGAGTAGAGCGACAACGGTGGCAGCGGCGGCTGCTGCTGCTGCGACGAACGGTCCCCACTGCAGAACACCGCCGAGCAGTACGGGAGCGTCGGAGACGAAGGTCGAGAACGTGACGGCCGCACCGATGGTCAAGATCCCGACTGCGCCCATCAGGACCTTGGACGACGTCGCCGCGCCGCGCAGCAAATTCAGCGCGACGAATCCGAGCATTACGAGTACCGCCGATGCGGCCCCACTGGACAACAGCGTGGCCGAGGCGGTGTTGCGGACGTCGGCTGCACTGGCCGTCGAATCCTGCTGCGACACCGCAGTTTCGACGCCGAAAAGCACGGGTTCCCAATTCAGTGCGATCACCGCGGCCAATGCGAGCATCAGCGCCGCTGTCAGAGCCCACAGAGCACCCGCGACCTTCGGTAGAACCGAGTGAGTGGGCTCCTCCCGCGGCCGAAGAGGCTCGACGAAAACATCCGGCCGCGGCGGTTGCGGACGCGCAGGCCGAGGCCTGTGCGCTGTCGGATCGTTCGGTTCTTCGGCCACGATCCAGCAGTCTATCGGGCCGAGGTGACGGGCTGCCGCCTCAGCGCAGCACCACGGCCACGCCCTCGTACGGACGCAGTGTCATCGGGAAGCTGTTCAGCTCGTCCACGGTTGCGATCTCGTTGTCGTCGTACACGTCGATGGCGCACGTGCCGGGCACCAGGTGCTTGGACTGAATGGTTGCGCTGATCTCCTCGGACGAGAAGTTGAGCACTGTGGCCTGGATGGTCCCCTGGCTGAGTTCGTGCACCATCACCAGCAGGCCCTTGTGCGAGACCGTAGGAATGTCGATCTGCTGGGCGGTGGCGATACCGAACCGCTTGCGCAGCTCGATGATTCGCGCCAGTTGGCGGGCGAACGACTGCGGGTCGGCCAGCTGCTCGGGGAGCGAGCCGTAGAGGCTGCGTCCGCGCGGAATGCCGGACTCCGAGCGGACGGCCTCGGGGAAATATCCCATCAGATCGTGAGCGCCACGGTTGATCCACCGGGTGTCACCTTCCCGAATGAGATCGTCTACCTCTGCGGCATCGATGGGCAGAATGCCCAGTAGGTCCCAGCCCGAGAGGGCGAACACGCCCGGCTGCAACGCGTTGTACATCGCCAACAGAAGGTGGGCTCGCTTGACCGTCTCGATGTCTGCCTCGTCCATTCGGTCGAGATCTCGGATACCGAGGGACGCGGTGATGACACTTGCTGTGGTGCAAGCGATTCCGTTGGTCGTGAAGGTCCGGTTGTACGGTGCCCAACGTCCGGTGAGGCGATCGGTGAGTTCGCCGCGAATGCGATCACCCAGGTCGCAGCCCTTCACCGTCTCACCGCCGTAGGAGAACTCGTCCTCCGCATGCAGGGTGGCGAAGTGGATGAGCTCGAACGTCATCTCGTCGTGGTTCTGCAGCGCGTGCACCAGAGATGCCGTGTCGACGCCATGATCACGCGCCAAAGTCATCGTGAGCCTGAGGAATTCGGTGTTTCCCATGACCAGCGCATGCTGATAGGCGGGGCGGTTGATGAAGTCGTACGACAGGTCGGCACCGTTGGTACCCATGGCCTTGATGTCGTCGATCGTCAGGTTCAACTCCTGGAAGGTGAATCCGCCCATCTTGCGCACCACGCTGGCGATCAGGTGGTTCGCGGCCTCGGAGAGCGGATGGCCCTCGGACCAGCCCGGGCCTTCTGCTCGACGCTCGACGCCGAGAAAACCGTTGGCATCCAATCGCAGTGCTCCTGCGCCGAGGTCGGCGATGGAGTGACACGCGTCGCCGATCACCAGTCGCATGCCGGCGAAAGAGGGGTCGAGCCAGTTGATCGACGGCTGACCTGCCTTGAAGTAGTGCAGGTACACCCAGCGGCGTTCGACGCCATCGATACCGACAACGGGAGGTGTTGCGCTCCAGTTGGTTTCCTTCACTCCGAGCTCGTAGAAGATCACTCGCTGCAGCTGGCCGATGATGTAGCCGGCACGAGCGAGATTTGCCTCGGCCTCGGCGTCTATGTTCTGCGAGTCGGCTCCGGCGCGCACTCGGGGCAGCAGGTGCCAGTCCTGCGGTTCGATCTCCACCATGTGGTAGATGCCGGGGTAATCGGCCACGGCCATCTCGGCGAGTCGGAAGTCCGCACCCTTGCCGGTGTGACCGGGCACGATGTCGTCGATGACGATGCCGTCGTATGCCGAGGCCACCACGCACAGGCGTCGGAACTCTTCTTCCGATCCGAACGCGGGGTCGATCTGCATGCCGATGCGGTCGAAGTGGCCGTCGACCGAGGGGGTCGGCCGCCAGCCGTGGATGCCGCCTGCCACCTTGACGGGGCCGGTATGCACTGCGGTGACACCGATTTCGGAGAACGCCTGCCAGAGCTTCTCGTCGCCGAGGGTGCTCAGAAAGCTTGTCTGCGGAGCGTTGATCACCGAGATGGGGTAAGCGGTGAACCACACCGGTGCGCGCTCGACGGCGGCGCGAGGATCGGGATCGGCATACGGGTTCTGCCACATGCTGCCCTTGCCCGAGAGTTGCTCGGCGATCAGCTTGGCGTCGCGCAGCATCGACTGTTCGGTGAGCCAGTCCACGTACTCCGGGTTCGATGCGACCGGTTCGCTGTCGGGAGTGGGGCCGTTGCTCCGGTTGGCGCGGCGCACCGAGGGGCGAAGTGGTTTCGGCCGAGCCGGGTAGAACTTCTCGTCGTAGGTGATCTCGCTCGGTTCGTGCTGCACTTCGGGATCCATGTGCCTCCGTAGCCTCGCTTTTCTTCAACCCTACGTAGGGCGCGGCCGATCCGCAGGGTTGTGGTTCCCCTGATCGTCGACGGGCGAAACCTTGCCGGTCGACCGGTGAAACCTACGCCGAACTACACCGATGTCATTCGTCGGGGCGTTTTCCTTCGATATGCGAACGTCATCGAATCGAGACCGCCTGGTGTGGAATGTCTGATTCCGATAGGCCATAGTGAGTCAAGTACCAACTGTCCCTCCAGTCACATCAGACTCACGGGTCACATCCCCTCAGCTACAGGAGTTGTCCATGCGACGTCTTGCCCGCACATCGATCCTGGCCTCGACGGCCGCCCTGGCCGCCGGCATCGGTGCGGTCGTCCTCGTGCCCATGGCCTCGGCCGAACCGGAAGAGCCGGTGGGCCCGCTCGGCTCGGTCGTGCTCGAAAGCCCCGACCTGGTGGTCGCGATGTCCGCGGTCTGCGACACCACGGTCAAGGACGCCCCCGAGGGTGGCGTCGTGGCATTGCAGGTCAAGGTCGACAACGTCGGCGCGGACGACGCCTCGAACGTCAACGTCAACTACGGCGCACTGCCGGGCGTCCAGGGTCAGAACACCGAGACGACCATCAAGGCAGGCGAGTCGGCGACGTACACCGTGCCCTCCGTCGATCGTGAATGGGTCGCTCGTCCCGCCGGTGCCGCGGCCTTCGCGAGCGCTCTCGACGCCGACTTCATGAACAACATCACGGCCGGGCTGCTCAGCCACAGCTGCATCCCCGCGCCTGCTGAAGAGCCTGCCGAGTAATTCTCGACCCGACTTTCCTCCCGCTGCGCCGCGACGATCCCCGCTGATCGTCGCGGCGTACTGCTGTGGAGGGGCTTCGCCCAGTGCGCGGAACCTCGTAGCAGGGGTCGAGTTCCCGCTCACCTGGGTCGTTCCGCAGGCTCCACTCCCGTGCACATGCGGCGCAGCCGCTCCCCTGGGGAACAAATTCGCCACACCCTCCGTTGTGCAGGTCAGCAGCCTTGAGTGGATGAGGCTCAAGTTGGAAGTTGACGCGACAGATCGCGTTATGCAAACTTGAGTGGAGTTCGCTCACCCAGGGACTGAATCCACGCAATAACAGGAGGAAACATTATGGCTCGTGCGGTCGGTATCGACCTCGGGACCACCAACTCGGTCGTGTCCGTCCTCGAGGGCGGCGAACCGGTTGTCGTCGCCAACTCCGAGGGATCACGCACCACCCCGTCGATCGTCGCTTTCGCCAAGAACGGTGAAGTGCTGGTCGGCCAGCCCGCGAAGAACCAGGCGGTCACCAACGTCGATCGCACGATTCGTTCCGTGAAGCGCCACGTCGGCACGGACTGGACCGTGGAGATCGACGGCAAGAAGTACACCCCTCAGGAGATCTCCGCGCGCACGCTGCAGAAGCTCAAGCGCGACGCCGAGGCCTACCTGGGTGAAGAAATCACCGACGCGGTCATCACCGTTCCCGCGTACTTCGAGGACGCACAGCGTCAGGCCACGAAGGAAGCCGGCCAGATCGCCGGCCTCAACGTCCTGCGCATCGTCAACGAGCCCACCGCGGCCGCTCTCGCATACGGCCTGGACAAGGGCGACAGCGAGCAGACCATTCTCGTGTTCGACCTCGGTGGCGGCACGTTCGACGTCTCGCTGCTGGAAATCGGCGACGGCGTCGTCGAGGTTCGTGCGACGTCCGGCGACAACCACCTCGGTGGCGACGACTGGGACGAGCGCATCGTGACCTGGCTCGTCGACAAGTTCAAGGCTCAGAACGGCATCGATCTGACCAAGGACAAGATGGCGCTGCAGCGTCTGCGTGAGGCCGCCGAGAAGGCGAAGATCGAACTGTCCTCCGGGCAGAGCACGTCGATCAACCTCCCGTACATCACGGTCGACGGCGACAAGAACCCGCTCTTCCTCGACGAGCAGCTCAGCCGCTCGGAGTTCCAGAAGATCACCTCCGACCTGCTCGACCGCACCCGTGCGCCGTTCCAGGCAGTGGTCAAGGACTCCGGCATTGCCGTCAAGGACATCGACCACGTCGTTCTCGTCGGTGGTTCGACGCGTATGCCCGCCGTCTCCGAGCTGGTCAAGGAACTCTCCGGTGGACGCGAGCCCAACAAGGGCGTCAACCCGGACGAGGTCGTGGCCGTCGGTGCTGCACTGCAGGCCGGTGTGCTCAAGGGTGAGGTCAAGGACGTTCTGCTCCTCGACGTCACGCCGCTGTCCCTCGGTATCGAAACCAAGGGTGGCGTCATGACCAAGCTCATCGAGCGCAACACCACCATCCCGACGAAGCGTTCCGAGACCTTCACCACCGCCGACGACAATCAGCCCTCGGTGCAGATCCAGGTCTTCCAGGGTGAGCGCGAGATCGCCTCGCACAACAAGCTCCTCGGCTCGTTCGAGCTGACCGAGCTGCCCCCGGCTCCTCGCGGCGTCCCGCAGATCGAGGTCACCTTCGACATCGACGCCAACGGCATCGTGCACGTCACGGCCAAGGACAAGGGCACCGGCAAGGAAAACACGATCAAGATCCAGGACGGCTCCGGCTTGTCCAAGGAAGAGATCGACCGCATGGTCGCCGACGCGGAAGCTCACGCAGACGAGGACAAGGCTCGTCGCGAAGAGGCCGAGGTTCGCAACCAGGCCGAGTCCCTCGTCCACCAGACGGAGAAGTTCGTCAAGGACAACGAGGACAAGGTCGACGCCGAGCTCAAGGGACGCGTCGAAACCGCAATCGCCGACGCCAAGACGGCTCTCGCGGGCAGCGACATCTCGGCAGTCAAGACTGCCGTGGAGAAGCTCTCGACCGAGTCGCAGGCTCTCGGCACCGCCATCTACGAGGCTCAGGCCAAGGAGCAGGGCGGGGCAGAGGGTGGCGCCCAGGCCGCTGACGACGGTGTCGTCGACGCAGAGGTTGTCGACGAGCCCGCCGACGACACGGACAAGAAGTGACGTCGGAGAACACCGAGCAAGAACCGGTCACTTTCGTGGACAAGCGAAAGATCGATCCCGAGACCGGTGAAGTACGGGAAGGTGACGCAGTTCCGGAGCCCCTCGTGGGCACTGGGGCTGCGCCCCAGCCCGACTCGGTGGACGAAGGGACCGTCGACGGTGACGTCGTGGAAGACCCGCGTGACACGCAGGTCGTCGAACTCACCGCAGATCTGCAGCGCGTGTCGGCGGAGTACGCCAACTACCGGCGTCGTACCGACCGCGAGAAGCAGACCGGAGCGGAGAACGCGAAGGCGTCCGTCGTCTCGCAGCTTCTCCCGGTTCTCGACGACCTCGAGCGAGCTCGCCAGCACGGCGATCTCGAAACCGGACCGCTCAAGGCAGTGGCAGACAAGTTGGCAGGGGTGTTCTCGAACATCGGCCTGACCACCTTCGGAGCCGAGGGTGACGCCTTCGACCCGGCCATCCACGAGGCCGTCTCCCACGAGGGCGACGGCAGCAGTCCCGTCGTCGGGACGCTGATGCGTCCGGGCTACAAGCTCGGCGAACGCGTTCTGCGGACCGCGATGGTCGGCGTCGTGGACAGTGCAGCACAAGAATCGGATGCACCTGCGTCCGACGAGCAGTAAACAGAAGTAGCGCGAGAGGAGGAAACGCCCGGTGAGCCAGCGGGAGTGGATCGAGAAGGACTTCTACAAGGAGCTGGGCGTTTCCTCCAGCGCGACTGCAGAAGAAATCAAGAAGGCGTACCGAAAGTTGGCCCGGGACAACCATCCCGATGCCAATCCGGGCAACGCCTCGGCCGAGAACAAGTTCAAGGCGGTCAGCGAGGCGCACGCCGTGCTCGCCGACCCGGCCAAGCGCAAGGAATACGACGAAGCACGACGGCTGTTCGCCTCGGGTGGTTTCGGTAGCCGCGGCGGTGGCGGTGGGTTCTCGCCCGGCGCAGGCGGATTCGGCGGTGGCGGCCAGACCTTCGACGTCGGCGACATCTTCGGTCAAGGCGGCGGCGACGGCGGAATCGGCGACCTCTTCGGTGGCCTGTTCAATCGCGGTGGCGCTCAACAGCGCCCGCAGAACAACCGGCCCCGACGCGGCAGCGATGTCGAGACCGAGACGTCGCTGCAGTTCCGTGAAGCGGCACAGGGCGTTACGGTCCCCCTGAAGTTGACCAGCCCGTCCTCGTGCACCACCTGCCACGGCAGCGGTGCAAAGCCCGGAACCAGCCCGCGCGTGTGCCCCAAATGCAACGGCCAAGGCGTCGTCAACAGAAATCAAGGCGCGTTCGGCTTCAGTGAGCCGTGTGACGACTGCCGTGGCAGCGGGTCCATCATCGACGACCCGTGCGTCGACTGCCGTGGTACCGGAGTGCAGAACCGCACCCGCACCATCACCGTGCGTGTACCGGCCGGCATCAGCGACGGGCAGAAGGTCAGGCTCGCCGGTCAGGGCGAAGCGGGTCTGCGCGGAGCGCCATCGGGCGACCTGTTCGTGACAGTACGGGTCAAGCCCGACAAGGTGTTCGGCCGCAACAACGACGATCTGACGGTGACCGTTCCGGTGAGCTACGGCGAACTGGTGCTCGGTACAACGCTGTCGGTGCCCACCCTCGAGGGTCGCGTCGGAGTGAAGGTGCCACCGGGGACCGTCGACGGCCGAGTGCTGCGGGTGCGTGGACGCGGTATCCCGAAGAAGTCCGGTACCGGCGACCTGATGGTGACCGTCAAAGTTGCCGTCCCGCAGAAACTGGACGATGCTGCTACCGACGCTCTGAAGAACTATCTGGAAGCCGAGAAGGCCAGCGGATTCGACCCGCGGGCCGGGTGGGCAGGTGTGTGATGTCGGTGCCTCCCGAGGGCGGTTCCCCGAAAAATGGTGGAGCACAAGCTGATCCCGACGCGCAGATCTTCGTGATCTCCGTCGCGGCACAGCTGGCCGGTATGCACGCGCAGACACTGCGCACCTACGACAGGCTCGGACTGGTCACCCCGCACCGCACCACCGGCGGCGGTCGACGCTACTCCCCGCGTGATGTCGCACTGCTCCGTGAAGTGCAGCGACTCTCGCAGGACGAGGGCGTCAACCTCGCCGGCATCAAGCGCATCATCGAGCTCACCAATCAGGTCGAGGCTCTGCAGTCGCGAATCAGCGAACTGGCTCAGGAGTTGGCAGCCGTGCACGCCAGCTATCGCCGCGACCTGGTGCCGATTCAACGCAACGCCCTGGTGGTCTGGAAGCCGAAGCACCAGCGCTAGGGTCGCCGCCACTTTGCGGGCTCAGATCCTCGCAAACGCGCGCGCATTTGTCAGATGCGCGCATTGTCGTCCCTGATTCGCTCTCTATTCCGCGCGCGTTCAGCAAACGCGCGCGCGTTTGCGCCGGCGAACCTCGCGCCGGTGGCGAACCTCGCGCAGGTCTGGCCCACCGGAGTCGAGCCAGTCCACCGGAGCCGCTTCGCGGGTCTCTGCCACACATATCCCCACAAACGCGCGCGCATTCCTCAGGTGCGCGCATTGTCGTCCCTGATTCGCTCACTATTTCGCGCGCGGCCAACAATTGCGCGCGCGTTTGCGACGTCGAGCGGGGCAGCGGTGCCGAACCTTGCGCGCGTTTGCGAGACACCCGCCACCGACCCCTATCCTGGTCGGCATGCAGGCGTGGAGTTCGACGGTCGTTCAGTATCACCGCCTTCGGAACGACCTCGCGGTCATCAGACTCGAGGGCGATGTGGTTCCGTTCACAGCAGGCCAGTCGGTATCGGTGACAGTTCCCCAGAACTCAGCTCTGACGCGGCGATACTCACCCGCGCTGCCGCCCTCGCTCGACGGCAAACTGGAATTTCACGTCCGAGCCGTTCCCGCTGGATGGGTGAGCGGGTCGATCGTCAACGAGACACGGCCAGGGGATGTCTGGCAGATCAGCGATCCCCAAGGCGGTCTGCGTGTCGACGACTCGGGTCGCGACGTCGTCATGATCGCGGGCGGCACCGGCCTCGCTCCGTTGCGGGCAATTCTGCTCGATCTCACGCGCTGGGAGCAGCCGCCCGACGTCACGCTGTTCGTCGGCGGAAAATCGCCTCGCGACCTGTATGCCGGGGACATGCTGTGGTTGATGGCGTCGCAATTGCGGTGGTTGACCGTCGTTCCCGTCGTCGATCAACTGAACGAGCCGTGGGCTCCGGATCGATGGAACGACCGCATCCGTGACGAAATCGGTTCCACCGCCGCGTTCTTCGAGCCCGAGCACTGTTGGGAAGGCAGTATGGCCGACGTCGTCGCCACCCAGGGGCCATTCCTGGACAGCCAAATTCTGGTGTGCGGATCCCCGGGAATGGAAGCGGCGACCGTGCGCGCCCTGGTCGAGACCGGCACCCCACTCGAGTCCATCCGCCGCTGAAGCGCTGTCCCAAGAGATCAGGGCAGCTGCAGAATCCGTCGTAGATGTGCCAGATCCGCCGCAGATACCGTCGTGAATTCCGGCGGCGGGGCGTCGGCGATTGTTCTGGCTTTCTCCGCAAGGCGACGGCCGGCATCGGTGAGCCCGATGATGCGGCGTCGGCGATCCTCGGGATCTTCGGTGCGCACCACCAATTCGCGCTTCTCGAGCTCGCGAACGTTGAGGGAGACGTACGGCGCATCGGACGCAAGAATCTCGGCCAGCTCGGTCACCGTCCGATCTCCCGCGAGCAATTTGGTGAGCAGCTTCGCCCGCAGAAAGCTCATGCCGGTGGCGTCGGCGACGGCCCGTCGGGTGTCGTGTTTCTCGAGCATCAGTGAGCGCATCTCGCGCCAGACATGCGCTGCGTCGGCGGTCATACGAGCACCGGACGGCCGATGTTCTCGGCGGTCGAGCGGGCCCACCGGCCGGTGGTGACCAAGGCGAGCACGGTGACGACCACGCCTGCGCCTGCGATGACGAACCACGCGGGCACGGCCGCGGCGGTGAAACCGTCGGAGATCTCACCGACGATGCTCGCGGTGACGATGGAGCCGACGACGGCCACGCCGAGCGACTGACCCACCTGCCTACTGGTCGACGCGATGGCGGACGCGACTCCGGCCTGGCTGCGCGGCATTCCGGACACCGCGGTATTGGTGATCGGAGCATTGACCATGCCGAAGGATATTCCGAAGATCACGTAGGCAACCGCCAGCCACGCGAACGACGTCGTCGGAGTCAGTCGGGTGAGCATCAGCGCCGAGGCCACGAATCCGATTCCGGCAACGAGCAGCGGAATGCGCGCACCCAGGGTGCCGACGATGCGGCCGGAGATCGGCGCGAAGATCAGCGTCATCAAGGCCATCGGCAGAGTGTAGAGACCGGCATGCAGCGGGGAGTAGCCGCGCACGTCCTGCAGGTACAGGGTGTTGAGGAACAGAAATCCGCCCAGGGAAGCGAACGCGCACACGGCGATCACCGTCGCTCCGCTGAACGGTGCGCTACGGAAGAACCTCAGTTGGATCAGGGGTTCCTCGATCCGCGACTCGACCACCAGCAGGCCGACGAGGGAGCCGACTGCAATGGCACCGGTGAGCACGATCAGCGGCGATCCCCAGCCCTTCGCCGGGCCCTCGATGATGGTGAACACCAGCGAGGCGAGAAACGCGAATATGAGGAATTGACCGGCCGGGTCGAACTTTCTCGCGTGCTCGGCTTTGGATTCGGGGACGAACTTCACTGTCATCGCCAGTGCGAAGATGCCGACCGGGACGTTGATCCAGAAGATGGACTGCCACCCGGCACCGGTGACGAGGATGCCGCCGAGCGCGGGGCCCGCCGACATCGAGATCCCGACGACAGCACCCCACATTCCGATGGCCCCGGCACGTTCTTTCGGGTCGGTGAAGGTATTGGTAATGATCGACATCGCGACGGGATTCATCATCGAGCCGCCGACGGCCTGCAGCATGCGGAAGGCGACGAGCCAGCCCAGTGACGGTGCAATGCTGCACAGTAGGGACCCGACCACGAACGTTCCGGTCCCGATCAGGAAGAAGCGTTTGCGTCCGAACTTGTCGGCCATCGAGCCGCCGAGCATCAGCAGCGAGGCGACGACCAGCGTGTATGCGTCGATGATCCACTGCAGGCCCGATACCGATGCGTTCAGGTCGGCGCGCATCGACGGCAGTGCAACGTTGACGATCGTGTTGTCGGTGCTGACGAGAAACAGGCTCAGGCAGCAGATGCCGAGCACGAGATACCGGTGTCGTCGAGTCAACTCGGCCACGTCCACCTCCGCGATAATGCTTGTATATCTATAACTATTACATGAGTACTCCTAATTTGTTCACCGAGCAAGTGAGTGCGCCCAGATGCGTGCCCGATAGGGTGTGTGTCACAGACTTGCTCGAACCCGATCGCTCGCCGAATGGAGAACAACAGTGGCTTCCGAGATCGCACCAGGCGACCTGGTTCAGGCGTCCGGGCACGCCGGCCCGTGGAAGGTGCTCGAGATTCGTCAGGGTTTGGCGTTGCTCGAACACCACGACGGGCATCGGTTGTCGGTGCGCACCACCACGGTCGAGGTGGTGCGCAAGGCGTCGAGCAGTGAAGGTTCGGCTCGGCAGGCCGAGGCGGAGACCGACAGTCCCTCACTGTTCGACGAGAGCTGACCTACCTCCCTTTACCGTCGGCGGCGTATTTCCGACGCAGCGACTTCGAGATCTGCTTGTACTCGCGCAGCTTCTCGCTGCGAGCTCGGGCGTCGTGCCTCGAGGTGGCCCAGGCGTTCTCCCGCAGCAGCTTTCGGTAGTTGCCGAGTCTGCGTTCTGTGAGCTCGCCCGCGTCGACGGCGGCAAGCACTGCGCATCCGGGCTCGTGTTCGTGCGCACAGTCACCGAACCGGCACAGTGCAGCCAGTTCTTCGATGTCGGAAAAGGCGCTCGCCACAGCATCTTCCGATCCCTGGATACCCACCGACCGCAGACCCGGGGTATCCAGCAGAACGAGGCCGGACGCCGGAATCGGCACCAACTCCCGATGCACCGTCGTGTGCCTGCCTTTGCCGTCGGCGTCGCGGGTGGCACCGGTTGCGAACGCCGAGCCGCCCAGAAGGGCGTTGCCGAGCGTCGACTTGCCGGATCCCGACGGCCCGATCAGTGCGACCGTGCCTCGCAGATGTCCTGTCAGTGAGTCGATTCCGCCGGTCGAGACAGCGCTCGTGCTGCATATGGTGACACCCGGTGCGGCTGCCAGTATTCGTTCTTCGTCGACGCTGCCGCTGTCGTTCTTGGTGATCGCGAGAACGGGGACGCCGCCGCTGCCCCAGGCGAGGGTGATGTAGCGCTCGACGCGACCGAGGTCGAGGGCCGTGTCCGACGCGACGGTGATCACGACGGTATCGACGTTGGCTCCGAGAACCTGTGTCTCGGACGTCGATCCGGCGGAGGCGCGTTCGATGGCCGTCCGGCGGGGGAGGATGGCGATCAGCCGGAACGAGTTCTCGTCCAGGGTCACCCAATCCCCGGTGCAGGTATTGCTACCTGTGCCTCGGACGATGCCGCTGTCGGTGACGGCGTCGAACTCACCGCGGTCGACGCGAACGATGCGGGCGAGAAGTGCGTTCTGAGAATGCTTTTCGAATTCGGTCAGCCAGTGCTGATCGAGACCGTAATGGTCGAGTGGAGACATGCGAGATCCTTGGGGGAGGAGGAACGAGGGCTCGGGGGTGCTGTCGTCCAGGTGGCCACGATGCCCACCTCCTCACTTCTGGCATGCATGAAAAGAAACCGTCGACGGCAAACTTACAGCCGTCGACGGTCGGAAGGAAAGCGATTTAACGCTGCGTGGGGTTCGAGCCCTCCGCAGGTTGTGCAAGCGCGGTCAGGAAGGAACGGGCCCAGCGGTCGACGTCGTGCGCGAGCACCTGCCGACGCATGGCACGCATGTGGCGCTTTCCTGCCTCGGGTTCCTGTTCGAGCGCGCCGATGATGGCGTCCTTCACGCTGTCCAGGTCGTGTGGATTGCACAGGTATGCCTGGCGCAGTTCTGCTGCGGCACCGGTGAATTCGCTGAGTACGAGCGCGCCACCGAGATCGCTGCGGCAGGCCACATACTCCTTGGCGACGAGATTCATGCCGTCGCGCAGTGGCGTGACCAGCATGACGTCGGCGGCGACGAAATAGGCCAGCAGGTCGTCGCGGGGGATCGGCCGGTGCAGGTAGTGCACCACCGGATGACCCACCTGGCCGTATTCGCCGTTGATCCGGCCCACCTGCTGCTCGATCTCGCCGCGCATCGCTACGTAACTTTCGACGCGTTCCCGGCTGGGCGTGGCCAACTGCACGATGACGTTCTCGGCGGGGTCGACGCGGCCCTCTTCGAGCAACTCGCGGAAAGCGTTGAGCCGGACGTCGATTCCCTTGGTGTAATCGAGTCGATCGACGCCGAGCATGATGCGCTTCGGGTTTCCCAGGTCCTTGCGGAGTTGCTTCGCACGATCACGGACGGCCTTGGAGCGAGACTTGGTGTCGAGGTCGCCCGAGTCGATGGAGATGGGAAAGGCCCCGACACGCACGGTCCGGAAGCCGACCTGCACGACGCCGAGCTTGGACCGCACTCCGACGGTTCCTCGGGACGTGGTTCCCCCGGCGAGGCGTCGGGCAAGGTAGAGGAAGTTCTGCGCGCCGCCGGACAGATGGAACCCGATGAGATCGGCACCGAGGAGTCCCTCGACGATCTCGGTGCGCCACGGCATCTGCATGAACAGCTCGATCGGCGGGAACGGGATGTGCAGGAAGAACCCGATGGTCAGATCGGGGCGCAGCATGCGCAGCATCTTCGGGACGAGCTGGAGCTGGTAGTCCTGGATCCAGACTGTCGCGCCCTGTGCCGCCGCCTCGGATGTCTTCTCGGCAAAGCGGCGATTGACCTCGACGTAGGCGTTCCACCAGTCGCGGTCGTACTCCGGTTTGACGATGACGTCGTGGTAGAGCGGCCACAGGGTGGCGTTGGAGAACCCCTCGTAATACTGGGTGTACTCCTTCTCGCTGATCGGGACCGGTCGCAGCTGCAGGTCGTCCTCGACGAACGGCTCGACGTCGACGTCGGACACGCCGACCCATCCCACCCAGGCACCCTTGTTGGCGCGCAGGATCGGCTCGAGGGCGGTGACCAACCCGCCGGGGCTTCGCTTCCATCGCGTGCTTCCGTCCGGAAGCTTTTCCAGATCGACGGGCAACCTGTTGGCTACGACGACAAAATCCGAACCCTGCGAGGCGTCAGCCACAACTGTCCAATCCGCTTGTAGATCTCTGGGGAAACAGCCCTGCGAAAACCTGTCAGTCGGTCTTCGCTACGGGGTCTATACCCAGCATCGACAACAACATGCGGCATTCGTCGGCATCGGTCGCGTAGGCGGCGACGACGCGCTGAGCCTGGCTGGCCGTCTCGTACTCGAGTGGGACGATGTCTTCGTCGGCGATGTCGTTGTCGGTGGAGGTCTTGGCAGGCATGGTGTTCTCCGTACTCTCTGCTGGACTTACGTGGTGTTCCTGGCCACGACTCTATGTAAATGTGGCACCCCATCGCCAGTTCCCGATCCCTTAGGCTGCAACAAATGACCGATTCTGTGCCGCTCCGCCATGCTCGAACGGTGGTGGAGGGCCCTCCTCCAGCCACCGGCTCCGCGATTCTGCGCCGCACCGTACGACGCCATCGCGCTCGCTTGATCGGCTCGTCGATGCTGTTCGGGGTACATCAACTGTGCGAAACGATGGTCCCGGTGGCCATCGGTCTCATCGTCTCGCGGGCCATCGACACCGGTGACGTCACGGCGATGATCGTCTCGCTGATCGGGCTGGCGGCCCTGTTCGTCACGCTGTCGTACGCATGGCGCATCGGTGCTCGCATCATCGTCGTCGCGATCGAGCGGGAGGCGTACCTGGTGCGTATCGAGGTTGCCGGACGCGTCCTCGATCCCCGTGGACTGCGGACCGAGCTGTCGTCGGGGGAGCTGCTGACGGTGTCGACGTCCGATGCCGAGAAGGAGTCGTGGATCCTCGATCTGATCGCCCGGGTCTTCTCATCGGCCGTCGCGGTGGTGGCGTCGGCGGTGGCATTGCTGATCATCGACATTCCTCTCGGCCTGGCCGTCGTGATCGGAACTCCGGTCATTCTGATTGCACTCCAGCGCCTCGCCCCGTTGCTCACTCGTGCGGCCACCGCACAGCAGGCCGAGATCGCCGGGGTATCGGGGATGGCCACCGATCTGGTCAGCGGAGTGCGGCCCCTGCGCGGTATCGGTGCCGAGAACGCTGCAACGCAGCGGTTCGTGACGTCGAGCAGAACGGCACTGGCAGCGACGCTGAAACTGGCCCGCGCCAACAACGTCTATCAGGGCCTCGCCGCGGCGGTCAACGCGCTGCTCGCCGTCGGAATTGCCGGGACCGCAGGCTGGTTCGCGTTGCAGGGCCGGATTTCGGTCGGTGAGTTGATCACCGTCATCGGACTCTCGCAATTCGTCATCGAACCTCTCACCGGGTTGTCGAGGATCCCCGGTGTGGTGGCCATGGTGCGTGGATCGGCCGATCGGCTCGCCCTGGTACTGGGTGCGGAACACGTTCTACCGCAGTCGGAGTCCGCGGTTCCGGTAGGTACCGAACTGACCGTCGAGGACGTTCGGTTCCGGTCGCTCGACGGCCTCGCATTCCGAGCCGCACCGGGTGAGTTACTCGGAGTGGTGGCCTATCGGCCGCAAGACGGCGAAGCGATCGCCGCACTGCTGTCCGGCCAGATCTCCGAGTCCGATTACACCGGAACGGTACGTATCGGCGGGATCCCGGCGGGTCGGATCGATCTCCGACGCGCCCGTGAGACCGTTCTCGTCGAGCCGCACCTGACCGACCTCTTCGCCGGCACCGTGCGTAGCAACGTCACCGCCGGGCGTGAGCGGCCCGAGGCCGAACTCGACCGAGTGCTGCAGGCATCCGCGGCCACCGACGTCGTCGAACTGCACGAAGCCGGCCTCGACCACGCCGTCACCGACCGCGGAGCGAGCCTGTCCGGCGGGCAACGTCAACGAGTCGCCTTGGCCCGGGCGCTGTCGGTCGATGCCCCGGTGCTGGTGCTGCACGACCCCACGACGGCCGTCGACGCCGTCACCGAACACGCCATAGCCCGCGGTGTTGCCGAGCTGCGGCACACCGAAAGCGCCTCGCAAACAACGATCCTCATCACCACCAGCCCTGCGCTGCTGTCGGTGACCCATCGCGTTCTCGTCGTCGACGGCGGACGCGTCGTCGCCGAGGGAACGCACCACGATCTCGCGTCCTCGGACTCGCAGTACAAGGACACGGTGCTGCGATGACGACCCCCGAACTACTTCCGATCGCAACCGGGGCACGGTCCGGGAAGTGGCTGCTGGAACAGCTGCGCCTGCGGAAGGCACGAACGGCGGTGACGCTGCTCCTCGGCGCGATCGCCGCGGGGATGTCGCTGGTGCCGGTGTACGTGCTCGGTGTGCTGGTCGACCGCGTCCGCGACGGAGCCGACACGTCGACGATCATCGGCGTCGTTGTGGTGATCTCGGTGGCAGCGGTGATCGGCGGAATCGTCACCGGATTCAGTGGCTATCTGATCAGCACACTCGGCGAGGGCATCCTGGCCTCGCTGCGCGAAGCCGTCGTTCGGCGCGCCCTGCATCTGCCGGTGGCGACGTTGGAACGAGTAGGCAAGGGCGACTTGCTCTCTCGGGTGGGCGACGACGTCGCAGTGATGGCTAAGTCGATCGGTGAAGTGATCCCGCAGCTCGTCGGAGCATTCCTGCTCGTGTGCCTGAGCATGATCACGATGCTCGGAATCGACTGGCGTCTCGGCCTCGCCGGACTGGTGGCGTTGCCGATGTACGTGCTGGCGCTGCGGTGGTACCTGCCGCGGTCGGCTCCGCTGTATGCGGCCGAACGCGTCGCGATGGGCGAGCGTGCGCAGTCGTTCGTCAGCAGCATGCAGGGCGCAAAGACGGTGCGCGCGTACGGACTCGAGTCTGCCCATCTGAGCGACATCGACCGGTCTTCGGCCAAGGCCCGAGACATCGGCCTCGAGGTCTTTCGACTCTTCACCCGCTTCGGCTCGCGCAGCAACCGCGCCGAATGCGTGGGACTGTCGGTGATCCTGTTGGCCGGGTTCCTGCTCGTACGAGGCGATTACGTCACCGTCGGTGAGACGACGGCCGCGGCCTTGCTGTTCCACCGCCTGTTCAATCCGATCGGCACGTTGTTGTTCACCTTCGACGACATCCAGTCTGCCGGTGCGTCGTTGGCCCGCCTGGTCGGCGTCGTGGACATTCCCGACGAACGGCCGGTGGGCGACGGTTCCGTACCCGTCGACGCCACCCTGGACGTCACCGATCTGCGACACGCGTACGAGGAGGGTCACGATGTGTTGCACGGAGTGAACCTGCGCGTCGCTGCGGGTGAGACGGTGGCGCTCGTGGGGTCAACCGGTGCCGGCAAATCGACGATCGCGGCCATCGCGGCCGGCTCGATCGCGTCGACGTCCGGGTCGGTTCGCGTCGGCGGCGCAACGCTGGACGCGCTGGGCAGTGAGGGCTTGCGCCGTCACGTCGCAATCGTCAGTCAGGAAGTGCACGTTTTCGCCGGCCGGTTGATCGACGACGTGCGGTTGGCTGCGCCGGACGCCGAACGCGCCGACGTCGAAGCCGCGTTGCGGACCGTCGGCGCGTGGGGGTGGGTCGAGGCGCTCGAAGACGGACTCGATACCGCCGTCGGCGAGGGCGGGCACCAGTTGACCGCGGCACAATCGCAGCAATTGGCCTTGGCGCGTTTGGTTCTCGCCGACCCGGCCGTCGCGGTGTTGGACGAGGCCACCGCGGAGGCCGGCAGTTCCGGTGCGCGAGAACTCGAAGCTGCCGCCGAAGCCGCGACGAAGGGTCGCAGTACGTTGATCGTCGCGCATCGCCTGACTCAGGCCGCTGCGGCCGACCGCGTAGTGGTGCTCGAACACGGAAAAATCCTGGAGCAGGGTCCGCACGAGGAGCTGGTCGCGGCCGGTGGACGGTACGCACAGTTGTGGGCGGCGTGGCAGGGCCGCTGATTGGTTTAGCTATTTGCCTATAGGTATTAGTTTCAGCTACGGTCTTCTTCGACAGAGGAGGAGGCCGGCATGGCACGCGCAGGATTGACCGCGCAGCGCATCGTGGCAGCAGGAGCGGACCTGGCCGACGAGGTCGGCTTCGATCGCGTGACTGCGAGCGAGTTGGCACGACGCTTCGACGTCAAGGTGGCGAGCCTGTATTCGCATCTGAAGAACTCGCACGAGTTGAACGTCGGCATCGCGCTGCTGGCGTTGGAGGAACTGGCCGACCGGGTGTCGGAGGCTCTCGCGGGCCGAGCGGGTAAGGACGCGTTGGTGGCCGTCGCGAACGCATATCTCGACTATTCGCGTGAGCATCCCGGTCGCTATGCGGCGACGCAGTTTCCGCTCGATCACGAGACCGCTCTTGCGAGTGCGGGAGTTCGTCATTCGGCGATGATGAAGGCGATCCTCCGGGGGTACGACCTGGGCGAGGAGGATAAGGTCCACGCAGTTCGATTGCTCGGCAGTGTCTTTCACGGCTATGCCAGCCTCGACGCGTCGGGCTCGTTCGCTCACAGTGCACCCGACTCGCAGCAGTCGTGGACACGCATCCTCGACGGAATCGACACACTCTTACAGCACTGGAGGCAGTGACATGGAACCGATCTCCGAACGCGACATCAGGTCGTCGTTCGTCAATTCGTCCAAGGGCGACGCCAAGCGGGTCACCCTTCCCGAGGCTTTCGACGCAGTACCGTGGGACGATCTCGACTTCTTCGGTTGGGTGGATCCGAAGCTCGCCGGAAGAAGCTACATCATCGTGCCTTCCGGGGACGCTCCGCGCGGAATCGCGTTGCGCTACAAGCCCGGAGGGCCGCGCACGGCGCAGATGTGCAGCATCTGCCTCACCACACACGCAAACGGCGGGGTCTCGCTGATGGCTGCTGCGAAGGCCGGAGAATCCGGCAGGCGTGGCAATACCGTGGGTACCTACATCTGCTCGGACCTTGCGTGCTCGCTGTATGCGCGAAAGAAGAAGACCCCGGCGTTGGGTCGGCAGTTCAAGGAAGACTTCGATGTCGAGACCCGCACCGCTGCAGTCGAAGACAACATCGGTGCGTTTCTCGCTCGCATTCTCGGTTGATCACGGGGCGGTGTGTACTCGCATGCCGGTGTCCCCGGCCTCGACGTCGGTGCGCAGCACGAATCGCCGGTCGTAGTCGCCGCCGTTTTGGGTGCGGTAGGGGATGGGCTCCTCGGTGTGCAGACTCTTCACTCGCTGGAGGAGTTCCGATTCCGCTGCAGCGTAATCGGACTCGGCCATCCGGTCGGCGCTCGCCACGAGCACCGGTGGCAATACGGACATGCCGGTATAGAACAGGATGCCGTGCTGAATCGGGTACAGCATCTCGTCCAAGCAGCCGTTGATACCGCGTGGGGAGACGGTGTGTTCGCTGCCGCCCATGGTGACGACGACCATCGCGCGCTTTCCGGCGAGCATGCCGTCGCCGTAGCGCCGGGTGCTGCCATCCGATGCCCTGATGCCGTAGCCGAAACCCTCCACGAATACGCGATCCACCCAACCCTTCATGATCGCGGGCATCGAGAACCACCACAGCGGAAACTGCAGTACGACGGCGTCGGCACGCAGTAACTTCTGTTGCTCGGCCACGATGTCCTGGGTCTGGGTGCCGGCCGCGAGGGCGGTGCTGGATGCGGTCGCCACCTGGAATCGCTCCGTCGGATCGTGGGCATAATCCTCGGCGGTGACCACCGGATTCCACTGCATCGCATACAGATCCGACTGCTCGACGGTATGGCCGTCGGCGCGGAGTCGCTTCAGTGCTGCGTCTCGCAGAGAGCCGTTCAGTGAGCGGGCTTCTGGATGGGCGTAGACCCACAGGATGTTCATGCACTCGATCCTGGGTCAATAGACCTTTGGGCAACAGTGGCACAAATGACAACTTGTGAAAGATTTCGGCCAAGGCGGTCGCTGCGCACAAGGAACTGCACGTGGGAGGATTCGGCCATGACGCATCGCATTGCCGTCTACGTACGTGACGGCCTCCTCGCCATGGAGTTGGGCATCGTGCACCGCCTGTTCGGACAGGCGCACTCCGACTCCGGCGATGCGCTGTACGAGGTGACTACCTGCACCGACGTGCCCGGCCCTGTTCGCACCGATTCCGACGTTCACATTCTCGTCGAACGCGGACTCGACGCCGTGGCCGAGGCCGATACCGTGATCGTTCCTGCCTCCGACGCCGACTACGAGACCGACGGTGTTGCCTTGTCACCCCTGTTCCGCGTGGTGACGAATCAGCGATTGGCGTCGATCTGCACAGGCGCGTTCGTTCTCGCCGCGGCGGGAGTTCTCGACGGCAAACGGGCTACCACGCATTGGAAGTCGGCCTCCCGATTCGCCGAGCTGTATCCGACGGTCCTGCTCGATCCGAACGTGCTCTATACCGAGGACGGCAACATACTGACGGCGGCAGGGGAAGCATCGGGAATCGATCTGTGTCTGTACATGATTCGTCAGGATTTCGGTGCGGCGGTGGCAAATCGGGTGGCCCGCGGAACCGTCGTGCCACCCCATCGCAGCGGTGGTCAGGCGCAGTACATCGACACCCCGGTTCCACAGACGTACGGCACATCGACGGCGGGCACGCAGGAGTGGGCACTGAGCAACCTGGGCGCATCCCTGTCGGTGGAGGACCTAGCGCGACGGCAGTCGATGAGTGTTCGGACGCTCTCCCGCCGTTTCATGGCCGAAGTCGGAATCTCCCCGGCCCGCTGGATCGTGGCGCAGCGGGTGCAGCGTGCACGGGAGTTGCTCGAGAACACGGATCTGACCGTCGAACGCATCGCGCACGACACCGGATTCGGCACCGCGACATCGTTGAGAAACCAGCTTGCTGCGGAGCTGGGTGTTTCGCCCAGTGCATACCGAGCGACGTTCAGGGTTGGTGGTCGACTCGCCTAGCATGGCTCACCGACAAGGTGAGTTTTCCGAATCATTATGCAGGGCAATAGTTTTCGAATCGACTATCATTGTGTATCGAACATGCATTCGATACACTTACCTCATGACCACAGATATCTGGCAACTGAGCGAGGCAGAACTCCTCGCCGACGCTGCCGATGTCTCCCACCGAATCCAGCTGATGGAAGCCCGACGCATCGCCCTCGTCGCCGAAATCGACACTCGAGTGGCCCGCGAGAAACTCGGATTCCCCGGACCCGCAGGGTGGTTGACCTCCACCACCCTGCTCACCCCCAGCAAAGCCACCAAGATC